>CAXYZX010000093.1:0-10371 GCA_964293845.1 uncultured Dechloromonas sp.
TCGAAGCGTTCCTGCAGTTCCCTGATCTCGGTCATGTTGCGGCCGATACCAAGAACGCCGACCAGCTTTCCCGCGCTGTCGCGCATCGGTGCCTTGGTGGTCAACAGCCATTCGCGATGGCCATCATTGGCGAAGCTGACCCATTCCTCGTTATTGCATGGCGCGTCTGCGGCGAGGGCAGCCCGGTCATTGGCGCGGAAAAACTCGGCCAATTCGTGGTCGACAAAGTCGAAATCAGTCTTGCCCACAATTTCGGCTTCACTGGCCCCGAAAAACTGCTCAAATCGCTTGTTGCAACTGAGATAGATGCCTTCCTGGTCTTTCAGCCAGATCAGATCCGGTAGCGTGTCGAGCAGCGTGCGCAACTGGAGACGCTCATTGGCGAGTTCGTGCGTCTGGCTTGCTAGCGGTTCGTGATCCGTGGTCATACTTATTGCCCCCTTTGGCCAGGCTTGTAAATTTGCCTATTCTCCGTAGGCTTCGGCGATGGCTTTGAAACGCTCAAAATTGTCGTTAAAGGCGGTGACGATATCGGGGTCGAAATGGCTGCCGCTGTCCCGGGTAATGATGTTTCTGGCTTCATCAAAACTGAACGCTAATTTGTAGACCCGCTTGCAGATCAGTGCATCGAAGACATCGGCGAGCGCCATCAGGCGTGCGGCGATCGGAATGGCATCGCCGGCCAGACCGTCGGGGTAGCCGCTACCATTCCATTTTTCGTGGTGGGAATGGGCGATTTCCTTGGCCAGTGCCAAAAATTCGACTTGTTCCGAGGCGTCTTGTTCGGCCTGGGCAATGGCATCGCTGCCCAGCTTGGCGTGGGTTTTCATGATCACCCACTCTTCAGGCGTCAGGGGGCCGGGCTTGAGCAGGATGTGATCGGGAATGCCGACCTTGCCGATATCGTGGAGTGGCGCCGATTTGGCCAGTGCGTTGATTGTCGTGTCGTCAAGAAAACCGGAGAAACGGGGATGCTGGCACAGGGCCTGGCCGAGGGCGCGAACGTATTCCTGGGTGCGGCGCAGATGGTTGCCGGTTTCCGGGTCGCGGATTTCAGCGAGGCGGGCAAGGGCCAAAATACTGATGTCCTGAATGATCTGGTTTTCAGCCATCCGCCGGGCAACTTCGGATTCGAGATAGCTGTTTTGGTCACGCAGAATGTCGCGCGCCAGCTTCAGTTCAAGTTGCGAACGGACGCGGGCGAGCACAATGGCCGGGCGTATCGGCTTGGTGATGTAGTCGACCGCGCCGTTATCCAGGCCACGTTCTTCATCCTCGGTGCCATCCATGGCCGTGACGAAAATAACCGGAATATGCTGGGTAGCCGGATGGCCGCGTAATTGGGCAAGGACATCAAAGCCGTCCATTTCCGGCATCATCACGTCGAGCAGGATGAGGTCAGGCTGCGGCGAGCCGTGCGCAATCTGCAAGGCGCGCCGGCCTGAGTTGGCAGCACGGACCCGGTAACAGGATTGCAATAGCTCGCCAAGAACACTGAGGTTCTCGGGTGTGTCATCTACGATCAGGATGGTGGGCTGAATGGCTGCCATGACACTCCTCTATTGGTCGTCTTGTGGGTGACGACTTATTCTGATTATCTAGCCTTCTGGTCAAGAATGCTATGACTTAGGTAGGATTTAGCGGATGCTGGCGACGATGCGGTGATAGGTGGCAAAACGTCTTTTATCGATGATTCCGGCGTTGACCGCAGCAATTAGTGCGCAGTCCGGCTCGCGGTCGTGGCGACAATCGCGGAATCGACATTGGCCAACAAATGGGCGAAATTCGCGGAAGGCGTATTCAATTTCCTGGCGGTCAAGATGACCAAGGCCGAATTCCTGCAGACCAGGGGAGTCAATCAGTTCACTTGCGTCGTCTAGGTGATAGAGCGTGGCATGGGTGGTGGTGTGTTTGCCAGAGTCGAGCGCGGAAGAAATTTCACGCGTTGCGGCATGGGCTTCCGGAACCAGTGTATTCACCAGCGTCGATTTGCCCATGCCGGATTGGCCAACCAGCACGCTGGTAAAGCCTTGCAGGGCAGGACGCAGGTCTTCGGCGTGTTCCAGCGCCGAGAGTTCGAGTATGCGGTAGCCGAGTTGGGTAAAAATGGTGAGGCGTTCGCGGGCTTGCGCCAGCTTGTCAGTCAGATCACTTTTGTTGAGGACAATGAGCGGTTCGATTTCTTCGCTTTCGACCGCCAGCAAGGCACGAGTGACCAGTTCGTCGGAAAAGCCGGGCTCGGTGGCGACAACAATGACGACCTGATCGACATTGGCGGCAATCAGCTTTTGTTTGACCTCATTGGAGCGATAGAGCAGGCTGGTGCGCGGCTGTATGAGGTTGATCACCCCCTGATTGTCGGATGTTTGCTCAATCTCGACGCGGTCGCCACAGGCGACATCACTTTTCTTGCCGCGCGGGAAGCAGCTCAGCCGAGAGCGGTCAGGTAATTCAACAATGTATTGGCGCCCGTGGGCGGCGATGACGCGTCCGTCCATTAGTCTTTGAATTGGTAGTATTTCTGGTTGAGATAGGCGGCAACTTCGGCTTCTTCTTCCGGGAACCAGCCAGCCTTGACCTGCGAGTTGCAGGTGGCGACGCGTTGCAGAACATCAAGCTTGGTTGACAGCAGGCGACCGTCGCGGGTGTACATTTTGCTGCCATCACCGCCATAGAGCCGCACATGACAGGCGATGCAGGCCTTGTCGTGATGTTCCTTGCCGACTTTGGGGTCGGCATCGCCCCATGGATCACTGGCGAGGGCGGGCAGGGAAATCAGAGAAATGGCAACTAGCGAAGTTAGTGTTTTCATGTGGCTTGCTCCAGTGTTTGCAAACGGTCGATGCGTTGCGCCGCTGGCGGGTGGGAGTCGTAAAAAAGCGAGTGCAGTGGGTCAGGGGTCAGCGTCGAGGCGTTATCCTGATAGAGCTTGAGCAGCGCTTGAATCAGGTCATCAGCGGCTGTGTGCTGCGCCGCATAGGCATCGGCCTCGAATTCGTTGCGTCGCGAGAGGTAACTGCTGAGCGGGCTGAGCGGAAAGGTGAAGACCGGGATGACGAGGAAGAAGAGGATCAGGGCGAGGGCTGTATTTTGTGCCGGGACGCCAAGGCCATTGTAGAACCATGGTGCATTGATCAATTGGCCGAGCAGCCAGAGAAAGCCGAGCGAGGCGGCAAACATCAGAACGATGCGCTGAATGACGTGGTGGTGACGGAAATGGCCGAGTTCATGGGCCAGCACTGCTTCGATTTCGCTTGGGGTTAGACGGGCGAGTAGGGTGTCGAAGAAAACGATGCGCTTGTTCTGGCCAAAACCAGTGAAATAGGCATTGCCGTGGCTGGAGCGTTTCGAGCCGTCCATAACGAACAGGCCACTGGAGCGGAAGCCGCAGCGGATGAGCAAAGCTTCGATGCGCGATTTCATTTCGCCGTCTTCCAGTGGCGAGAATTTGTTGAACAGAGGGGCAATCCAGGTCGGGTAAACGAAGAGAATGAGCAGATTGAAGCCACACCAGAAGAGCCAGACATAAAGCCACCAATAGTTGCCCATGGCTCCCATCAGCCATAGCACGGCAGCAATGACCGGGGCGCCGATGACGATCCCGACCAAGCTGTGTTTGATCAGGTCAGCGAAGAACAGGCCGAGAGTCATGCGATTGAAGCCATAGCGTGCCTCAATGACGAATTGCTGATACAGCGAAAACGGTAAATCGATGACGCCGGAGATCAGCATCAGGCTGAAGATCATCGCCAGTCCGTAAGGCAGGCCTGCCAGATGCCCCGACCAGAAGTCATGCAGCCAGGCTAGACCGCCGCCCAGTGTCAGGGTGAGCAAGAGTGCTGCATCGATAACAATGCTGCGCAGGGCGAACTTGTTGCGGTCAACCGTGTAATCGGCCGCTTTTTGGTGGGCCTCCAGCGCAATGCGTTCGCTAAAACCAGTTGGGACTGTTGTGCGATGGGCGGCAACAAAGCGAATATGACGCAATTTCAGCCACAGGCGAATGCCGAGGGTGAAAGCGAAGGCGAGGAGAAAGAGTGTGCTGAAGGTCGAAGTCACGAAGGTGGGCGTCAAGCTGTGAGAAAATTCTGGTTTTAATGCAATTGGGCAATTATATGGCAGGCAACACAAACAACCTCGTCTGGCTGGATATGGAAATGACAGGTTTGAACCCGGATGGTGACCGAATTATCGAAATGGCGATGGTGGTGACCAATTCGGAACTGGAGCTGGTTGCCGAGTCACCTGCCTGGGTCGTACATCAGTCGGACGAAATAATGGCTGGCATGGACGATTGGAACCAGAAAACGCACGGGCGTTCCGGGTTGATCGACAAGGTTAAAGTGTCCACTATGGATGAGGCGATGGTTGCAGGCGAAGCGCTGGAGTTTCTCAAGCGCTATTCATCAAAGGGCCACTCGCCGATGTGTGGCAATTCCATCGGCCAGGATCGCCGTTTCATGGCGCGTTACATGCCGGAGCTGGAGGAGTTTTTCCATTATCGCAATCTGGACGTCAGTACCTTGAAGGAACTATGCAAGCGCTGGCAACCGGAAATCTACAAAGGTTTCAAGAAAAAGGGGCGGCATACCGCGCTGGCGGATATTTATGAGTCAATTGATGAACTCAAATATTACCGGGAGCATTTCCTCAAGGGGTGATTCTGACTCAACGGGAACGTGGTATATCGTTCCCGGTCATTGATCTGCACATTGTTGCGGTCAACGCCGGTAGAGGCGGAATTTTTCTTTCCGCTCACCAGGGCGGTTACCTTCCCAGATGCGGGTCCATTTGCCTTCTGGTGCGGCCAACTCCGGTCGAGTATCGCCAGTGACCAAAACCCAGTTGCATTCCTTGCCAGCGTTTGAGTCGGCAGGTAGAGGTTCGATTCCGACAAAATAGGCCAGCGAGGCTCGCTGAGTATCGCTTAATCCGCGTTCGGCAACGCAGCCATGTCCGGAAGGGAGGATTTTGGCAATTTCCTGAGCGACCGGTCGGTAACTCTTGCCGTAGTCAAACCAGGGCAGGATCAGCGTTGTGGCAAGCAGCCATAGTGTAGTGAACCCCATCGTCCAGTGCGTCAGGCTGCGATAGGGGGAGCGCGGTGCCGTAATAATCAGCCAAATCCACCAGCCAGTAGCGACAACGCCGATGCTGAAGGCGATCAGGTCAAAATGACCGACAAAGCCAGGACGTAATATGACAACACGGCTCGCCAGTTTTGTCGGCCAGCCGAGAGCCATTGCTGACCAGCCGAGCCAGACGATACCGACAAAGAAACTGAAGGTCATCATGCCGAACCAGTCAAAGGCATTGGCTGCGCCACGGCGCAGGGTAAGCGCACCAGGGGTGGCGAGCAAGGCCAACGGTGGCAGCATGAGCAGCGCAGGAATTTCGCGCGGGCGGTAGGCCAGGGCCAGCATCAGGAAGGTCAGCAGCAGCAGGCCAAGCGGTAGCAGTTGCGGCATCGCGGCCAAAGTTTTACGCCGCGTCCATAACGTCCAGCCAGCCAGGGGCAGTGCCGGGAAGGCGAACCACGGCAGCATGGCGAGGAAACGACCTGCGCCGGTAAAGGAAAATGAGGTGCGTAGCGGCGTCAGTTCGGTATTCAGCCAGCCGTGAAAACGTGCCGGTTCAAGGGCTAGCAGCAGGAGCGGCCACGGCAATGCGAGGAGGGCCGCAATGCCAAGGCCAATTGCCAATGTTTGTAGCGCTTTGGGACGGTCTGGCGAGAGCCACCAGGCCAGCGGCGCCGCCGCCAGCAGGGGCAGGGTGGGTGCAATGCCGGCGCCGAGCAGGCAACCGGCGACGGCAATGCCGTAGAAAACACCAGTTAGTCGTGGTCGGCGACCAATGGCAGCCAGTGCACCGAGCGCGCCGCCATAGGCGGCAAGCCCGATCAGCATCGGCTGCGCATCGTGGGCATGAAGGAGCAGACCGGCACAACCGGCGAGTAGCAAGGGGCTGGCTGCGGCGCTATCCTGGCCATAGATTTCGCGCGCTGCGTAATAAAGGCTGATCAATGCCAAGGTGACCCAGAGGCCGCTGGCCAGGCGCATGGCTTCGTGCAGGGGCAACAGCCAGCCGAAAATTTTGCCGGTGAGTGCTGCGCTCCAGTAATACAGTGGTGGTTCGTGGAAGGCGCGGCCGGCAAGGTCAGGCGACAACCAGTCGCCATGGGTCAGCATCTGCCAGGCGGTGCCGATGTGAATGGCGTCTTCACCCTTCCACGGGTCACGGCCGAAGAGGCCGGCCAGCACGTAGAAAGCCAGCATCCCGGCCAGCACCCAGCCGACCGGTGGCAAGCGAATGCCACGGCGGAGCAGCGTGTTCAGGGAAAGTGTCTCAGACATGCCGGCCACAAAAGAAAAAGGCAGCCCTGCGGCTGCCTCTCTTTGGATACATCAGGCAGATCAGCTAGAAGCCTTGTTGCGCATCATGCTGCCGAACTTCTGGTTGAAGCGCTCGACACGGCCAGCGGTATCAACGATCTTCTGTTTGCCAGTGTAGAACGGGTGGCACATGGAGCAGACTTCAACGTGCAGGTCTTTCTTCATGGTCGAGCGGGTCGTGATGATGCTGCCGCAGGAGCAGGTGACCGTGATTTCGTTGTAATCGGGATGGATATTTGCTTTCACTTCTAGTCCTTTCGTTACGCGACCGGCGGATGTGGCCGACCTGGAAAACGCAAGATTATCCTCGAATAATCACGCGCTTGCAATGTTAAATTGGTTTATCCGCGACGCATGGCATCAAAGAACTCGGCGTTGCCCTTAGTTGACTTGACCTTGTCGAGCAGGAATTCCATCGCAGCCAGGTCGTCCATCGGGTAGCAGAGTTTGCGCAGAACCCACATTTTTTGCAGGACATCCGGCTTGAGCAGCAATTCTTCGCGGCGCGTACCCGAGCGGTTGACGTTGATCGCCGGATACATGCGCTTCTCGGCCATGCGGCGGTCGAGGTGAATTTCGGCGTTGCCGGTGCCCTTGAATTCTTCGTAAATCACTTCGTCCATGCGTGAGCCGGTATCGATCAGCGCAGTGGCCAGTATGGTCAGTGAGCCGCCTTCCTCGATGTTGCGTGCGGCGCCGAAGAAACGCTTGGGTTTCTGCAGGGCATTGGCATCGACACCGCCAGTCAGCACCTTGCCTGAGGCCGGCTGCACGGTATTGTAGGCACGGGCGAGGCGGGTGATGGAGTCAAGCAGGATGACCACGTCTTTTTTGTGCTCAACCAGACGCTTGGCTTTTTCGATCACCATTTCGGCTACTGCGACGTGACGTGAAGCCGGCTCGTCAAAGGTCGAGGCAACTACTTCGCCTTTGACGGTGCGGGTCATTTCGGTCACTTCTTCCGGTCGCTCGTCGATCAGAAGGACAATAAGTACAACATCCGGATGGTTGGCAGTGATGGCATGAGCAATGTTCTGCAGCATGACTGTCTTACCTGTCTTGGGCGGCGCAACCAGCAGACCGCGTTGGCCGGCGCCAACCGGGGCGATCATGTCGATCACACGACTGGTGATGTTTTCTTCTGACTTGATATCGCGCTCCAGACGCAGCATGCGCGTCGGGTGCAGCGGGGTCAGGTTTTCAAACATGATCTTGTTCTTGTTCGCTTCGGGCGGGAAGCCGTTGATGCTATCAAGTTTGGTTAGCGCAACGTAGCGTTCGCCTTCCTTGGGCGTACGGATTTCGCCGGCAATGGTGTCGCCGGTGCGCAAGTTGAAGCGACGCACCTGTGAGGGCGAGACATAAATATCGTCCGGGTTGGCGAGGTAGGAGGTATCCGGCGAGCGGAGGAAACCAAAGCCGTCAGAAAGCACTTCAAGGGTGCCGTCGCCATAAATGGTGACTCCCTTTTTTGCTTCGTGTTTCAGAATGGCGTAAATCAGTTCTTGCTTGCGCATCCGGTTGGCGTTCTCGATACCGGCTTCGGTTGCCATGTCGAGCAGTTTGCCGACGTGATGCGTCTTGAGTTCAGAAAGTTGCATGTGTTCTAGGTGGGGGGCACCTGCAGGGGGCCGGTCAGATGCCGGGGCCGAGGGGTGCGTGCTGCGATGGTGGGGGATGACGCCGGCGGGGAGCCTTTTGCGTCGGCCTGAAGATATAAAATTACCTTCAGGCCGGAAGACTACGGAGATTACAGATTGCTGTCAATAAAGGCAGCGAGTTGAGACTTGGAAAGTGCTCCAACCTTGGTGGCTTCGACATTGCCATTTTTAAAGATCATCAGGGTGGGAATGCCACGGATACCAAACTTGGCCGGGGTCGCCTGATTGTCATCGATATTAACCTTGGCCACCTTGAGCTTGCCAGCATAATCCTTGGCGATTTCGTCAAGGATCGGGGCAATCATCTTGCAGGGACCGCACCATTCAGCCCAGTAATCGACCAGAACCGGCTGCTGCGATTGCAACACTTCAGATTCAAAGGTGTCATCGGTGACGTAATGGATGTGCTCGCTCATTGGGATGCCTCGTGAATAGGGTGACGCGAAAGAGTGGTCGCGGTTTGAAATGTGGCGCCGGTAGATTAGCGCTGGATGATGTCGCAAGATGCTAGCAAAAAAAAGAAGGCTTAGGGAAGTGCTAGCGAACAGGATTAATTAAATTGGCTAGGTCGACTGCGGTTTTTACCTTCATTTTGTCGAAAAGATTGGCACGATGCACCTCAACTGTGCGCATGCTGATGTTCAATTCGTCGGCAATGACTTTATTTAGTTTGCCGGCCAGTACCAGTTCCATGATCTGTTTTTCACGGCTGGTCAGGCTGGCCAGTCGTTGATTCACGGAATCCAAGGAGGCGATATTTTCCCTTTGCCGGGTATCAAGCACAATGGCCTCGGCGACTCGGGTGGCGAGTTCGTTGTCGTTAAGTGGCTTTTCAAAAAAATCGAAAGCCCCTTTTTTCAGAGTAATGACTGCTAGCGGTACGTCCCCGTGACCCGTCAGGAAAATGACAGGCAAAGTTGATTGCTTTTCCTGCAACAGTTCGAAGAGGTCAAGGCCGGTCATACCGGTCATCCGCATGTCGAGGATCAGGCAGCCGGCCAAATTTGGTGACCAGGCTGCCAGAAATTCCTCGGCGCTGGCGTAAGCCGTGCTGGGGATGCCGCGCGATTTGAGCAGCCAGGCGACGGCGTCGCGAATCGCTTCGTCGTCATCAACGAGATGGGCTTTCGGCGTATTCATGTTTTTTCCAGCGGTAAGGTTATATGGAAGATCGTACCGTTTCCTGTCGCGCTTTGGGTATTGTCTGCAGCCCACAGGCGGCCTCGATGAAACTCAATGATTGAGCGACAGATGGAGAGCCCAATGCCCATGCCTTCAGGTTTTGTCGTAAAAAAAGCGGTAAATATTTTTTCCTTGACCTCTGCGGTCATGCCGCAGCCCTGGTCGCAAACCAGAATTTCAAGTTCACTCTCATGGCAGAGTGTATCAATCCGCAAAATCCGCTGGTGCTCGGGCAATTCACTCATAGCATCCATACCGTTGCGGATGATGTTTAGCAGAACCTGTTCCAGCATCAGGCGATCGGCCATTACATCGGGTAGTTCACTGGTTTTGTATTCAATGTGTACATGGCGCTTGCGGGCGTCGGCCTCGATAAAGCCAAGGCAGTCATCAATTACTTCTGCAAGCTGGCAAGGGGCGCGTTTGGGTTCGCTTTTGCGTACAAAATCATGCACACGGCGAATGATGCGTCCGGCACGTTGTGCCTGGATGCCAATCTTCTCCAGTGCCGGGCGAATATCGTCGGCCTTGCAATCGTCACTGTTCATCAGATTGAGGCAACCCGTGTTGTAACTGGCGATGGCGGAAAGGGGCTGGTTCAATTCATGGGCTAATGTCGACGCCATTTCGCCCATGGTGACAAGGCGGGCTGTAAACTGAAGTTGCTCCTGCTGTTGGCGGGCCATCTCTTCAGTGCGTTTGCGCTCGCTGATATCGAGCATCGAGGCCATCCAGCCGGTATGCTGTCCATCGCCGTCAATCAGTTTGGCTTCATAGACAAGCGCTTCAAAATGTTCGCCATTTTTGCGCTGGAAGGTGATCTCAAAACCATCCAGCGGAGCCAAGCCGGCCATTACTGCCTGATGTATAGCAAAGGTTTCGTCGATTTGCTCAGGAACCCAGTAGGGCATGGGAGGGGTTTTGTCGACTAGTTCATCGGGGCTGAATCCGGTCATTTTGCAAAACGCCGGGTTGACGTAAGTGACTCTCCCGTGAAGATCCCGGGCACGCATGCCGACGGTCAGTGAATCCTCCATGGCTGTCCGGAAGGCATGTTCGGCGCGCAGAGCCTGCTCTGCTTGCGAGCGCTTTTTCATCAGATCGCGGACCAGCCACAGGCTCCAGAAAACACCTGC
>CAXYZX010000094.1:0-10213 GCA_964293845.1 uncultured Dechloromonas sp.
GAGAAGCTGGCGCGCAGGCCGCCGAGTTGCATCCAGTCGGCAATCTGGCGGCTGAATTCAGCATTGGCCAGGGGCAGATTGAAGGGCGCGCCCTGTTGCTCGAAATGGCCGATCTGGAAGGAGGAGGAGGCGATGAACAAGGGCGTCTTCGGCGGTAATGGGCCGAGTTGGGAGGTGACGTGATGTATGGCTTGTTGAGCGCGGGTCAGCCAGTCTGGTTCGGAAGTCAGGAAAGGCAACCCCTCCCGGCCTCCCCTTGTCAGGGGAGGAGAAATTCCTCCTTCCCCACGTGCTTCCCCCCGACTACGGGGGCTAGGGGGATTAGGGGTTTTGAAACAGCCGCCTAGTGAGAAATAAGGAAACTCACGCTCCCCCAAATAGCGTTTCCCTGCCTCATGTTCGCCGTCCCACAGTGCGCCGGCAACATTGGCCGGTGTATCCCCCCTGGCGCAAAGCAGTCCGCTGCCAACAATAAAAACCGGTCGTCTCATGGGCGGCTGGCGAGCCAGTTTTCCAGGTGTTCCGTCATGTTGGCGACGCTGGAAAGGACGCGCCGGGTTTCCTTGCTGTCCGGCAGGCGCAAGCCGTATTTTTTCTTGATTGCCATCGAGACTTGCAGGGCGTCGAGCGAATCGAGTTGCAGCGGCGCATCCGGGCCGAACAGCAGTTCGTCGTCGCCGATGCTGGCCGGGTCACAATCCTTGTCGCAGGCTTCGACGATCAGAGCCTTTAGTTCGAGGCAGAGAGCAGTGTTCATGAGAGTTCAGCGAGGGCGCGGTGGTTGAGCCAGATGGCAGCGAGTAATGACGCGGCGGCAAAAGCCAGTAGTTGGGCGAGGCTGGGCAGGATGTCGGCAAAGCTGCCGTGACGCAGCATGACGGTATGAAAGCCTTCCAGCCCCCATGCCATCGGTGACAGCGCGGCAAGGGTCTGCATGGTGGCCGGCATGATGAATTTGGGGACCATGATGCCGCCAATGGCGCCCATCAAAATGTTGCCGACACCGCCGACGATGGTCGCCTGTTCAGAGGTTTTCGCCAGACTGGCGACGAGCAGCGCCCAGGATACGGCAGCCAGACTGACGGCGGCCGCAACGGCCCACCAGTTGAAGAGCAGCGGCAGGCTGTTGGGCAGTTCCAGTGCTTCGCTGCCGAACAGCGGTACCAGATAGATGCCGACCAGGACCATTAAAACGGCCTGCACCTGATTGACGATGAAGAAGGGCAGCAACTTGCCGGCGAGCACCAGATGGAAGGGCAGGCCCATGGCGCGCAGGCGTTGCAGCGTGCCTTGCTGGCGTTCGATGATGAAAATGGAGGAGACCGGGATGACGACGAAGAACATGGCGAAGATCAGCCAGGCCGGGACGTTTTGCTGCACTGAGGAGGGAATCTTGGCGTTCTGGTCGCCGCGTACCGCTTCACTGCGGATTTCGTCCGGCCAGTCTTTTTCGACTTGGGCACCGACGGCCGTCGGCAGGCCGAACAGCTTGCCGGCCTTGACCGTCAGTTCGTCGGCGCGCACGGCGCCGAGTGCAGCCATGACCTGATTGCGGAAGGCCAGTTGCAGGGCCGGGGTGAGTGCCGGGTCGACGAGCAGGGTCAGTGGCTCGGCCGCTTTGCCGTCGCTGCCGCCCGGCGTCAGCAGGCGGCTGCCGAATTCCTTGGGCAGGACGAGGGCAAGGTTTTGTTTGCCTTTGAGGATGTTGCTGCGTGCTGACTCAAGCTCAGCATTGCCTTCAAGGTGTCGGAAGGAAGCGCTTTTCTCCAGACGTTTGACCAGCGCTTTGGAACTCGGACTCCGATCAAGGTCGATGACCGAATAGCTGACATCAATCGTTACACCAGGCGAGAAGGCGTCGCGCAGCGCCATCGTCATCACCAGTATGAAAATGGTCGGCATGATGAACAGCGCCAGCAGACCATGCCGGTCGCGCAGCAGGGCGATGGTTTCCTTGAGCCAGAGGGCGAGCAGGCGTGCTGACATGGTTCAGTCGCGCAGCGAGCGGTTGGTCAGGCGCATGAAGACCTGCTCCAGATTGTGCTGACCAAAATTGATTTCACGTACGCTGCAGCTGACAGCAGCGAGTTCCTCAAGCAGGCGGGGCAATGTTGCGGTCGACGGCAAAATCAGGCGATATTTTTGTGCGCCGTTGAGCTTGGCGGCATAGCGCGTTGCCATGCTTTCCGGCATCGCTTGCTCAAGTGTGATGTCGAGCACGGGTTCCGGGCTGCGCAGCAAATCCGCCAGGGCGCCGGCGGCCAGCACCTGGCCCTGGTCGATGATGGCGACGTTGGCGCAGATGGCCTCGACTTCTTCCATGTAGTGGCTGGTGTAGATCACCGTCGTGCCAGCAGCGGGCAGGGCGGCGATCGAGTCGAGCAGAAAGTGGCGTGATTGCGGATCAACCCCGACCGTCGGTTCATCAAGGAGCAGCAATTGCGGCTGGCCGAGCAGGCCGATGGCCAGGTTGAGGCGCCGGCGCAGACCGCCGGAAAGCTGCTCGGCGCGCTTACTGACGACCTGTTCTAGGCGCGCAAAGGCGATCGCCGAAGCGCACTGGTTCTTCAACTCGCTACCGTCAAATCCAAGCACGCCGGCAAAAAAGCGCAGGTTTTCAGCGACGGTGAGCATCGGGTAAAAGGCGTAATCCTGCGGCACCAGTGCGATAGCGCGTGGATTGGCGGCGCGGATGGCAACCAGCGGCTGGCCATGCAGTGAAATTTCCCCATCGTTTGCGGTCAACAGCCCGGAAAGCAGGGAAATTAACGTGGTCTTGCCAGCGCCGTTGGGGCCGAGCAGGCCAAAGATGCCGCCGCCGGGAATTTCCAATGAAACCTGGTACAGCGCCGGCGTCGGGGCGTCACGATAACGATAAGAAACGCCAGCGATGCGCAGCATCAGGCAGCGCGGCGCAGGTCGCGGAAAAAAGCCTGCTCGCGGTCCGCGATCAGGCGCAACTTGTCGGCCAATGTGGAAGGCACCAGCGGCTCGCGGTCACGGATCATGCGCGCGGTGGAGAGGGCGAATTCGCGCCATTCGTCGCCAATGTCGACAAGCGCTTCGGAGAGTTCGTTGAGCGCCGGGCGCGCCAGTAGATCAGCAGCTTCCTGCAGGAAGGAGGCGTAAATGAAGCGGAAACCACCACCGCCGGTGCCAATTTCTTCCTGCATGCGCACCACCTGACCGATGAACATCTTGCTCTGCGCCGGATCGCTGTTCTTTTCCAGACGCGCTATGGCGTTGGCCAGGCGGCGGATACCGCGCACCCCGATGATCGGCAGCGGGGTATCGAGCATGATGCGCGTCGTCTTTTTGATGGCAGCGGGGATGACCCTGGCCCAGTCCGGTGTGGCGGGTTTGCCGGTCGTGTAATAAAGCAGCCCCTTGGGGGCCAGCGCCCCCTTGGCAAAACGCGCCCGTTGCAGGGCATCGGCCGGGCAGGTGACGGCGGTTTCGACCACCGGGTCGGAGAGATGATAGTCGCCACTGGCCGCATCCTTGGCAAAGGCCAGCACGTTGTGGGCATTGAAGTGGAAGCGCAGGTCCTCCGGCATGTAGGGCAGCCAGAAAACGGAGGTTTGCATGCCGACCACCTGACCGTCGGCCAGCAGCTCATCAAGGCGCCGCACACCCGCCTGCTGATTGCGGAAAGTCTCGAAGCGCATCTTCAGCGCCAGCGGTTTTTGCAGTCCCTTGATGATGAACCTGGGCGGCATACGGTAAGCCACTAGCGGCAGGCCGTTGATCTTGACGAAGGGCAGGTAGGCGAAGGAGAGCGCTGAGGCGAGACCGAAAGTCATCGGTTCGGAAATCGGCAGGCCGTGATGGCGCAACATGGCCGACATGACGCCGCTTTCGCAATGCGAAGCCTGACTGTGCTGGAATTCCATTATTCCGCCTTCTTCAACTGCTCGGCCGTAAGGCCCATGGCCTCGCCGTAGCGCGCCAGCAACTGCGGCGACAGGCGGGAGAAAATTTCAGGGCGGAAATGGCGGCGGATGCGCCATTGCCAGAGGCCGGTCACCTGCGCGAGCAGGGCGACATCCATACGGAGGCGGTGCATGTGGAATTCAAGGGCCGATGTTTGCCCGGCCACTACCCGTTGCCGCGCATCTTCAGTCAGGCGCAGGAGATCATCGACGGCCTGACGCGTGACGATCTCTTCAACCTCCCAGCCGGCCGACTGGACGAGATGGATTTTGCCATCCGTTCCTTTCGCGTAAAGCCCTTTGCGATGGCCGCCCAGTGTGCTGTTGCCTTCCTGCGGGACCTCGCTATCCAGCATGGTCGACCGCAGTCAGGTGCATCAGGGAGCCAGTAAAACGGCCACTTTCCGGGATAAAACAGAGCAGGCGGTCACCTGCTGTTAATTGGCCGTTCTTGAATAGTTCATCAATCATGATAAAAATTGATGCCGAGCCAGTGTTGCCCTTGGTCTGCAAGTTGGTAAACCATTTTTCCTGCGGAATGATGAAGTCGCCCGCCGCCATGCAATCGGCGACCGGCTGGCGGAAATACTCGGAGGACATGTGCGGCAGAAACCAGTCGATCTCCTCCGGCGTCAGCCCGCGGGTCTGGACCGCCTTCTTCAGCAATTTGCCTATCGTTTGATAAGCCACGTTTTCGTTCAGCAGCCGAACGTCCTGCTTGACGGAAAACACAGAACGAGCGGCCCATTCGTCGGCGGCAAAGGCTTGCCAGCCCTTGAGCGAACCGTCGGCTTGTTTCTCGCCACCAGCGTACATGCAAACCTCCATGCTGCCGGCCTGCGACAGGATGTCGATCCAGTCAATACGCAACGAGAGGCCGTGGTCTGCCGGCTGATTGCGCAACAGGAAGGCGCCGGCGCCATCGGAGAGCATCCAGCGTAAAAAATCCTTCTCGAAGGCAATTTCCGGGTTGCCTTCCATTTCGCTGATACGGTGCTCGGATTCAGCCGTGAAATTGCGTGCATGCAGCACGGCAGAGGCCAGCTCCGAGCCAGTCGCCACCGCATTGCTTGCCTGCCCGCAAAGAATGGCCATGTAGGCATATTTGAGCGCCGTCATGCCGGCCAGGCAGATGCCGGCGGTAGCCACCACTTCGCAGGCGGCGATACCCAGTTCGCCATGAACCATGACGCCATGGTTGGGCATCAACTGGTCCGGCATCGAGGTGCCGGTGACCAGGCAGTCGATAGCGCCATCGACTTCAAGCGCGCGCACTGCTGCAGCGGTCAGCTGGGTGTTGTTGTGGGTGGTTTTGCCAGTAACCGGATCAATCGCGTAGTAACGCTGGCGGATGCCGTTGTTGCGCAGCACGATGCGCCGGGCGCGCGACGGGCGGCCGGCAACCATGCCCAGTACGCTTTCAATGTCGTCGTTGCTGACCGGCGCATTGGGCAAAAAAGCCGAGGTCTTGGTGATGTAAACCTTGCCGCTACTGTGCATATTTTTCCAGGTTGAATTCCTGCGAGCCGGAAGGCTGTTCAAGCTTGGTTTTAAGCCGCTCAAGCCGTGGTTTGAGTAACGGGGAAAGCAACCATTGTATCAACAGGCTTAAAGGGACGACGGTAATCACCATCGTAATCAAGTAAATGGCGAAAACGAGAAGTATCGGCCGGCGCCGCCACTGCCCGCGGCGGCCAAAAAGCCGGATCAGTTTCGACCAGACCCTGAAGGCACGTAACGCAGCTCGTTCGCTGATCGCCAGACGCGGCTCAACGGTGGCCGCCTTGAGTCCGGTCAGCATGGGCGCCGGTAATTTTTCCCGATCATGATCCAGGGCATCGGCGAGTGCCCGGCCAAAGCGGCTGGCGCCGCGAATTTCTTCCGCTGCGACGCCAGCCGGTGGTAGACCGAAAAAGCGATTGCGCTTGCCGGTCAGCACCCAGCGCGGCGTGGTGATGAAGGTGGCCAAGGCCGGGCCCTGATCGGTGAACGCCAGATGGTCGCGCAACTGGCCGCCAGCCTCGGCGATCAGTCGTTTCATCGTTTCTTGCGCCGAAAGCCACATATTGCGGCAGGCGACCACGGTGACGACCGGTTTGTCCCTGATCAGGTGTTGGCCGGCAGGGCTTTTCAGGAAAGCTGTCATCGGTAGTGCCGGCGCCAGATACCAGACCTGATAAGTCAGGATGACCAGATCGAATTGCCGGTCAGCAGTAATACTCAAGGGCTTGAGTGGTGGTGCGTCGAGCTGCACGCATTCGGCAAAGGCATCGACAAAATCGACCACCGGCCACGGCCATGGGAACGGCGTTTCCGGCACCAGAGTCTCGACGTGCACGGTGTGCCCGGCGGCGCGTAGCGGTGCAACAATCTGGGCGCTGACTTCAGAAAGTTGTCCGGTTTGCGAGAAATTGATGACGAGAACGTTCTTCAAGGTGTTTTCTGGTGGCTGGCTAACCCTAAATTCTAGCAAATCGTAGGGTTATTTCGGTGGACCGCAGCAAAGCGGCTGAAATCCCCAATCTGGTCGACATGCTTGGGGATTTCATCCCTTATCGGCTATCATTCTGCTTTCCCGCAGCCTGTCTTTTTATGACCAAATACGTTTTCGTTACAGGTGGTGTCGTGTCCTCATTGGGCAAAGGCATCGCCGCCGCGTCGCTGGGGGCCATTCTGGAATCCCGCGGCATCAAAGTCACCCATATCAAGCTTGACCCCTACATCAACGTCGACCCCGGCACGATGAGTCCTTTCCAGCATGGTGAGGTTTTCGTGACGGAAGATGGTGCCGAGACTGATCTCGATCTCGGTCACTATGAGCGCTTTACCAGCGCCAAGATGAGTCGGCGCAACAACTTCACGACCGGCCAGATTTACGATACGGTGATCAAGAAGGAACGCCGTGGTGAATATCTCGGCAAGACCGTGCAGGTCATCCCGCACATTACCGATGAGATCAAGGTCAAGATCAAGGCTGGCGCCGAAGGGGCTGATGTAGCCATCGTTGAAGTCGGCGGCACCGTCGGCGACATCGAGTCCTTGCCCTTCCTTGAAGCTATCCGCCAGATGGGCATCCAGGAAGGTCGCAATAACGTCTGCTTCATGCACCTGACGCTGCTGCCCTACATTCCGACTGCCGGTGAACTCAAAACCAAGCCGACCCAGCACTCGGTCAAGGAACTGCGAGAAATCGGTATCCAGCCGGATATCCTGCTCTGCCGTGCCGACCGTTCGATTCCGGTCGAGGAGCGGCGCAAGATTGCCCTGTTCTGTAACGTGATGCCGGAAGCGGTGATCGAGTGCCTCGATGCTGATTCGATCTACAAGATTCCCGGCATGCTGCACGAGCAGATGCTCGACGAGATCGTCTGCCACAAGCTGGGCATCCTGGCCAAGGCGGCTGACCTGTCGATCTGGAGCAAGCTGATCGATGCGCTTGAGCATCCGCTGAATACGGTGAAGATTGCCTTTGTCGGCAAGTATGTTGATCTCACCGAGTCCTACAAGTCGCTGATCGAAGCGATCAAGCATGCCGGTATTCATACGCGCAGCGAAGTAAATATAGTCTATATCGATTCAGAAAATATCGAGAATGACGGCATTGGCGTACTCAAGGATGTCGATGCCATTCTGGTACCCGGTGGTTTCGGTCGACGCGGTACGGAAGGCAAAATTGCTGCCATTCGCTATGCGCGTGAAAACAAGGTGCCTTATCTTGGCATCTGTCTCGGTATGCAGCTGGCTGTCGTTGAATTTGCCCGCGATGTTGCCGGAATGGCTGGTGCGCACTCCACCGAGTTCGTGCAGGACACTCCGTATCCGGTGATTGGCCTGATTACAGAGTGGCTGGATGCCTCCGGTAAAGTCGAGAAGCGCAGTGAAGATTCCGATATCGGCGGCACCATGCGTCTTGGCGGGCAGGTCTGCAAACTGAGCGAGGGTTCCCTGGCTCGCGAAATCTATGGTGCGCCGGAGATCACTGAGCGTCATCGCCATCGCTACGAAGTTAACAATATTTTGCTCGCTCAACTCGAAGAGAAAGGTCTGAAAGTTTCCGGCCGTGCGCCGGGGACTGATCTTTGCGAAATGGTTGAGCTGTCGGCTGACGTCCATCCGTGGTTCGTCGGTTGCCAGTTTCACCCGGAATTCACCTCCAACCCGCGTCAGGGTCACCCGCTCTTTACATCCTATGTCAAGGCGGCGCTGGCCAATCAACAGGCTAAAGGCAAATGAAACTCTGTGGTTTCGAGGCTGGTCTTGACCAGCCTTTTTTTCTGATCGCCGGTCCGTGCACCGCTGAATCCGAGCAACTCTGCCTTGATGTGGCTGGCCACATGAAGGAAGTTTGCGGTCGACTCGGGATTAACTACATTTTTAAGGCCTCCTACGACAAGGCCAACCGCAGTTCCGGCAAATCGGTGCGTGGTCTTGGTATTGACGAAGGCTTGCGCATTCTTTCGGAAGTGCAGCGCCAGATTGGCGTGCCGGTACTGACCGATGTGCATGGCATTGACCAGATCGCGCTAGTTGCCAGTGTCGTTGATGTCCTTCAGACGCCGGCTTTCCTCTGCCGTCAGACCGACTTCATCCATGCTGTAGCCACCTGTGGCAAGCCGGTGAACATCAAGAAGGGCCAGTTCCTGGCGCCGGGCGATATGAAGAATGTCGTCGACAAGGCGCGTGAAGTGAATAACGGCGCCGATAACATCATGGTCTGCGAGCGTGGCGCCTCCTTTGGTTACAACAATCTGGTGTCCGACATGCGCAGTCTGGCCATCATGCGCGAAACCGCTTGTCCGGTGGTTTTCGATGCGACGCACAGTGTGCAGTTGCCGGGCGGGCAGGGTACGACGTCTGGCGGTCAACGCGAGTTTGTGCCAGTGCTGGCCCGAGCAGCTGTTGCCGTCGGTATTTCCGGCCTGTTCATGGAAACCCATCCGTGTCCGGAAAAAGCCTGGTCGGATGGTCCGAACAGCTGGCCGCTGGAGCGTATGGAAAGTCTGCTGAGCACCTTGGTCGCCCTGGATAGGGCAGTCAAGCTGGCTGGCTTTGAAGAATTAAGTTAATAATTTAGTTTAAATAGTCTTTTCAACCTGCTGATAATAAGGAAGAAATATGAGTTCCATCGTTGATGTTGTTGCCCGTGAGATTCTTGATTCCCGTGGCAATCCCACCGTTGAAGCTGATGTGCTGCTGGAGAGCGGTGTCATGGGCCGGGCGGCTGTTCCTTCTGGTGCTTCCACCGGTTCGCGCGAGGCCATCGAGTTGCGTGATGGCGATGCCAGCCGTTATCTTGGCAAGGGTGTCATGCAGGCGGTTGAGAACGTCAATACCGAGATTTCCGAAGCCATCATCGGCCTCGATGCTCAGGAACAGGCTTTCATCGATCAGACCATGATTGACCTTGATGGTACCGATAACAAGTCGCGTCTTGGCGCCAATGCCATCCTGGCGGTCTCGATGGCGGTTGCCAAGGCTGCTGCCGAAGAGTCCGGCCTGCCGCTTTACCGCTATTTCGGCGGTATGGGTCCGATGCAGATGCCGGTACCGATGATGAATATCATCAATGGTGGCGAGCATGCCAACAATAGCCTGGATATCCAGGAATTCATGGTGATGCCGGTCGGCGCGGCCACTTTCCGCGAGGCCCTGCGTTGTGGTGCCGAAATTTTTCATTCACTGAAAAAACTGCTCGACAAGAAGGGCCACTCCACTGCAGTTGGCGACGAAGGCGGTTTTGCGCCTAACCTCGGCAGCCATGCTGAAGCCTTGCAGATCATCATGCAGGCGATCGAAGCCGCTGGTTATGTACCGGGGCAGGATGTGCTGCTGGCGCTGGACTGTGCCGCTTCCGAGTTTTACAAAGACGGCAAGTACCATCTGGCCGGCGAGGGCTTGCAACTGACTTCAGCCCAATTCACCGATTATCTGGCCAATCTGGCTGACCAGTTTCCCATCGTCTCCATCGAAGATGGCATGGCCGAAGGTGACTGGGACGGCTGGAAGCTGCTCACCGAGCGTCTCGGCAAGACCGTGCAGATCGTTGGCGACGACATTTTTGTCACCAATACCAAGATCTTCAAGGAAGGTATCAAGCAAGGCATTGGCAATTCCATCCTGATCAAGATCAACCAGATCGGTACCCTGTCTGAAACCTTTGCTGCCGTTGAAATGGCCAAGCGCGCTGGTTACACCGCGGTGATCTCGCATCGCTCCGGTGAAACCGAAGACAGCACCATCGCCGATATCGCCGTTGGCCTCAATGCCGGCCAGATCAAGAC
>CAXYZX010000095.1:0-10062 GCA_964293845.1 uncultured Dechloromonas sp.
TCGTAGCGATATTCGATCATCGCGACGCCGGTACGCGTGTCCGAACCGACGTCGAAGGTCTCGTCTTCGGGGAAGGTGATCGGCATGCTGTTCTCCATCGTTTTGCGCGCCACTTCCTTGCCATCGACGCTGAGCACACCGGTGCCGCCCTTGCCCAGACCCGGCTCGGCGGACTTGAAGTCAAAGACGATGGTGTGCTTGCCGGGTTTCAGCTCAGGGCCGTCCCAGACCGTGCGTTTGAGGTCGAGCAGGTTGTAGAGGAAGACCGGCTTGCCACTGCGCACACCGGCCACGCCCTTGCTCAGGAACAGGCCGTAGCCGCCGAAGCGCCCGCCATCGGTAACGATCATGCCTTCGGCCCCGCCCTTGGGAATCGTCACCTCGGCTGTGATGGTGAAGCTTTTGTTGAGGATTTTAGGAGCGCCACTGTTGGGCACGCCGTTGACCGGGCCGCTGTAGGTAAACTCGGTGCGCCCGGCGGTCAGGTTGGGACGTGGCGTGTTCCAGCGGGCGAGCGTTGTGTTGTCGAGTGGCAGCACGTCATGCTTGGCGGCCTCAAGATAGAAGATGTCCTGCATCTGCTTCAACTTCTCGGGCATCTTCGCTGCCAGGTCGTTGTACTGGGTAGGATCCTCCTTTACATGGTAGAGCTCCCACTTGTAGCCGGTCATCACGTCGGGCGCCGGCTTGGTGCTCAGCTGCCACGGCAGCGTCGCCGGGGTCGTCGCTGCAACCCAGCCATCGTGATAGATGGCACGGTTGCCGAGTATCTCGAAATACTGCGTGGTGTGATGCGTTCCCGTGCTGGCGTTCGCCTTGTCCCAGGTGTAGGCCATGCTGACGCCGTCCATCGGGCGCTGCTTGATGCCATTGATCGTATCGGGTACGTGGATACCCGCGGCATCGAGGATGGTCGGCGTGATATCGATGATGTGATGGAACTGGTGGCGGATGCCGCCCTTATCCGTGATGCGGTCGGGCCACGACATCGCCACGCCTTGCGCCGTCCCGCCGAAATGCGACGCTACCTGCTTCACCCACTTGAACGGGGTGGCCATCGCCCACGCCCAGCCGGCCGCGAAGTGCGGGAAGGTCTTGTCTGACCCCCAGAACGGATACCAGAGAAGCTGGGGCTTGACTTCCATGGCGACGCCGTTGAAGGCAGTGAACTCGTTTGGCGAGCCGTTGCGCAGACCCTCCGAGCTCGGTCCGTTGTCACCCGTGATATAGATGACCAGGGTATTGTCGCGCTGACCCAGATCCTCGACCGCCTGAATGACGCGGCCGATCTCGTTGTCCGTATAGGCGAGGTAGGCGGCGTAAACGTCCATCTGCTTGACGAACAGCCGCTTCTCCACATCGCTGAGCGAGTCCCACTCGGGCAGTTCCTTCGGCCAGGGTGTGAGTTGGGCCTCCGCCGGCATGATGCCCAGCCGCTTCTGGTTGGCGAAGATGGTCTCGCGCAGCTTGTTCCAGCCCCCATCGAAGAGCTTCATGTCGCTAACCTTCTTGATCCACTCCGGCGTCGGATGATGTGGTGCGTGCGTAGCGCCGGGGACGTAATAGACGAGGAAAGGCTTGTCGGGTGCCACTGACTTGATATTCCGCATGTACTGGATGGCTTCATCGGCCATGGCCGTGGTCAGGTTCCAACCCGGCTTGCCCTCGAAGGGGTAAATGGCGGTTGTATTGCGGTAGAGGTTCGGCTGCCACTGGCTGGCATCGCCGCCCATGAAACCGTAAAAGTATTCGAAGCCCATGCCGTTCGGCCACTGATCGAACGGTCCGGCCTGCGTCGCCTGATAGGAGGGGGTATTGTGGTTCTTGCCGAACCACGAGGTCGCGTACCCGTTCTCCTTCATGATCGTGCCAATTGTGCCGTTCTCCTTGCGGATGATCGAGTTGTAGCCGGGGAATCCGGTCCCGACTTCACCAACTGTGCCGAAGCCGGCCACGTGATGGTTGCGCCCGGTGATCAGGGCGGCGCGCGTCGGCGAGCAGAGCGATGTGGTGTGGAAATTCGTGTAGCGCAGGCCGTCTTTCGCGATGCGATCCAGAGCGGGTGTCGGGATGACGCCACCGAACGTCGCCGGCGCAGCATACCCGGCATCGTCCAGCATGATCAGCAGCACATTGGGCGCCTTCTTCGGCGGCACGACACGGGGCGCCCACCACCCGGTCGATTCCGAGGCCTTCTGGTTAATGACGCCGCCGAATTTCGGATCGGGCGTTGGCAGATGCTTGCCGCTGATAGTCGTGGTGGCAGAGGGCGACCCGAGAACACCGTTCACATGTTGCGCCATACCCAGCCCGGGAATCACTGCGGTCAACAGTGCTACAGCACCCAAAATCAGAATTCGACTTTTCATTTTCTTACTCCTTGAGTGTTGTCGGGCAGACGTAAATGCAGGATGAAGTACCCCGCCAGTGCAGCCATGGAGATTCTTGTTTTCATCCCTGCCCCCTTGAATCGCTGAATTCACCGGATGGTGTCGCCACCTGAAGCATCGACAACGCGCCTGACAGTCTGCTGAGCGCAACGTCAGCTCTTGATAGTCAAGCGAGTCAGGCGATTTTAAGTGTTGGATTCCGACATGTCATGAAACGCACGTAACAATTCCATGACATTTTGGGACAGCCGCGAAACGCACACCAGACTGCCACCGCAGTCGGGGATGACAAGTCAGTTTTGTTAGCGGACTGAACGGCCAGCGCAAACGGATTCCACGGTCAACCGTAAAAATCGGCGAAAATTACGTTTTCGTCGAACGCCAGAAGTCCTGATCCGTGTCCAAGCTAGTCCTCTTCAACAAGCCCTACGGCGTTCTCAGCCAGTTCACACCAGAAGGTAAATGGCGGGCGCTGGGCGAGTTCGTTACGCTCAAGGATGTTTATGTCGCTGGCCGCCTTGATGCCGATAGCGAAGGCTTGTTGATCCTCACCGATGACGGCAAGCTGCAGGCGCGTATCGCTGACCCCAAACACAAGCTGGAAAAAACCTATTGGGCGCAGGTTGAGGGTGTGCCCAGCGAGGCTGATCTGCAGCGTTTGCGCCTCGGTATCACGCTCTCGGATTTCACCGCACGGCCGGCCAAAGTGCGGCTGATTGATGAGCCACCGGGCCTTTGGTTGCGTGAGCCACCGATCCGCTTTCGTGCTGCGATTCCGACTGCCTGGCTGGAAATCAGGATCGCCGAGGGCAAAAACCGGCAGGTGCGGCGGATGACGGCAGCCATCGGGTATCCTACGCTGCGCCTGATCCGGGCGGCGATTGGTGCGCAAACCGTGAGCAACTTGAAACCAGGCGAGTGGCAACAGATTGAAGGCGGTTTCGACCGTTTTGTCAGCAAATAAGTGAAAGAGATGGAATGAAGAAAATTATCCAGTTACTGTTGTCGCTGGCATTGGCGGGTGGAGCGGCCAGCAGCGGTGCAGCGCCGCGTGCGGCAGAAGATCCGACGGCGGAAGTGATCAGCACAACGGACTCGGCGCCCCGGGTCAAACGGCAAACAGCAGAAAAGCACAGTGCCCCTCCGGCGAAAAAGTCCACGGCAACAGCCAAGAAAGAGGGCGGCAAAGCCACCAAGAGCACCAAGAGCAAGGCTGAGAAGTCCAAGACCAAACCTGGCAATAAGGCTTACTGAACGATGAAAAACATTCTCGCTACACTCGCTTTGGCGGCCTGGGGTGCCACGACATGGGCCCAGATGCCGGTCATGGAATTGACAGCCGGCTTTCACCGTATTGAGGCCGAAGTTGCGGCCAATCAGCAGAACCGCATGACCGGCCTGATGAACCGCAAGACGATGCCACCGCAGCGCGGCATGCTCTTTGTGTTTACCGAGAAAAACACCCACTGCATGTGGATGCGCAATACTTTCCTGCCGCTCTCTGTCGCCTTTCTCGATGAAGGGGGCAGCATCATCAATATCGAAGACATGCAGCCGCAGACGGAAAACAACCATTGTGCCCGGGTCCCGGCGCGCTATGCGCTGGAGATGAACATCGGCTGGTTTGCCCAGCGTGGCATCAAGCCCGGTACCAAGCTCGGCGGCATCGACAAAGCCCCGCGTCCGCAGTAATGGGACGTCGGCAATGGCGTCGCCAACTCGGCTCCGGCGCGCCCGACCCGCTGCTGGTTTCCTGGCTGCGTGAGCCGCATTCACTCACCGCCCGTTGTCAGCGTGCCTGCCAGCAGTTCCGTGTGCGTCTGCTGCGCTCTGGTTTGATGCAGCCGATTGCCGACGAGGCGACTCGGCAACAACTCGCTTATGGGCGTGAGGTCGTGCTGGAATGCGATGGTGTGCCCGTAATTTTTGCCCATTCTGTGCTGTCGACCGCAACCAATGGTCGTTTGACCCGCTGGCTGGCGGGTTTGGGAAGTCGTTCGCTGGGTTCGCTGTTATTTACCTGTCCCGGCTTCAAGCGCGGCAAGCTTGAATTCCTCCGGATCGACGCGCGCCATGCCTTGTATCGTCTGGCGGCACCTTGGGCACCGGGAGCGCGCCAGTTGTGGGCGCGACGCTCCGAGCATCACCTGGGCCGGCAAGTATTGTGTGTGACGGAAGTCTTTCTGCCGGCTATTTGCACGCTGGAAAAATAAGGCCGGCAGGGCGTGGGCGATATGGCCTGTAAGGAATTTCGCCATTCCTCGACTACTAGAAAAACTGGAGCCCCTATGAAAACTGTTTCTCACTTGTTTGCCGTCCTGGCGATGAGCCTTTTTGCGGCGGTTGCTGGTGCGGCCGAACCGCCGCTCAAACTCGGCGTTGGCCTCTTTCAGCCCGACCGCGAGAAGAACGATGCCACCTACCGTCCGTTGGCGGAATACCTTTCAGCCAAGCTCAAGCGGCCGGTTGAGTTGCGCACGGTGGATAGCTGGGAAGGCCTCGCCAAGTCGCTGGCCAATGGCGAAACCGATCTCGCCCTGATGGGGCCGTGGGGCTACGTGCTGGCCAATCATCAGGCCGGGGCGCAAGTCATCTCGACCATTTTGTATGACGGCAAGCCCGAGTATTTTGCGATCATGGTGACGCACCCGGCGTCCGGCATCAACTCGCCGGCCGATCTCAAGGGCCGCACTTTCGCCTTTGGTGACAAGGGCTCCACCTCGGGTTACCTGATTCCGCTGCATTACCTGATGCAGCAGGGCATTACGCCGGAGAAATATTTCAGCAAGGTGGTCCATACCTCGCATCAGGCGATCGAAACGCAAGTCACGCAGGGTGTGCTCGATGCTGGTGCCGACTACAACCGCAACCGCAACGCGATGATCGAGCAGGGGCTGATCAAGGCCGAGCAGTCAAAGATCATCTGGACCTCGGCGCCGTTGCCCAATGACGCTTTTGCCGTCAGTAGTGCGCTGGCTGGTGACAAGGCGATGATCGGCCAGTTGCAGGCAGCGCTCAGCGAAATCGGTGAGGCATTGAAGACTCAGCCCAAGCTGCTGCCGGCGCATTACACCGGCTTCGTCAGCCGCGACAATACCTTCTACAAGCCGATTCGTGATGCCGGCCTGGCCACCGGGAAACTGCAGGCCAAGTGAGTGCTCCCCGCAAGCTGAGCCGGCGCATCGTTGAGCGGTTCTCTGGCCGCCTCGGTTTTTTTGGGCTGACCCTGATCTACGCGCTGCTGGTTGCCGCCTGCTTCGGCACGCTGCTGCAGGAAAACGAGCTGTCGCTGGGGCGCAATCCACTGAGCAACCTGCTGAAAACGGCTGGGGAATTTGCCCGGCCGAGTTTTATCGATGTCTGGCTGGGCAATCCCCATCTTGAATACCGCAGCGACGACGGCACCGTGCTGCGCGTCGAAAATCGCCAGGAGGTCGAGGCCGATTACCTCGCCGGTTTGGCACGGGCGACGTGGACGACGATACGCATCGCCACCCTCGGTTCCCTGCTCGGCGCGCTGCTCGCCTTGCCGCTGGCAGTTTTGACAGCGCGCAATCTGGCGGCACCAAAAGCTCTGGCCTGGTTGGCAAAGGGTCTGTTGGATGTCGCCCGTTCGATTCATACGCTGGTTTTTGGGCTGGTTCTGGTCGGTATTGTTGGCCTCGGGCCGACGGCCGGCATCCTCGCCATCGGCCTGCATTCGATGGGGACTTACGGCAAGCTCTTCGCCGAAGCCATCGAAGGGCTAGACATGGCGGCGATTGATGCCGTCAAGAGTGTCGGGGCGGGGCCGGCGCAGGTGTTTTTCAATGCGGTGTGGCCAACGGTTCTGCCACAGTTTGTCTCCAGCCACCTTTACGTCTGGGAATTCAATATCCGCGACTCCACCATCCTCGGCCTGATTGGCGCCGGTGGTTTGGGCTTGCTGATTACCGAAGCGACTTCCTTGTTCCAGTGGGGCCGGCTGGCGACTGTGTTGCTGGTGATCATCGTCATGGTTTCGTCCTTTGATGCGGTCAGTCGTCGTATCCGTCAGGCGTTGCTGTGACGCCTATCCCCTGCGTTTCTGTGAACTCCCTGCTTTGTGCCGCCGATGGCCGGCCGCTGCTGCAGGTCGAGCAACTGAACATTGCGCAGGGCGAACGGATTGCCATCGTCGGGCACAACGGCGCCGGCAAATCGACCCTGTTACGCCTGCTCAGCGGCTTTGCCCGCCCAACGCACGGGCAACTTGCCGTCCTTGGGCGTGAGCTTGGCCAGCCGCTGGCCGCCGGCGCATTGCGCGCGTTGCGTCTAGAGGTGGGGCAGGTGTTGCAAGGCTTGCATCTGGTTGCCCGTCTGAGCGCTCTGGAAAATGTGCTGATCGGTAGTCTGGGCCGGGTTACTGGCTGGCGTAGCTGGACGCGCTGTTTTCCCGTCCATGAAGTCACCCGCGCCATGGCGGCGCTACAGTCGGTAGGCTTGCTGGCGCGTGCCGAAACCCGTGCCGACAAGCTTTCCGGCGGCGAGCGTCAGAAAGTCGCCATTGCCCGTCTGTTGCTGCAAGGCCCGCGCCTGATTCTCGCCGATGAACCAACCGCCGCCCTCGACCCCTCCGCTGCCAGTGAGGTTTGCCAATTGCTGGTCAAGGCGGCCGCAGGCGCCACGCTGATTTCCGTGGTCCACAACCCGGCTTTGCTGCCCTTGCTGGCAGATCGGGTTATTGGTCTGAAACAGGGACGAATTGCCTTCGATTTGCCGATTGTTGCGGTCGACGAGAAAAAACTGCTGAATTTTTATCTGGCTGATTCGAGCTAGGGCTTGCTGTCGAGCAGGGCGGCAAGAACCTGTTCTGGCGCTATGGTCTCGTTGGGCTCAATGTCGATCCAGATAAAGCGCCCGTCTGGTGCGGCGGCGGCTGCCGCTTCGGCCTTGTCGCGGTCACCGCCGGGGTTGGCGAGGATGACAACGCGCCCGATTGCAGGGGCGGCGGCGAGAACGCCGAGTTCGTAGAGGCAGCCCTTGTTTTTCTTGCGGAAGCCACGCAGGTCCATCAGCACCACATCGCTGATCAGGATCAGGCGGTCGAGCGCCTGCTGCCAGGTCGAATCATGGCAATAACATTCGTTGACCCGGTAGCGTCCCTCGATATCCGGCTCAAGCTCGAATTGACTTAACTTGGCCTCAATTTCGTCCGGGTGATAGATGAAGCGTTCGGCCAGGCGACCGTCGATGAAAGTGAAGATGTCTTCGGCATCGATGGTGCGCTCCGTGAGATCGGTGCCGGCAATCAGCACGGTATTGCCGGTCAGTCGCCAACGCTCGATAACGCGGTCGAACAGGTTCTGGACACTGGCGTCTTTCTGAAAGACACGCAAGACGAGCAGGGTGGGCGCTCGCTTTTGCCGTGGGACAACGGGAGCCACGGCGCGCAACAGCGGATAGCTAAAGGGAATCCAGGCCAGGGGCAGGAAAAATGTGGCCAAGGCGCCACGCCAGGATTCGGAGGCGGCGCCCAAGGCCGGGGTGATCAGCGACAATACCCAGACGGCGGTAAACAGATAAAACAGCTCCGAAAAACGCTGCTTGGCATAGGCCGTCGCCAGCCAGTGGCCGAGCTGTTTGGCCGGCCACCAGGCGAACAGCATGGGGGCCAGCGCAAAAAACAGGATTACCGCCCAGTGGCCGAAGGCTTCCGCAGCAAAGCGCAGGGCACCGCCACCCGTCCCCGAGTCGATCATCGCCGAGAGGGCGTCGAGGCCAAGTTGAGCGGCACCCGCCAGCAGCACGAAGAGGGGTAGCAACCAGGGGGCAATGGCGCGCGTCGCGTTGCCGAGGCAGACCGCAGAGACGAGGAGCAGGGGAATGCCGATGGCAAACGACATCCAGGCCACGATACCGCTGAGTGCGACGGCTTCGCTGGTGCGCCAGGCAATCAGCAGCACGGCGCCGACGAACCAGGCGGCGAGCAGCAGGGCAACGCGGCGCCGCGACCAGCGCTCAATCACGCCAAGGACCAGCACGATCGGCCAGGCCATGACAAGGGTCAGGATGGCGACCGTTTCCCAGTTGATTCGTGTGCTGCCGCTCAATTGTTCCAAGGTCAGCGCATGGGTGAGCGACATGAGCAGCGAGATGCTGGCAAAGAGCGTGATCAAACGTCGGTAGGCGCGCCGGTTGTCATCCAGCGTGATGCTGGCAACCGGCAGAGCGACCGGGGCGGGAGCCTGCGGCGGCATGAGCGGTGAGTCTGCGGGCGGCGCGCTCATCAGGCGTTGCATGGCGGCCCGATAGTGGCGGGCAACGCCCCACGCACCCACCACCGCCAGTACGGTAGCGAGGATGACGAGGGTGGCCAGCTTGCCGGTTAGCATGGTGCTTTATCCGGCGTCAGCACGCAGTTCGGGAACGTAAATCATGCGGCCACTGTGCGGGTCGCGGATGTAACTCAGCAACTGCTTGCGGTTGGGGCCGCTGTCCGGTGCTTTCAGCGATATGTGCACCCAGCCCGAGTTGGGTCCTTTCAAGGGGTCAAAGCACTCGCAGATGATCTGGTCGAAATCTTTCAAGTTGTCCTTCGCCCAGTTGGCCAGCGCCAGGGTACTCATGCCGACGATTTCGATATCGCAGGCCTCGCCGCGCGCATGTTGACTGGTGCTGATCCAAGTTGCCGGCTTGTTCTTGAGCGCCCGTTCCAGCCCATGGCCGCGAAAAACGCTGTTCGGCGTGTACGGCCCGAGCTCTTTGCGAATCGGCTGCAATACTTCGCGTGCCAAATGAATGGCGGCGCGTAACTCGCGGTCGCTGGGGAAGTTGTTGTCGATGCCGCGCCGGTCGGCAAGCTCGGAGCGAGTCAGCTCATGGAGCAGAAAGTTCGGCGCGATGCGCGTATCGGATGTTAGTTCGCTCAGGCTGATCTGAAAAATCGGCGTTTTTGAGAGGTCGACCGCAACAGTTGCTACTGGGGCTACCTGAGCGCGCGCTTTGGGTGGTGAGGGTCGGGGGCTCATGCGAGATACTCCTTGATCCGGTCCAGCGTTGCGTTGAGCGGGTCGTCATCCGCTTGCAGGGCGCGCAGGAAGTCGAGATGCTCGCTGACCGAAGCGCGTTCGCGGGCGCTGGCACCACGCAGGATGGCCTGCTGATAGGCCATTTGCACGGCCAGCGGAGATGTCTCCTGGCGTCTCTTGCTGTGCGGGGCATCGGGGCCGCTGGCGGCCATCGCCAGCAACAACTCAAGGTCGGCGAGGCTGGCGCTGTCCCAAAAACTGGGGTCGAGGCGGCAGCGTTCATCCAGCGTTTTGCGCAAGCGCGCGGCATCACGGCTCAGATTGTTCAGGCCATCGAGCGGTTCCTCATTACTGGCCTGCGCCGGGAACAAGCGGCGGATCAAGAGCGCCGCCGCTGCCCAGTTGGTGAACGCATAGGCCTCCGGACGCCGGACATAGGCGGCGCGGTAATGCTGTGCCATATTGACCAGCGCATTGCAGCGCGCGGCCGGGGTGTTTTCGACCAAGGCCAGCCGTTTGTAGGCCGCCCCGAGCAGACAGAGGCGCTCGACGGTCGGTGCATGCTCGGCCAGGATGGCGAGCCGGGTAATGGCTTTCTCGATCTCGTCTTGTGATTTCTGGCGCACGGCTTCGCGTTTTTCCGGCGGCAGGTGTTGCCCGGCTGACCAGGCGGTGCCGGCCAG
>CAXYZX010000096.1:0-10029 GCA_964293845.1 uncultured Dechloromonas sp.
CGCTGATCCCGACCACGGTCATCGCCATCCGCCAGAGCATCGCGCTCAAGCAGGGTCTTGTCGGCTTCAACGCCGCCGACATCTTTTTGCCGACGCTGCTCGGCACCTTCGTCTCCTTCTGCGCCGGGCTGATCGCCGTCGCCATCTGGCAGCGCATCAACCTGTTTTGCAAGCCGGTGCTGGTCTTCTTTGGCGGCTTCGCGGTACTGATGGCAGGGCTGTATTTCTGGCTGGCCGGCATGCCGCCCGAGCAGATGGCGCAGATGATTGGCCTGCTCGGCAGCGGACTGATCGTTTCGATCATCGTGCTCTTCGTCGCCGTCGCCGCGTGGCGCGGCATCGACGTCTACGAAAGCTTCGTCGATGGCGCCAAGGAGGGTTTTGGCGTCGCCGTCCAGATCATTCCCTACCTGATCGCCATGCTCGTCGCCATCTCCGTCTTTCGCACCACCGGCTGTATGGATTACGTTATCGCCGGCATCCGCAGCGTCGTGCTGGCCTTCGGGCTCAACGACGATTTCGTTCCTGCCCTGCCCGTCGGCCTCATGAAAACGTTAAGCGGCAGCGGCGCCCGCGGCCTCATGGTGGACGTCATGACCACCTACGGCGTCGATTCCTTCCAGGGCAAACTGGCCGCCATCATTCAGGGTTCGACCGAAACCACCTTTTACGTCTTGGCCGTCTATTTCGGCAGCGTGAACATCACCAAAACCCGCTACGCCCTGGCCTGTGGCCTGATCGCTGACGCCGTCGGACTGGTCGGCGCCATCCTGATCGGCTACGCCTTTTTTCATTAAAAAGGGGCTTAACAGAGCGGCAATTCCCCGCTAGAATCGCGCCCCTTCGTCAACGTACGAAGCACGTAAGCATCCCCGGATGCCGCAGCCTTGGTGGTGAAATTGGTAGACACGCTATCTTGAGGGGGTAGTGGCGAAAGCTGTGCGAGTTCGAGTCTCGCCCAAGGCACCAAAGAGTAGTTTAGTGCAGTGCATCGAAGTCAAAATAGCACTTACTGGTGCAGTACAGACTCACCTTATCGGCCCACCTGTCATCACTCGATGATCCCGCAAATCAGCCATCCGGCGGATTGCTGTTTTCCAGAAGCTATCTCAGTCAAGCAATCTGAGCTTCAACAGCCAGTAGCGGCTTTGGGTACCAGCTCACTGACGACTCCTTTGAAGTTGCTGAAACTCTAGGGTAAGGCCAGTGATCGCGCCGGAGTTAGCCCTCGCCTTCCGCTTCAGAAATCATGTTTGCGTCTGCTTGCGCCATTTGGCAGGCGACATGCCTTCCCATTTGGAGAAGGCGCGATTGAAGGCGGTTTCATCGGAATAGCCAAGCAATTCGGCAATTGACGGCAGGTTACGCCGCGTGTCGCGCAGCAACTGGCGCGCCATTTCGTGACAGGCTTCGCCGTGCAGTTCGCGGAAACTGGTGCCGGCATCCTTGAGGCGTCGGGTCAGGGTACGCGAATGCATCGCGAACTGTTCCGCCAGTTGCTCGCGTGTGCAGCGTTGCTGGCCAAGCAGCATGACCAGCATCTTGTAGGCCTGCTCGCGAAAGCTTTGATCGGCATAGGTGCGCATATCCTGAATGCGCGACAGAAAATCCTGGCGCAGATTCGGGTCGGCGAGTTGGGTCGGCTGCGCCAGCCAGCTTGCGGGAAAGACCAGGCTGGAATGCTCGGCGTTGAATTTCAGGGGCGCGTTGAAAAAGCGGCGATAGGGCTCGATCTCCAGCGGGTGGTCATGTCGTAGGCGGACTTCGCTCGGCAGCCAGGCCGGTCCGCACAGTGTTCGCATGATGTTCCAGCCGACGGCCATGGCGCAGTCGCTGACCTGGTCGATTCCCGCGACGCCATGCACATAAACCTCGTAGCCGAGGATGGCGTCGTTGCCGGAAATTTCGAGGAAGCAGGTGGCGCCGCGATCATGCAGGTCCAGGTTGACGACCAGCTCGTTGAGGGCGGTGATTACGTCGGGTGCGTTGCGCAGCAGGAGGCCGACCGAGCCCAAGGCGCCGGTATCGGCCCACTGGCCCACCAGCAGGCCGAAATAGGGGCAGAGCGTTCGTTCGGCACAGGTTTTCAGCAGCCGGCCGGCCATGGCGAAGGGCATGGTCGCTTCCGGGTCTTTGAAGGCCTCCAGATCATCGATGCCGTGAGCGCGCAGCAGTGGTTCGGGGGCAACACCGAGTTCGCGCAGCAACGCGGGGATGGCGCCCAGCGGTGCCATACGAATCATCCCTGCCTGCGGTGGTGTGTGGTGTGCGCTGCGTTTCACAGTTGTCTCAAAATGTCATGAAATTGTTGCGTGCGTTTTATGATATATCGGAATTCAACAATTAAAATCGCTAGACTCGCTTGAGTATCAGGCAAACTGAAAAAGTCCCAAAAAGGAGAATCCGATGCGCATGCTAGCTCGAATCGTGACAGTCGGCCTGGCCAGCATGGTGCTGGGGGCGATTGTGCCAGCACTTGCCGCCACACCAGCCCTTGACCGCAGTATTCTGCCAATTGCAGAACCCCAACGGCCGTTGTCGAAGGAACTCGATGTACGCAATGTCAAGGCGCCGCCCCGCTTCGAGGTTAAGGCACCAACGGGTGCGCCCAATGTCGTTATCGTATTGATCGATGACCTGGGTTTTGGTGTGCCGTCCACGTTTGGTGGCCCGGTGCCGATGCCGACCCTCGAAAACCTGGCCCAGAACGGCCTGCGTTACAACAACTTTCACACCACGGCACTGTGTTCGCCGACGCGTGCCGCGCTGAAGTCCGGGCGCAATCATCACACGGTGAACATGGGTTTCATCACCGAACTGGCCACCGGCATGCCGGGTGCTACCGGGCAGATTCCCAACGCCACGGCCCCGCTGGCCGAGATGCTGCGCCTCAACGGCTATGGCACGGCAGCGTTCGGCAAGTGGCATGAGACGGCTGCCTGGGAAGCCAGCGTATCCGGCCCCTTCGACCGCTGGCCGACGCGCCAGGGCTTCGACAAGTTCTACGGCTTTATTGGCGGCGAGACCAACCAGTGGGCACCTTTCCTTTATGACGGCACGCATCAGGTCGAACTCCCGAACGATCCGAACTACCATTTCATGAAGGATATGACGGATCAGGCGGTGGCCTGGATCAAGTACCAGAAAGCCCTGACGCCGGATAAACCCTCCTTCGTCTATTTCGCACCGGGGGCGACGCATGCGCCGCACCACGTGCCGAAGGAATGGATCGCCAAATGGAAGGGCAAGTTCGATCAGGGTTGGGACAAGCTGCGTGATGAAACGCTGGCCCGCCAGATCAAGCAGGGCATCGTGCCGCCGGGCACCAAGCTGGCGCAGAAGCCGGCCGCGATCAAGGACTGGGACAAACTCTCGGCTGACGAAAAGCGCCTGTTCGCCCGCCAGGCCGAGGTTTATGCCGCCTTCGCCGATTACACCGACCACGAGATCGGCCGCATGCTCAAGGCCTTTGCGGATGTCGGCGAGGCAGACAACACCCTCGTCTTCTATGTCGCCGGCGACAACGGCACGAGCGGCGAGGGCGGTGCGAACGGCATGTTCAACGAATACACCTACTTCAACGGTGTGACCGAGAAGGTCGAGGACATGCTCAAGCTCGTCGACAAGTGGGGTGACGCCGATACCTATCCGCACATGGCCGCCGGCTGGTCGGTCGCGCTCAATTCGCCGTTCGGCTGGATGAAACAGGTACCTTCCGACTTCGGCGGCACGCGCAATGGCATGGTGGTGTCGTGGCCCAAGGGCATCAAGGCGAAGAACGAGATCCGCAGCCAGTTCGGTCATGTTATCGACGTCGCGCCGACCATCCTGCAGGCCGCCGGGCTGCCCGAACCGAAGGTGGTCAACGGCACCAAACAGATTCCGATGGAAGGCACCAGCCTGCTTTATTCCTTCGCTGACGGAAAAGCCAAGGAACGCCATACCACGCAGTATTTCGAGATCGCCGGCAACCGGGCGATCTACCACGACGGCTGGTTTGCCCGCACGATCCACAAGGCGCCTTGGGAGGTCAAGCCGCGCCACGTGTTGCAGGAAGATGTCTGGGAGCTGTTCGAGGTCCGCTCCGACTTCAGCCTGGCCGACGATCTGGCGGCAAAGAATCCGAAGAAGCTCGCCGAGTTGCAGGCCCTCTTCATGAAGGAGGCCGAGAAGTACCACGTGCTGCCGCTCGACGACCGCTTCTACGAGCGCATGAACGGCGCGCTGGTTGGTCGTCCGGACCTGATGGGCGCGCGCACTTCGCTTACCCTGGCCGAAGGCATGACCGGCATGATGGAAGCGGTTTTCATCAACGTGAAAAACAAGTCCAAGACCATTACTGCTGAAATCGAGGTGCCGCAGGGCCAGGCGAATGGCACGATCATCGCCCAGGGTGGCCGTTTCGGTGGCTGGTCGCTCTACGTCAAGGATGGGGTGCCGGCCTACGACTACAACTTTCTCGGTTTGAAACGCACCTCGATCACGTCCAGCAAGCCACTGGCGCCGGGCAAAGCAACCCTGCGCTTCGAGTTTGTCTATGATGGCGGCGGCCCGGGCAAGGGCGGCGTCGGCACGATTTTCGTCAATGACGAGAAGCTCGCCGAGGGCCGTATCCCGGCAACCCAGTTCGGTCTGTTCTCCGCCGACGAGACAGCCGATGTCGGCATTGACCTCGGCACGCCGGTGGTCGAGGCCATCGGTTCCGAAGCAAAATCCCGCTTCAACGGGCGCATTCCCAAGCTGACGGTTAACGTCAAGTAATCCATCCAGGTGCCGCCCGGCTATGCCGGGTGGCTCGCCGGCAAGAGCGGGGAAGGTTCGTCGCTCTGCCTGACATTCGAAGGGAATAGCATGAAACTAGCATTACGATTCATCAGGCGAGAGGCAGTTGTGCTTTCGCTGCTTTTCGCGATTGGTGCACCGGGCAGCGTATTCGCCGATAGTGCGGCCGACCCCAGCGATGCCAAGGCTCGGGCTGTACTGCGTCAGATGACCGACCATCTGGCACAGCAGAAAAATTTTACGCTCAAGGCAACCAATACCGTCGAGGTGGTTCTGGTCTCGGGCCAGAAGCTGCAGTTCGATTCGGCGAGCGAAGTTGCCGTGGCGCGGCCGAACAAGATGCAGGCTGCGCGGGTCGGCGATCTTGAGCAGCAGGCCTTCGTCTATGACGGTCAGAAACTCAGCGTCTCCAGCCAGAACGATGGCAATCCGTATTACGCCACCGTTGCGGCACCGCCGACGCTGGAGGGCGCGCTCGATTTCGCCCGGGAATCGCTAGACATCGTTGCCCCGGCGGGTGACCTGCTGTATGCAAATGCTTACGACATTCTGATGGAAGATGTTATCTCCGGCATGTATGTCGGCGCTGGCACGGTTGGTGGAGTACGTTGCCATCACTTGGCGTTCCGCGGTACGCAGACAGATTGGCAGATATGGATTGAGGACGGCGCCCGCCCGTTGCCGCGCAAGATGGTCATCACCTCTAAATGGACAACCGGGGCACCGCAATACACGGTTACGACCAGCGACTGGAACATGGCGCCGAAACTGGCGGCCGAGCGCTTCAAGTTTGTCCCGCCGAAGGACGCAGTCCAGCTTGATTTCATTGCCCCGGCCGCTGCGCCGGCGCTTTCACGCAAATCAACGGCGGAGGGCCGGAAATGAAAACATCATTCAGAGTCAGCACGCTGCTCACTATTGGCCTCGTCTTGTGGGGGATCGATGTGCCGCTTGATGGTGCATCGCGCCCGGGTATCGGTCGTTCTGCCCATGCCATCGTCGGGGCACCGCTGACCCCGGTCAGTGTCGCCGGCGTGGCGCGAAGGACCACGCGGCGAACGGTTGCAGTGGCTGGAACTGCAGCGGTTGCCACAACTGCTGCTTCGTCGGCAGCCTATGCCAGCCCGCCGCCAGCAAAGCCAGCAACGCCGGCCCCTGCGGTGCCGGTGGGTACGGTCGTCACGGCTTTACCTGGGGGATGTGGCCCGGCCACCGTCAATGGCGTGAGTTACAGCTATTGCAATGGCGTGTACTACCGGGCAGGTTTCCAGGGTAACAATGTGGTTTATGTGGTGGCACAGCCGTAAGGTATTTGATCAGGACGATATGAATATGAATATGAAAAAAACACTTTCTACAGCCGCACTGGCCGGCCTCTGCCTTGTCTCAGCGCCGAATATGGCCTTGGCACAAACGGCAGATGGTGGCTGGAAATTCTCGGTGATGCCCTATCTCTGGCTGCCCAGTGTCGATGGCCAGCTCAATTACGGACCACCAGCCCAGGGCGGCGGTAGCCCGAGTGTCAGCATCGATGCCGACAAGGTGCTTGATGCCCTGGAAATGGCCGCAATGATCGCCGGATCGGCACGCAAGGATCGTTGGGTGATCGCCACTGACTTCATTTACCTTAATATGGGGACGGACAAGGGCAAGGTGAGCAGTGTTGATCTCAATCCCGGACCGGGGCGGGTCAATGTCTCAACCTCGTCAATCAGCGGTGATGTCGATGTCGACCTCAAGGGCATGATCTGGACGCTGGCCGGCGGCTATTCGGTCGTGCAGACGCCCAAGGTCAATGTCGACGTGATCGCCGGCTTTCGCTATCTCGGGCTGGAAGCAACGACCAACTGGCAGTTGGGCGCGACAGTGACCGGAACGCATAGCGGCCAGACGGCGACCTTTTCCCGTTCGGGTAGTGTCAGCCAGAGGGATGACATCTGGGCTGCCCTGATTGGTACACAAGGCCGCTTCGTGCTGGGTAACAGCCCCTGGTTCGCCAACTACTACCTTGATGTCGGTGCCGGATCGTCCGTTTTCACTTGGCAGGGGACCGCTGGCATGGGCTACGCCTTCAAGTGGGGCGACGTTGTGCTCGATTACCGCTACCTCTATTACAGCCAGGATGGCGACAAGAAGCTGATCGACAACCTCAGTTTTGGTGGCTTGGGCCTGGGGTTGAATTTCAGGTTCTGAGCGTGCCCTCTTCAATCGAGGGTGTCTGCTGTATTAACCGGCCCGGCCGCCATGGCGCTACTGCGATGGTTTTCGGGCAACACAGAGGGTGGACGCCATGCAATGCAAGCGCTTGAAGCAGTCATCCGGGGCATGGATGGGTTTGATTGTTGCCATTACCATAATTTCCCTTCCGATGTCGGCGATTGCCCGTGACCGCGGTGTCAATCAGCCCGGCGTTGCCGGCAATGCCGGCCCCATTGGGCCTGATCGTGATCCAGGGTTCAACCAGCCAGGTCGGGCTGGTAACGTCGGTGTGCCAGCAGCAGGATTCGACCCTGGTATTAACCAGCCGGGTGCCGTCGGCAATGTTCACCGCGACCCGGGCATAAATCAGCCTGGTGCGGCCGGCAATGTTGGCGTACCAGCAGTTGGCCGTGATCCTGGCATCAATCAACCGGGCGCCATTGGTAACCGGCGTGTCGTTCGATAGGCGCCCGGCTGATTGATGTTTGTCCGGAGTTGAGGTTGGCGCCCGTGAAAAGTGAAGCCGGGTTGGCGGTTGGCGGCTTTTCGATCATCAAGGGCGGCCCCTTTCACCGAATTCTCGGCTATTTGAGGCTGATCGGTGAGGATCAGCTTCCCCGCCTGCGGGCGGTCATTCTGCTCGTCATGCTGGCTTGGCTACCGCTCGCTCTGCTGACCGTGGCACAGGCTCTGGTTGGTAATCGCGAGGCGAGTTGGGGGTTCTTTCTCGACTGGACAACGTATGCGCGCTACTGCATCGCCATTGCTGTCATGGTTTATACCGAGCGTCACGCCAATGTGCGCCTAACCCTGCTCGTCGACAATTTCTCGCGGGCGAAGCTAGTCGCCGACAATGGCTTGCAGTCTTATCAGGAAGCCCTCGTCAAGGCTGATCGACGCAGCTCGTCCTGGCTTGCCGAGGCCTCGATTCTGATACTCGCCTTTGCCTGGACGACGACGGTATCCGACTACGCGATTTCCATCGCCGGCATGAATTGGCAGGGTAGCTTGCAGGGCAGCGAAGTATCACTCACTTGGGCTGGCCGATACGAACTCATGGTCAGCAGTACGCTTTTCCTGTTTCTTGCCTTGCGCTGGTTGTGGCGACTTCTTGTTCTGAGCAATCTGTTGTATGCCATTTCGCGACTCCCGCTGCGGCTGATGTCCCACAACCCCGATCGCGCGGCCGGACTCGGGTTTCTAACGATCTTCCCGTCGATCTTCACCGGTTTTGCTTTTGCAATCGGTTGTGTTCTTTCCTCGGGAATGCTGAAGGAACTGGCCTACAACGCCCATGACCCGAATACCGTGTGGCTCACCATGGCCGGCTGGCTGGTTATTTGCCTCGCCTGGCTTATCGGACCGCTTCTGGTCTTTGTCGGGCCGCTGTCGGACGCACAGGAAAAGGCCATGCTCGAATTCGGCCGCTACGCAACCCGACACCACCTTGCCCTGGGCGAGCGACTTGCCAGCGAAGCGAATCACGATGACGATGCCCGTCGCGCCACTGCGCCGGACCTGTCACTGGCATCGAACCTTAATTCCCTCCTTCAGTCGGTTCGCCAGCAGGGCGTCGTGCCGGTCAGCGCCAGTACCGTCAAGGAAGTGCTGATTGCAGCGGCCATTCCGCTGATTCCCGTGGTCCTGACGCTGATTCCCTTTCTCGATCTGTTGAAATGGATCTTCAAGAAAATTTTCTAGCCCAGCATTCGTTGTCACACAAAGCAAAGCAGTTAAATAGGGGAAACATCAATGAACAAATGCAGAATCATTGCCGCTCCAGGCCGGAGTAGGCAGGGCGTTCTTGCCGTTCTTGCCGGGCTGAGCTTGCTCGCGGGTTGCCAGACATACAATGATACCTACGGCACGGTCATGGGCAGCGGCACTAGCGTGACTGCGACAGACAGTGCAAGGCTAACGAAAAGTGGCTTCCTCAGTGACTATGCTCGTCTGAAACCGAATCCTGCAGTTGATGGCATCGAGTGCTGGCGGGATACTAACGTCGATGCTCGGCAGTTCCACAAGGTAATGGTTTCCAATATCATGGTTTCCATCGCATCGTCGAGCAATGATGAGACGCCTGCACCGATAGATCCAAGCGACCTCAAGGTTCTGACAGATTACTTCCATGGTTCGCTGAGCGGTGCCCTGCAGCAACAAATGCAGTTGGCCGACAAGGCGGGGCCGGGTGTCGTAGTCATCCGCATCGCGCTGACCGACCTCATACCAACCTCGGTATTGCGCAGTAGCGCCGGTACGCTGACGCCTTACGGCTTCGTCGTCGAGGCTGGCTCCGGCGTGGCGAGCGGCCGGCCGGCCGGGTCAACACCCTACCTCGGTGAAACCGGCGTCGAGATGCAGTTCCTCGACGGTGGGACGGCCAAGGTCATCGCTGAGTGCCGCGATACGCAGATCGGCCGAAAATACGCGGCCGACGTCAATGCCAGCTCGGTCGGCGCTGCCCAGACCTGGGCGAGTGGCTACCTCAACTCCTTCCAGTCATGGACGTATGCGAAAAATGCCTTCGATAAGTGGTCGCTGTTGATCGCTAAGCGCTTTGCCGAATTGCGCGTGGGTTCCCACTGAGCGGGAGTAAGGTCGACGTGTGGGGGGCAAAGTTTTGCCTCCACTTTACAATTCAGGCATCAAAAAGCTAGCCAACGATGGCCAAAAAAAGTCGGCACGGCTCCCCCCTCGTAACTTCAGCCCAGCTAGTCCAGCCCACCGCGGCTGGATGGCGTCGGGTATGGCTGCTACCGGCCTTATTGCTGCTTACGGTTACCTTGGCGGTCGTTGTCGGTCTGTGGCAAATATCGGCGCCGGCCGCCAACCCGGTAGCCGCTGTCGGCCCCGTGGTAGCGCCCGCTACTTACGTCGGCGCACCAGTCTGCAAGGGCTGTCATGAGGCAGAATATGCTGCCTGGCAGGGTTCGCATCATGCGCTGGCCATGCAGGTGGCCACCGAAACCGGCGTGCTCGGCGACTTTGCGGGGGCGCGCTTCCGGCAGCACGGGATTGAAAGCAGTTTTTTCCGACGTGACGGGCGTT
>CAXYZX010000097.1:0-9992 GCA_964293845.1 uncultured Dechloromonas sp.
TGGCCACGCTTGACCTTGATCCGCTCGAAACGCTGCAACAGTTCGTTGATGTGAGCCGGCGGCAATTGAGCGAGACAGCCCGAGGTCAAGGCCTGGGCGTTGAAAGCACCGGTCATGGTGCTCCAGTTGGCAGCTTCATCAGGGCTCGCCGGTGGTTTACGCGCCGCTGAGGCGAGTTCATCCCAAGTCATCATGATGTCGAGCAGGTCAAAATCAACGCGGACAATTTCGATTTCGGTAATTGCCTTGCTACTGACCGGCAGTACGGTTTTGTAACCGATAGGCCAATTGGCCATGTCGCATCCGCCGACCATGACTCGACGGCTACCATCGGTCAGCACTGTGCTCAACTCACCTTTTATCAGATAAAAAAACTGGCCATTTGGGCAGGTCGACCGCAACGGATCAGCACCAATCGGAAATTTTTCGGGGCGGCACAAATCGGCAAGTTCGATCAGGCGTAATTCGGATAGCCCGCGCACAGGCTCAAGGCGGCTAAAGATATTTTCTTTGACGGTCATATCAGAACTCGAAAACCTGATTGTTTTGCAGCATTTTGGGTTTGAATTCACCAAGACAGCTTTCGATTTCCTCCATGGTCAACTCGATCTGCCCTGGCTTTAGATGAGTGATGTGGATATCGCAGTTACGCTCAAGTTTCTGCAGTTCAGAGGCCAGCATGTTGGGACATAAGTGTTTTGAAAGTACTGCCAGGCGCTCTTCACGATTGGAGAAGGCGCACTCGATGATCAGATGGCACAGATTGGGGATACGATTGACCGCCCGCCAAAATGCGTCGCAACAGCCGGTATCTCCCGAGAACACCAGGCTCCCGGCCCCGGAGTCAATACGATAGCCCACCGCCGGCACCGTATGCTCAACCGGCAGCGCCGTTATCGTGCGCCCGCCGATGCTTACTGGCTCCTGTAGAGCAATCGTCTGATAACGCATGAAGGGCTTTTCAGGGCTAGGTACTTCGGAGAAATCCGGCCAGATTGCCCAGTTGAAAATATGGTTACGAAGAATGGTGATAACCGCCGCAGTACCGTAAACCGTCAGCGGCTTGCTGCGCCGATCAGCCACGGTGTCAAGCATGAGTGGCAAGGCGGCAATGTGATCAAGATGGGTATGGGTAATGAACACGTGATCGATCACCGCCAGTTCGGCAATTGAGAGATCGGTTACCCCAGTACCCGCATCGATAAGAATATCGTGGTCAAGCAGCATCGAGGTGGTGCGCAAATGCCGCCCACCGATACCGCCGCTACAGCCGAGGATTCTCAATTTCATTGTTACTTGGTCTCGAAGGTAGTCACGCCATCCCAGTCCGCCCCTGGCGCCTCCTTGCGCCAGCGAACGACCCGTTCCAGGTAGAGTTGATAAAGCCTGCACTCAGGGGCCTGTCGCGTCAGATTGTACAACTGCAATTCCGCCTGCTCCCATTCTTGCGCACGGTACAGGCGCAAGGCATGCTGCCATAGCTTGAGCTGGCTCATTGCCTCAACCGGCACTTCGCCGACGAGACCCAACGGCTCATAGATTGCTACAGGCTCATCCTTGCCTTTGACCCGTACCTTGTCCAGTTCGCGGAAAACCATGTTATCCAGGCGTTCGCGGGTTTGTGGACCAACAATAATCCCGACTCCATACTGCTTGGTGATACTTTCCAGGCGCGATCCGAGGTTTACCGCATCACCCATTACGGTATACGCCTTGCGCACTGGCGACCCCATGTCACCAACCGTCATCATCCCGGTATTGACGCCAACACCTATATGCAGTTCCGGCCAGCCACGTTTGCGAAAGGGTTCGGCCAGTTTCTTCAGCTCACTTTGCATGGCAAGTGCGGTCAACACGGCATGACGTGCATTTTCCGGATCGGCCACTGGCGCGCCCCAAAAGGCCATGATTGCATCACCCATGTATTTATCGAGGGTGCCACGATTTTTGCGTATGACCTCAGTCATCGCGCCGAGGTAATCATTCATCAATTGCGTCAATTCCTGCGGCTCTAGGCCTTCGGAAATATTCGTAAATCCACGAACATCCGAGAACAATACCGTCAGCTCTGCATTGCGCCCATCCATGCTGTAGGCCTCAGGATCACGCGCCATTTCGTCGACCAACTCTGGTGGCACGTATTGGCCGAACAGTTCGGTGAATTGCCGCTTGCTGCGCGACTCAACGAAATACCCCCAGGACATGTTCACAGCGAACAATAACAAGGTTAGCAACACACCTGAAGCCAAAGGCAGAACCAGATTGGCGGAAGACCACAGCGTAAGATTCAGCGCCACAGTTAAGAGCAAGGCGGCTGCCGTCAACAGAGAAGAATTAACCGGTGAAAGCAGCGGCAGCAACATGGCCAGCAAGCCACCAAGCAGTAATATCTGGAGCACCTCAATGCCCAAGACGTAGCCCGGTTTTTCCTTGATTTTCCCGTCGAGAATCCCGGCAATCAGGTTGGCATGAACCTCTACGCCAGGATAGGTTGCTCCGACCGGCGTCGAACGCAAATCCATGAGGCCCGGGGCCGTCGTACCAACCAGCACTATCCGCCCAGCAAGTTGCGCGGCGTCAACACGCCCCTTCAAGACATCGACTGCTGACAAATATGGGAAGCTACGCTCGTGTCCGCGATAAGGAATGAGTGCCGCAACCGAATCATCGACTGGCACCCTGATCGTTTTGTCAGCACCAATCACTTCCAGCCACTCCATACCGCCATCTTTATCAGGATAGCCTGGCTGCAATTTGGCATGACCCAGCAAAGTGCGTACAACAGCGAGCGAGAGTGCCTCATAGTAAGCCCCCCCATGCTCAACAACCATCGGTACTCGACGTGAATTGCCATCAAAATCAACCAGCGGATTGAAGTGCCCGGCACCTGCAGCGGCCTCCTGAAGCGGCTGTAGATTGGCGCCGAACCCCCGCCATGAGACGATCTGCAGCGGCCGTCCCTGAAAACTCCCCGGAGCAAAAACTGGCGGCGGCAGCATGCCGCTCTTCTCGGCATTGGCGAGACTGGAAAAATAATAACCAAGCACCACAGGTCGACCGCGCAAGGTATCAGCAAACAGCTGATCGTAGTTCAGGCTAGTGCGCAGCCCCTGCAAGGCACGCTGATATCCGGGGTCACCGCGTAATTGCTGGCGACCAATATCTTCAAGAACACGCAGACCGGAACTTTCATCCGGCTCGGCAAAGACCACGTCAAAACCAACGATAGCAACCTTGTAATCATCCACCAGACGCCTGACCAATTCGGCCAGCGTGTTTCGGCTCCAGGGCCAGCGCCCTACTTCGGCCAGACTTTTTTCGTCGAGATCAACCACCACAACCCGGTCGTCAACCGTGTTGGGCATGGTTACCCGTAGCCTTGCATCGTACAGGTAGGCGTCAAGGACCGAGACCGGGGGAATTTCCCAGACATGACCAGCGTGCCCGAGAAAGGCAATAACGCAGAGGGCGCCAAGCAGGAAGCGAGCGAGGTGCTTTTTCACGGCGCCAGCACCCGAAGGCCCTTAGGCCTTGAGGAAAAATTCCATTTTTATGCCGGCAATCTCGATCACATCGTGATCCTTGAGTGGATGCGCCTGAGCATCGAGCGACTCCCCGTTGACAATAGGAAACTGGGTGCCCTCAACGTGAGTGATGAAAAAACCATGCGGCCGCTTGGCAATCACCGCCACCTGCATCCCGGGCTTGCCTAAAGTTGTCAGCGTCTTGGTCAGCTCGAGTTCTTTGCCGGCATTACCACCATTGAGTAGCTGGATGGCAGCAGAAGGCGCGGCAGGTGTTGAAACAGCTGCCGCCGGCGGTTTCGGCAGGCCGGCCTGGGTATCGGTAAAGCTGCGCTTCAAATCGGGGGCACGGTTTACACCGGGGCGCAGGATCATTGTTTTTTCGAAATCTGCCTGCGTATTTCCACTAGCCGGAACATCGCTCATGTATTTGAGTTTGTATTTTCCCAACTCAACCACATCCAGATTGCGCAAAAAATGCTTCTTGATTGCCTGACCATTGACCAGCGTGCCATTGGTGCTGTTCATATCCTCAAGAAATGAGTCATTGAGGATGGTGACTATTGCCGCGTGCTCTCCGGATATTGCCAGATTGTCAATTTGAATATCGTTGTGCGGTTTGCGCCCAATGGTCAGTCGCTCCTTGGTAAGCGGTATTTCCTTGAGCACCAGCCCGTCCATTGAAAGGATCAGTTTTGCCATGTTGCCTTCCCTATTTCACTTGAGCCAGGCCAGCAGCTTTTGCCACCAGTTGTCTGGCACAGAATAATCACCCTGCACCTTAACCAGAACCACCGACACATTATCGCGCCCGCCGTTATCGTTTGCCATCTGTATCAACTGGTCCGCTGCCAACACCAGATTGGACCCCAACGCCTGCAGGGTAAGCCCCATCTCGTCGTCATCAACCATATCGTTCAGACCATCCGAACAGAGCAGGAATATATCCCCCGGCGCTACATCATAGTCATGAATCTCCGGTTCAACACTGGGATCAACACCTAGCGCCCGGGTAACCAGATTCCTGTTCTGCGAATGCCTAGCGTCCTCGGCACTAATCATGCCACTGTCCAGTTGTTCTTGTAAGAGTGAATGATCACGAGTTAACTGTTCAAATGACTCACCGCGCAGACGATAAAGCCGTGAATCACCGACATGGGCCACGCTGAGTGTATTGTCATAGAACCAGGCAAAGACCAGCGTCGTACCCATACCGGCATATTGCGGCTGACTTTGCGCGGAATTGTAGATTGCGGAATTCGCATCCGAAATTTGCTCGACAAAGTGTCGGTGTGACTGGCGTCCGCCACCCGCTTCGCGCAACTGCGGCTGACTGGCCGGTACCAAGCGAGCAAAATTGGTGGCCAGCAATGTGATTGCCATCCCGCTCGCCACCTCGCCAGCGTTATAGCCGCCCATACCGTCGGCCAAAATAGCCAGCCCCAGAGCAGCATCACCAAATACAGCATCTTCGTTGTGTGAACGAACCATGCCTGGATCGGTGCGGGTAACAACCTCCAGAGCATCCGAAAGTTTCATGCCTAAATCCCTTATGCCAAACAGGTGCGTAAATCGGCAGCCAATTCAGAACCTCGTTGATAGCGCAGGGCAACATCCTTGAGCAGCACCTTGTTGATCACTGCGACCAAGCTCTCAGGTAATGCCGGGTTGATTGTCCGAATATCTGCCTGTGACTCATTGGCAATCTTGAACATCAATTGCGCCATGGATTCACCGACAAATGGCAGTTGACCACAACACATTTGATAAAGCATGACACCAAGCGAAAAAAGATCGGAGCGACCATCAATTTTCTTCCCTGCCAATTGCTCCGGCGACATGTAGGAGGGCGTACCCAGCACCATACCGGTTTTCGTACGCGATGAATCGGTGATGCGTGCGATACCGAAGTCGGTCACCTTAACCTGATCCTCAGTCGGTTCATACATGATGTTAGCCGGCTTGATGTCGCGGTGCACCACGTTGTTCTGGTGAGCATAATCCAGCGCATCAGCGACCCGGGCAATAATGGATACCACTTGCGCGACAGGCAACAAACCAGCCGGCTTGGTTTGCGGAACGAGGTCACGTCCCTTGAGGAATTCCATAGCAATGTAAGCCAGATCGTGCTCCTCGCCGGCATCGTACATGGTGACGATATTCGGATGATTCAGACGCCCCGCCGTTTCTGCCTCACGGAAAAACCGCGCCTTGACGTCGACTAGCTCATCCTCGTCGAACTCCTGCGCCAGGGCCATGGTTTTGATCGCTACGACGCGATTTATTTTTGGGTCGCGCCCCAGGTAAACCACACCCATTGCCCCCTTGCCCAGTTCCTTTTCAACCTGATAACGCCCGAGCATGGGCTTCTCAAGCTGTGCATCACCGAGAATCATCGTTCCCGTGCCAGTTTGTCCACGAGCACCACTAAGCATGACAGTCTCCGACATCTGCTTGGCACGACCGAGCCGATCATTGACGTCACGGAATTTCGGGTTGGCCTCGTGCACATAACGGAAGACTGCCTCTGCCTTGTTGAACTGGCGCTTGCGCTCGTAATCGAGCGCAAGATTGTAGAGATTTTCCAACAAACCATCGTCAATCGGGCATTTGCGAAACTTGTCGAATGCCATATCCAACTGTCCCTGGCCCTGAAAGGCAAGACCTAGCATGCGGTTGGATTCAGCAGATTCAAGATCGGATTTTTCCTTGCCACGTTCGGCAACCAGAAAGCGCTTGGTAGTCAGCATCAAATGCCCGACAAGCAACAAACTGGCAGCGCCCATCAACTGAATCCAGACACCGGCCCCAACCATCAAGGCAAAATGAGTACCCAGCAGTACGAGTAGCAGCATTAAGGTGAAGGCAGCCCCAACACCCGCACCAAGTCTTGGTAGTAGAAGAATGATGTAAAGGCCGGTCAGCAACAACGCCGCCAAGCTGGCCCAAACGCCCCAAGCAGGCACAACGAAGAAATGCTCCTGCAGAATACTCGACACGGTATGTGCCAGTGTCAGGACGGGCGCCATCGCAGGTGAGACGGGTGTGACCTGCGAAACGCCAACGCCTGCTGCTGTTGCACCAATCAGAACGATTTTTCCGGCGTACTTACTGACCGGAATTTTGCCGCTCAAGACATCGTAAAATGAGTCTGCCTGAAAGGCCGGACGACCGTCACTTCCCTTGTAGAAAAAGGTGTTCATTCTCGTCGCAGAGTCAGTTGGAATCCGCAATTTACCGAGCCTGACCTCCTGACCCAAGCGAACCGTGGTATCAGCCGGCCCCAGATTGAGACTGCGCGCTGCAATCATCAGCGACAACGAGGGATAATAATCATCGAAATACTGAATAATCAGCGGCTCGCTACGCACCCCGCCATCAACATCGAGACTACTGTTCAGATGCCCCAAGGCAACTGCCTTGCCCCCCAAGGCCTCAATCGGAAACAGCACCTGCGCAGCGGGGAAGACATCTCCTTCGCCAGTGGCGACCTGCGGTAGACGATTCTTGGTGACAAAATCAGGCAATGGCTTGTCTGGGTGGCCACGTGCTTCACCTAATTCAAACAGAAGAGGCAGCACGACACTACCGGCTTTTTCGTAGCTTTCACTGAGGCGACGATCTGTATTTAGTTGCACTTCGGCTTCCGCCAGAACAGCCGATATTTTTTCCACTTCCGGCGAGACGACCGCTCCATCAACGACCGACTGCTGAACAATATCAATAAGCTTGGTGATGTAGCCATAACCCGGATCAAGTTGTGGCTCCGAGAAAAATACCGTATTGCCAATCACCTTGGCTGGTGCAGTAGCCAGTAAATCCGTCATCCGCGCATGCAGGTCACGCGACCAAGGCCAGCGCCCCAGGTTGGCAACACTCTGATCATCAATGGCAATGACGGCAATGCGCTCGGATGGATTACGACTGGAAGCCTGAACACCCATATCGTATGCCTTACGTTCAAGACTCTGCAAAAGATCAGAGCCTCCCGCAAGAACCATAAGCAGGGTAACGACAACCCCGAGAAACCAGTCAGCCCTCCAGAACACAGCCTTTGCCATACCCCCCTGCTTTCTTTTATCGGCGCCTTGAAAGACCTCTGAAACGCTGCCTAAGCCCTATTCTTACGCGCCAGTCGGCGTCCGTCAAATTTCACGGTAGCGGCAAAACCACACCGAGGCCGCGCTCACGCGCTGCTGCCAGAACCCTCACGCCAACTGCGAGGTCCTGAATGGCCATCCCCTGTGACTCGAATAAGGTAATTTCATCAGGATTCTGACGTCCCGCCCGCTGGCTTATCAGCACATCGCCGAGTTCAACCAATTGGCGTGCATGGAGACGTCCTTTTTCCAGCAACGGCAAAAGATCACCAGCTTCGGCTAGCGCCGTGGGCACTGCATCAACACAAACCACGGCGCAACGCCTGACCACTGCCTCGGACAATTCCTGCCTGATCAGCGCATTCGAACCTGCAGCGTTGATATGCATTCCAGGCTCCAGCCAGTCTGCATCAAACAAAGGCAAGGTAGCCGTCGTCACCGTACCAAGCAGATCACTACCACGCACTGTCGCCTCCGCAGAGACAGCCGGCACAATCTCGACACCGGTAGCAGCCTGCAAACGCCCACAAAATGCAGCGAGTTTCTCCGGATTACGTCCGAAGACCTTGACCTGTCGCAAGGGCAAGGCGGCGCAAATAGCACGCACATGACCCTCGGCCTGCCAGCCCGAACCGAAAACCCCTGCGATGCGGCTCTCTGGCCGCGCCAGCCATTTGGCAGCAACCCCGCTCGCGGCACCAGTGCGTATCATCCCCAGGTAATCGGCTTCAATAATCGCCTGCAACACGCCGCTTGCCGAATCAAAAAGGTGCACCAGAAAGCGATTGCCGCTGCGATTGGTGGTGTAGGCCTTGTAGCCAATGACACCTTGTGCAGGCAACGCGCCTTGCAAGATATGCAACACCGTTTGTGGCAAACGCGTACGCGCCCTTGGCGTATCCTGGGCCAGCCCTAACGATAGATCGCGATGTGCCGACTCAACGCCCTCCATCGCCATTTCCACTGTCAAAAGCTGTTTGACATCGTTTTCTGAAAGGAAAATCGCCACGGCACAGCCTCCTAAACGATACTGATATCCTGTCTTGCCAAGATGCGTTTTTCAAGCCAACGCCCAACACCGACCACCAGCAAGGCACCAATTACACCTGCTGCCTTATCCACCCCCGAGGGCAACGGCGGCAACAGAGCCAGAACCCCCGGATCAGAAAAGATCATCTGCCCTGCCACATAACCCAGCAGTCCGGCACCGAGCAAAATAATCACCGGCCAGCGCTCCATCCAGTGGAGGATAAGCTGACTGGACCAAACGATAAGCGGAATACTCACAGCCAACCCGAAGAGCAGCAAGGCAAGACTACCGTGCGCCGCACCGGCAACAGCAATCACGTTATCGAGACTCATCACGAAATCAGCCACGATAATTGTTTTTACTGCTCCCCATAGGTGAGTCGAAGCCTGGATATCATGCCCTTCCTCCTCTTCTGGCAGCATCAGCTTGACAGCGATCCAGATCAACAGCACCCCGCCGACCAGCTTGAGCCAAGGCAAACCCATGACCATGGCGGCAAAAACAGTTAGCACGACGCGTAATCCGATCGCGCCGGCGACACCCCAGAAAATGCCGGTCTTACGTTGTTCAGGCGTCAGGTTGCGACAAGCCAGCGCAATAACCACGGCGTTGTCGCCGGAGAGCACAATGTCGATCAGGATAATCTGGCCAACAGCGACCCAGAACAATGAGGAAGTGAGATCTAGTTCCATAAACCTTCAGGCGTAAAAAAAGGCGAGCACTTGGCCCGCCTTTTGGTTGAGCTAAGCTCGAATTTTACAGCAATGCCTTGAGCAGCTTGGCCATTTCAGACGGATTACGCGTCACGGTGAAACCACAGGCTTCCATGATTTCCAGCTTGGCATCAGCCGTATCGGCACCGCCGGAGATCAACGCACCAGCGTGACCCATACGCTTGCCGGCCGGGGCGGTAACACCAGCGATGAAGCCAACGATCGGCTTCTTCATGTTTTCCTTGCACCACATGGCGGCTTCGGCTTCGTCAGGACCACCGATTTCACCGATCATGATGACCGCGTCGGTATCCGGATCGTCGTTGAAAGCCTTCATGACGTCGATGTGCTTCAGACCGTTGATCGGGTCACCACCGATACCGACGGCAGACGACTGGCCGAGACCGATTTCGGTCAGCTGGCCAACGGCTTCGTAGGTCAGGGTGCCGGAGCGGGAAACCACACCGATACGACCCTTGCGGTGGATGTGACCCGGCATGATGCCGATCTTCACTTCGTCCGGGGTGATCAGGCCGGGGCAGTTCGGGCCGAGCAGCAGGGTCTTCTTGCCGCCGGCAGCTTCCTTGGCCTTCATCTTGTTGCGCAGGATCAGCATGTCGCGAAC
>CAXYZX010000098.1:0-9981 GCA_964293845.1 uncultured Dechloromonas sp.
GTTATTCGCTACCGTGGTCGCCCGATCGATCATGCCGGCCTGTTGCGCTACATCGTCTCGTTCCGTGATCACAACGAATTCCACGAGCAGTGTGTCGAGCGCATCTATTGCGACATCACCCGCCAGTGCGCACCAGAGGCGCTGGCGGTCTACGCGCGCTACACGCGGCGCGGTGGGCTGGATATCAATCCCTTTCGTAGCAGTGGCGAGTTTCCCGTTCCGGGAAATGTGCGGGAAGTCAGGCAGTAGTCGCGACGAGCATGCCCGAAAACAGGCTTTTTAATCCGGTATTCGTCATCGTTCTCGCCCAGTTGTTTGGCACTTCGCTATGGTTCTCGGCGAACAGCGCGGCGGATGATTTGATGGCAAGCTGGGGGATAGCGCCTGCCGATCTGGGGACGCTGACCAATGCCGTCCAACTGGGTTTCATACTCGGCACGCTGGGCTTCGCGATCACCGGCCTGGCCGACCGCTTTGCTGCCAGCCGAATTTTTGCCTGCTGTGCCATCCTGGGGGCGCTGGCTAATGGTGCCTTTGCGACCTTTGCCAGCGATATGGGGAGCGGGCTTCCCTGGCGTTTCGTTGTCGGGCTCTGTCTGGCCGGCGTTTACCCGCTGGGCATGAAACTCGTTGTGACCTGGGTGCCGGAGCGTGCGGGGGCGGCGCTGGCCTGGCTGGTTGGCATGTTGACCCTGGGTACAGCACTGCCGCATGGGGTGCGCTGGCTAGGCACCGGCTTGCCGTGGCAATTTGCCATCGCGGTTTCGTCGCTGCTGGCATTTCTTGCTGCGGCCATGATCTTTCGCCTGGGTGATGGCCCCCATCTCAAACGGCGCCATGATGCCCCACGACTGAAACTCGGCCGCGTCATTCATACCTTTTCCATTCCGGCATTTCGCGCTTCGGCGCTCGGCTACTTCGGCCATCAGTGGGAGCTCTATGCCTTTTGGACCTTGGTGCCATTGCTGGTGGTGCTGGCCGGTCTGGCTGATCCGGGGAGCAACAACCTGTCTGGGCTGTCGTTTGCAATCGTAGGCATTGGCGCCCTTGGTTGTGTTGCCGGTGGACGCTGGAGCCAGCGCATTGGTAGCGCCCGTGTTGCAGCATGTGCCTTGGCACTTTCCGCCCTCTGCTGCGCCATCTATCCGCTAAGCGGCTATTTCCCGCCATGGTTACGTTTGTTGCTGCTCTGTCTTTGGGGATTCAGTGTGGTGGCAGATTCGCCTCACTTCTCGGCGCTTTCCGCTCGCGCCTGTCCGCCCGAGATCGTTGGCAGTGCTCTGGCTTTTCAGAATGCACTGGGGTTTGCCATCACGATGATCTCGATTCAATTGAGTACAAGCTGGATCAGTAGCTGGGGTAATGACATTGCCTGGTTGCTGCTACCCGGCCCGTTACTTGGGCTGATTGGCTTATTGCCCTTGTGGCGTGGACTGAAGGACGGAAAATCCTGACGCGATCAAGCACTGAACCAGCCTTGATATTCTCTTTGCCAGGGTGCCATCTTTTGTCGAATTTGCTACAAAAAAAGTGCATTTTGCGCACCATCGTGGTGCACTAAAAAATAATTCTAACTGCATGATAAAAAAAGAAAAATTGCTCCTATAATCCGCGCAATTTTTCAACCAATGCAGGCTTAAAAAATGACGAATCTCTCCCCGCAAACTAACGCAACTCGCCTTGGCGAAAATCATGGTTATCGCTTTGACGGTGATTTTGTTTACCTCAACGCCGAGGTGAATTTCTCTGATGCTGATCTGGATGCCGATCAAGCTTGGTCGATTCAGCTCTGGGCTTGCGAATCAGGTTTTGCGGGGGCCGCGCTATCCGGCGTAAAAGTGGCCGAGATGGCAATTTCTCCGATGGCTGGTGGGCTTTTTGCTGAAGCTTGTTGCTCCGCACTTCCTCCGGCTGGCGCTACTGATCAGGTGCTGGCGCTGGCACTGGTGACTTACTCGGCTGATGATGGCCTGCTGGAAGTGCGTGATCTGGCGGTTTATGCTGATCCGCAGAGCTTCTTCCAGCCACGTTTTGGCGGTAATGTTAGTTGTACTCTGGCGAACGGTGTTGCAGAACTGAAAATTGATTCCATCTGCAATCCGCGTGCTGAAGACAATCTGAGCGGCACCTTGTCGCTCGAAGTCTGGGCCCTTGATGCACCGTATGCCGGTGGGAGTTGGGCCGGTAGCCCGGTCGCTACTGTGATTGTTGGCGTACTGGGTGGTGGCAATGAATGGTCTGCCTGCCAGTTCAATGTGCCTGCCGCCTTGCCGGTTGAAGGTGCTGCGCTGACCGTGATGCTGCGTGAATGGACACCGGCTGGTTATGTGACCCGTGACTATCGTAATTTCGCCGCGCTTCCCGCCAAGGAGGAAGCCGCGCCGAAAGCCAAGCCCGTAGCCAAGGCCAAACCTGCGGCCAAGCCCAAAGCTGCTGTTGCGACCAAGCCTGCCGAGGCAGTCAAGGCGCCGCTGGCTGAAGTGAAAAAGCCCGAAGTAAAGGTGCCTGAGCAGCCTGCCAAAAAAGAGGCGAGTACAAAGACAGCGCACAAACTGGTTTCAATTAACAAGGCGAGCGAAGATGAGCTGGCTGCTCTCAAGGGGCTGCCGCGTGAAGTTGCACGCGCGATTGTCGCCGGTCGCCCATACGCGACCCTCGAGGATGTCTGCAAGGCTAAAGGTATGGGCCTCAAGAAGCTCGCCAAGCTGCGCGACCAGCTCGCTCTGTAAAGTTTTTGCCGCAAGGCCTGAGGGTTGCCGCGTTTGCGACAACCCTCCTGAACTCTATCTTTATCCGCCAAGCGGTCGTCCGGTCCAGCGGGCCAGCATCAGGGTCAGATCGTCGACCGGCGGGTAACCTGACTCAAACTGTCTCACTGAATCGCGTAGTACCTCTATCTGCTTTTGCAGCGATAGTTCGTTCATTGATGACGCAATGACTTCACGCAGGCGTTGTGCGCCAAACATCTCGCAGCCATTGCTGGCTTCGGTGACGCCATCGGTAAATAGACAAAGCAGATCACCGGGCTGCAATTGCGCGTGGCCTGTCGCGAACGGGTAGTCGCCAGCAGCACAAAGCGGTGGGCCGGAGGTGGCTGCAGTGTCGATACTCGATGTGATTCCGGCGCGACGCACCAGGGGGGCATCATGGCCGGCGCAAACGAACTCCATGGTGCCGGATTCGACATTGATCACGCCAACAAACGAGGTCACAAAGAGATATTCCGGATTGGCGCGGTTGAGTTCCCGCTCGACATCCTGCAAGGCAGCGCCAAGATCCTTGTGGCGACGGGTTAGGGTGCCGGTCAGGGTTTTGGAAATAGCCATGAACAAACTGGCCGGAATTCCTTTCCCTGAAACGTCGCCGATCGCCAGGCAGAGATGCTGCTCATCAAGCATGAAGCAATCGTAGTAGTCGCCACCGACGGCGCGTGCCGGCTCAAGTAGGGCGGCAACGGTAAAGCGTGTTTCGCCGGTAAAAAGTGTCGCGGGGTCAGGCAGCAGTCCCATCTGGATGCGCCGGGCGGCATCAAGTTCGCCCGAGACACGGGCAGCCGCCTCGCGGCTTTCGTTGAGCAGGGCTTGGGCGAGGCGATGCTGGGCATCGGCGCTGATCAGGGTATTGCTCAGCAGGGCCATGAAAATTGGGCTGAGCAGGATGGCGACCGATGTCCCGTCAAAAAGCCACTGGCCCTGACGGAAAGCCATATAGCCGCTACCGACCAAGATGAAAACCAGGGTGACAAAGCTGAAAATAGCCCATTTCGGGTGCAACTTGGACATTCCAGCGATCATCAAGAGGCCGGCCAGAAGCAGAATGCCCAGTTCAAGTCGGGGCATCCAGTGTGGGCGATACAGCGCCGAACCAGTGAGCAGGCTTTCTATAACCTGGGCGTGGATATCCACGCCCGGTAAATTGTCTCCGAGCGGGGTAATGACACGATCCTGCAAGCCGGTGGTATTGAGGCCGATGAGTACGAAGCGTGAGGTGAACGTGGCGGGTGGATGGATGCCGGCGAGCACGTCAGCGGCGGAAAGGTGGTAGCTCGAGCTGGCTCGCCCGAAATGGATCAGGAGTTCGCCGTTGGGCTGGGTTGGCAGGCTGTAACCACCAATCCGGATACGCTCCATGCCGTGATCCGAAACCTCGGGTATGACTCGCCCTTCGTCACCGAGTGCGAGGCGAACCATTTCCAGTGGCATCGACAAAAATGGCTGCTGATCAATAAATGCAATGCTTGGTGCACGGCGCAGCACGCCACGGTCGGTGCTGCTGTTCAGTTTGTCCGGGCTGGCGTTGATCAAGCCTTCGCCGGCGGCTGCGGCCTCCAGTTGCGGTCGACTGGCTAAAGCGGCAGGAAAATTGATGATCGGTTGTTCAGCCAGCTTGCTCTCAGCCAGGACAGGCAGGGGCTTGTGCGGTTGGCGGGCGCCGGGCAGCGCGGTTGAGACACCAATCACGGCTAGTACGGTTGGACCTTCGCTCAGGGCTTTGGCAAAGACGCTATCCGGTTCGCTGAGTTTGGCCAGCGCGCTACCGGGCAAGGCTGGCAGTCGCTCGGCCAAGACTGCCGGGCTATAGCGGTCGGGCTCGGAGAACAGCATGTCGATACCAACCGCCAGAGGTTGGCCGGCGAGAACGCGATGTACCAATTGGGCCATGAGGTCGCGTGACCACGGCCACTGACCGTGGCGTTCCAGACTCTGGCTGTCAATGCTGATAACGATGGCTGGTTCATTATCACGGAAGCGTGGCATCACCTGTTGATAATGGTCAAACTGCGCATGGCGCAGATTGGCCAGCGGTGTGGCCTCATGGAAAAACAGGGCAAGCGTCGCGAGAATCAGGATGGCCGTTGGGAAGGCGCGCCCATGGCGCGCGCGCAACAGGGCAGCGGCATACCCTGCGAGGGCTTTCACAATGTTACGGTTAGGCCGTCATAGGCCGAGATGACTTCAAGCGGGCCGTGGCTGGCGCGGGTGATCTCTTCCAGGCGGCGGGTTTCACTCAGCAAGCGTGAGAGTTGCTTGTCATCGTGCATCGGTTCGTGATGAAACAGCGCCAGACGTTTGGCTTTGGCGGCCTGGCATAGCTCAACGCCGACCATGTTGCTCGAATGTCCCCAGTCAGCCTTGACTGAGACGGCTTCGGCCAGCGAATACATGGCATCAAAAATGACCAGGTCGGCCTTGTTGAAGAACTTGACGTAATCTTCGTGTTCGCTTGATGAGTCAAGCTTGTGCTCGGAATCAGTCGAATAAACGACGCGGCGATCAATGCTGTCGAAGCGGTAGCCGTAGGAATCCCCTTCGTGCAATTGCAGTTTTGGCGTGACATTGATCCCGGCAATGAACTGGGTTTTGCCCGGCGTCATGATGTCGAATTCGATTTTTGCCCCGGCCTGGGAGTAATCGACCGGAAAACAAGGGGCGCTCATCTGCAATTTGAAGGCGTCTTCTATTCTTGCGTGGCAACCATGGATGACGATGCGATTTCCCGGAATGTACATGGGTGCAAAGAAGGGGAAGCCCATCAAGTGATCCCAGTGCAAATGGGAAATAAAGATGTGATAAGTCTGCGGATTCAACGCGCCGAAAGCCGCAATCTTGGCATGCCCAAGCGGCCGGGCGCCACTGCCCATGTCGCAAATGATGTGTTCGTGGCCGCCTGTGACGATTTCAACGCAGGAAGAGTTACCGCCGAAAGTACCTCTGGTTGTAAACGGCAAGTGCTCGATAAACTCATTCAGGGCGGCGCTGGTGCCGAACGTCTTGCCGTTGGCAGCAGTCAGTGCGGCCGTGATTTTCTGGCGAACGTCGCTGGCCGTCAGTGCAACCGGCAACGAACCGCGAGTGCCCCAGAAAATAACTTTTTTCATGACCCCAATACCTTGCAGGCGGCATCGACGCTGACGTAACACGGCATGATCAGGCTGAAGCGGCTGATCGCAAAAACCTCCTGAACCAAAGGCTGCATGCCGGCGATGGCGAAAACGCCCTTTTGGCTCTTGGCCTGGCGTGAAGCCAGCATTAGCGAACGCAAGCCGACACTGCTGATGTATTCGACCCCGGCGAAGTCCAGAACCACTGGCTTGCTGCCGCCAACGCAGCCTTTGAGCAGGGGTTCGAGAGCGGCATTGAACGCATCGGCATTGGCGTGGTCAATTCGTCCGCTGACAGCGCCAATCACGACACCAGCGTTTTCGCGGAGAGGAAGGTTCATGGCTTTTTCTTCATATACAAAATCAGGACAGATTATGCCACGCACGACCTTGGTGCGGGCTCAGGTAAAATAGGGTATGAGTCAGATTTCAAACGCACCACAGCCGCTCTTCGGTCATCGCAAATTCTGGGCCCACCGTTTCGGTCCGGCCCCTTTCCTTCCCATGTCGCGTCAGGAAATGGAGACCCTCGGCTGGGATTCCTGCGACATTATTCTGGTGACCGGCGATGCCTACATCGACCATCCCAGTTTTGGCATGGCCTTGATCGGGCGACTGCTCGAAGCCCAGGGTTTTCGCGTTGGCATCATTTGCCAGCCGGACTGGAATAGTGCGGTCGACTTCAAAAAACTGGGAAAACCTAACCTGTTTTACGGTGTAACCGCCGGCAACATGGATTCGATGGTCAACCGCTACACCTCCGATCGCAAGATTCGCTCGGACGACGCCTACACCGCGAATGCCGAACCCAACAAGCGGCCGGATCGGGCGGTGACGGTTTATGCCCAGCGCTGCCGCGAAGCTGCCCCCGGTGTGCCGGTGATCATTGGTTCGATCGAAGCCAGCCTGCGCCGCATTGCCCATTACGATTACTGGTCGGATAAGGTACGGCGCTCGGTGCTGCCGGATTCCAAGGCAGATATTCTGGTTTTCGGCAATGCCGAGCGGGCGATTGTTGAAATTGCCCATCGTCTGGCCAAGGGTGAGAAAGTCAGCGAGATTCGCGATCTGCGCGGCACCGCCTTCATGGTGCCTTCCGGTTGGGTGCCTTCCCAGGCATGGGATGCTGTCGATTCCAGCGAAGTCGATACGCCCGGCGCGGTCGGCCATCATCCCGACCCTTACGCGATGGAGCCGCAGGGCAGTGCGGCAGCGCCTTGTGCCGATGGTGCGCAGCCGATACGTATTGTTTCGCGCACTGAGCGGCTGGCGGCGATTAAAGAAAAGCGTGCTCACACCGTCATTCGCCTGCCGTCCTACGAGCGGGTCAAGGAAGATCCGGTGCTCTACGCCCACGCCTCGCGCACCTTCCACCTCGAATCCAACCCCGGCAATGCCCGCGCTCTGGTGCAGGCGCATGGCGAACGGGATGTCTGGCTCAATCCGCCACCATTTCCGCTGAGCACCGAAGAGTTCGATGCAGTCTATGAGCTACCCTATGCCCGCCGCCAGCATCCGGCCTATGGCGAGGCAAAAATCCCCGCCTGGGAGATGATTCGTTTCTCGGTCAATATCATGCGCGGCTGCTTTGGCGGTTGTACTTTCTGCTCGATTACCGAGCACGAAGGCCGCGTTATTCAGAGCCGTTCGGAAGATTCGATCATTCGCGAAATCGAGGAAATGCGCGACAAGACGCCGGGCTTCACCGGTATCGTCTCCGACCTCGGCGGGCCGACGGCCAATATGTATCGCCTGAAGTGCAAGGACGAGAAAATCGAATCGTCCTGCCGCCGCCTGTCCTGTGTTTACCCCGATATTTGCGAACACATGGGCACCGATCACAATCCGCTGATTTCGCTTTACCGCCGGGCCAGATCGATCAAGGGCGTCAAGAAAGTGTTGGTCAGTTCCGGCCTGCGTTACGACCTCGCGGTGCGTTCGCCCGATTACATCAAGGAACTGGTGACGCACCACGTTGGTGGCTATCTGAAGATTGCCCCGGAACATACTGAAGAAGGTCCGTTGTCGAAGATGATGAAGCCGGGTATGGGCGCTTATGATCGCTTCAAGCAACTCTTCGACCGTTTCTCGCGTGAGGCGGGCAAAGAGCAGTATCTGATTCCCTACTTTATCGCCGCTCATCCGGGTACGACCGATGAAGACATGATGAATCTGGCGCTCTGGCTCAAGAAAAACAATTTCCGCCTCGATCAGGTACAGACCTTCCTGCCGACGCCGATGGCGCTGGCGACGACCATGTATCACACCGAACGCAACCCGCTGCGCAAGTTGTCACGGAGCAGCGAGCACGTCAGCACCGTGCGCAATGGCACGCAGCGCAAGCTGCACAAGGCCTTTTTGCGCTATCACGATCCCAATAACTGGCCGCTGCTGCGTGAAGCGCTGAAGGCGATGGGGCGTGCCGATCTGATTGGCAATGGCAAGAAGCAGTTGATCCCGGCCTGGCAGCCGGCCGGCACTTGCGGTCAACCGCCAAAAGGCGGGCAAATTCAAAAAGCCGTACCGGGCCCGCGCAGCGGGCAGCGACCGCTGCGCCAGCCGAGCAAACCTATAGCTAGTCGGGTGCGTCCAGCAACCCGTAAAGGCTGATTCAAATACCTGATTGCTTTAAATAATTCATGGAAAATACAACAACCTACGAAAAAATCGGCGGCGATGCTGCCGTCGGCCAACTTTGCGATCGTTTCTACGAATTGATGGCAACTGTGCCTCAGTTCAGCGAATTGCGCGCCATGCATCCGGAATCTCTCAAAGGGTCGCGCGACAAGCTCTACATGTTCCTCTCCGGCTGGCTGGGTGGTCCTGACCTCTTTGTTGAGAAATTTGGCCATCCGCGCCTGCGCGGTCGCCATGCACCTTTCGCCATTGGTGTTTCCGAGCGTGACCAATGGGTAGCCTGCATGGTGCTGGCCATGGAGGATGTCGGAATTGAAGAAGGCATACGGCGTAAGTTGCTGGAAAATTTTTTCAATACAGCCGACTTTATGCGTAATAAAGAAGGATAAAAACTCGGCTGGGGATGCTGCGGCGCACCATCGGTGATAGAATCACGCCTTTGATTTTTCAGGCCTTCCCATGTCCGCTCGTCCGATTCGCAACATCGCCATCATCGCTCACGTTGACCACGGTAAAACCACCCTGGTTGACCAACTGCTCCGCCAGTCCGGCACCTTCGCTGCTCACCAGCAGCTGGTTGAGTGCGTCATGGACTCCAACGATCTGGAAAAAGAGCGTGGCATCACGATTCTTTCCAAGAACACTGCGGTCGAATACGAAGGCGTGCATATCAACATCGTTGACACGCCGGGTCACGCGGACTTCGGTGGTGAAGTCGAGCGCGTGCTGGGTATGGTCGATGGCGTGGTGTTGCTGGTCGATGCCGCCGAAGGTCCGATGCCGCAAACCCGTTTCGTCACCAAGAAAGCACTGGCGCTTGGCCTGCGCCCTATCGTGCTGGTCAACAAGGTTGACCGTGACGGTGCCGATCCCGATCAGGCAGTCAATCTGACCTTTGACCTGTTCGACAAGCTGGGTGCGACCGACGAGCAGCTCGATTTCCCCATCGTTTACGCCTCTGGCCTCAATGGCTGGTCAGCGATGGAACTGGATCAGCCGCGCGAAAACATGAAGCCGCTGTTCGATACCATCCTGCGCCACGTGCCGGCCCCGGATACCGATATCAGCGCACCGCTGCAGCTACAAATTACAGCGCTTGATTACTCGTCCTACGTCGGTCGTATCGGTGTTGGCAAGATCAATCGTGGTCGCGTCAAGACCGGCCAGAACGTGCTGGTCATGTTCGGTACCGAAGAAGAAGCGCTTGAACACGAACGTACCCCGATCAAGGCCAAGATTGGCCAAGTCTTTGGTTACCGTGGTCTGAACAAGATTGAACTGGAAGAAGGTCTGGCTGGCGACATCGTCCAGATCACCGGTATTGAAGATCTGGTCCTGGGTTGTACCGTGACCGACCCGGAACAGCCGGAATCATTGCCGTTGCTGAAGATCGACGAGCCGACGCTGTCCATGCAGTTCATGGTCAACACCAGCCCGCTGGCCGGTACCGAAGGCAAGTTTGT
>CAXYZX010000099.1:0-9963 GCA_964293845.1 uncultured Dechloromonas sp.
ACGCAATCCACGTAGTAGCGCCCTTCGCTATCTTTGACCAGCCCATGGGTGTCGGTCTCGAAACCGGGGAAGGCGGCGTTGAACTCGCGGACAAATTTCAGGTAATTGCAGATTTTGTGATTGAAGCGTTCACCAGGAATCAGCAAGGGAATGCCCGGCGGGTAAGGCGTCAGCAAGACAGCAGTAATTCGCCCTTCCAGCTCGTCGACCGCAACACGTTCGATTTCGCGGTGCGCCATCTTGGCGAAAGCGTCGGCCGGGCGCATGGCAGGCACCATGTCTGACAGATACATTTCGGTAGTCAGGCGAGCAACGTCATTCTGCTTGTAAACACTGTGAATCTGCGTGCACAAGTCACGCAGGCCAACGCGCTCGTAGCGCGGGTTCTTTTGAACGAATTCCGGCAAAGCCCGCCACAGCGGCTGATTCTTGTCGTAATCGTCCTTGAACTGCTGCAGCGCAGTAACCAAGGTATTCCAGCGCCCCTTGGTGATGCCGATGGTGAACATGATGAAGAAGCTGTAGAGGCCGCATTTTTCGACGATAACGCCGTGCTCGGCCAGATACTTGGTGACGATGGCAGCGGGAATGCCAAATTCGTCGGCAAAATCGCCGTCGACATCGAGACCCGGCGTAATAATCGTTGCCTTAATTGGGTCAAGCATATTGAAGCCATCGGCCAGATTGCCGAAGCCGTGCCAGCGCTCACCCGGTTTGAGCATCCAGGCGTCACGCTCTTCGATGCCTTCTTCGGAGAGATCATCCGGACCCCAGACCTTGAACCACCAGTCGACACCCCATTCCTCATCGACCTTGCGCATGGCACGGCGGAAATCAAGGGCTTCGGCAATCGACTCCTCAACCAGCGCGGTGCCACCCGGCGCTTCCATCATCGCTGCCGCCACATCGCAAGAGGCGATGATCGAGTATTGCGGCGAGGTTGAGGTGTGCATCAGATAGGCTTCATTGAACAGGTCGCGGTCCAGCTTGCGGCTCTCGCAATCCTGAACGAGAATTTGCGAAGCCTGTGACAAACCTGCCAGCAACTTGTGGGTCGACTGCGTCGAGAAAATCATCGACTCCTTGCAACGCGGCCGGTCAGCACCAATGGCGTGGTAATCACCATAGAAATCATGGAAGGCCGCGTGTGGCAGCCAGGCTTCGTCGAAATGCAGGGTGTCGATCTTGCCGTCCAGTTCCTCCTTGATGTCCTCGACGTTGTAGAGAATGCCGTCATAGGTTGACTGGGTGATGGTCAGCACGCGCGGCTTGGCCGTCTTGTCGGTAATGAAAGGATTTGCGGCAATCTTTTTCTGGATGTTTTCCCAGAGAAATTCCGATTTCGGAATCGGGCCGATGATGCCAAAGTTGTTGCGCGTCGGCATCAGGAACACCGGGATCGCCCCGGTCATCATGATGGCGTGCAGGATGGACTTGTGACAGTTGCGGTCAACAACAACGATGTCACCGGGCGCCACCGTCGAGTGCCAGACGATCTTGTTCGAGGTCGACGTGCCGTTGGTGACGAAATACAGGTGATCAGCGTTGAAGATACGCGCCGCGTTGCGCTCGGAGGCGGCAACCGGGCCGGTATGGTCAAGCAGTTGGCCGAGTTCCTCGACGGCGTTGCAGACGTCGGCACGCAGCATGTTTTCGCCGAAGAACTGATGGAACATCTGGCCAACCGGCGACTTCAGGAAGGCAACGCCACCGGAATGGCCTGGGCAGTGCCAGGAATACGAGCCGTCGGCCGCGTAATGGACCAAAGCGCGGAAGAAAGGTGGCGGCAGCGAAGCGAGATAAGCCTTGGCTTCGCGTTTGACGTTGCGGGCGATGAACTCCGGCGTGTCCTCGAACATGTGGATGAAACCATGCAGTTCACGCAGCACGTCATTCGGAATATGGCGCGAGGTGCGCGTTTCGCCGTGCAGGAAGATGGGAATCTCGGCATTGCGGTTGCGGATTTCGCTGACGAACGCGCGCAGTTCGGCCAGCGTTTCCTCCGGCTCCATGGCCAGCTCTTCGTCATCGATCGACAGGATGAACGCCGAAGCACGGCTCTGCTGCTGGGCAAACGACGTCAGGTCGCCATAACTGGTGACGCCGAGCACTTCCAGACCTTCCTTTTCGATAGCTTCGGCGAGTGCCCGAATGCCGAGGCCGGAGGTGTTTTCCGAACGAAAGTCTTCATCGATGATGATGACGGGGAAGTGAAAGCGCATGTTGTATCCTTGAAAAGCGGCGACCCGCCGCAGCGGGTCACAGATTAAGACGTTTTCGTTACAGCCTGACTAAAAAAGCAACGTCAGATTTTGGGCAACGTCACGCCGACCTGCCCTTGATATTTGCCGCCACGGTCTTTGTAAGAGGTTTCGCAAACCTCGTCGGCCTCGAAGAACAGCACCTGCGCACAGCCTTCACCGGCGTAAATCTTGGCCGGCAACGGCGTCGTATTGGAAAACTCCAGGGTCACGTAACCCTCCCATTCCGGCTCAAACGGCGTCACATTGACGATGATGCCGCAGCGCGCATAAGTGCTCTTGCCCAGACAGACCGTCAGGACCGAGCGCGGAATGCGGAAATACTCCATGGTGCGGGCCAGGGCAAAGGAATTCGGCGGAATAATGCAGACATCAGACTCGATCTCGACGAAAGATTTGGGATCGAAGTTCTTGGGATCAACCACGGTCGAGTTGATGTTGGTAAACACCTTGAATTCGCGGGCACAACGAATGTCGTAGCCATAGCTGGAGGTGCCGTAGGAGACAATTTTCTGGCCATTGGCCTCGCGCACCAGCTCGGGCTCGAACGGCGAGATCATGTCGTGCTCGGCCGCCATGCGGCGTATCCACTTGTCTGATTTGATGGTCATTTTCTCGGTTCCGTACGGCAAAAAACAAAGGCGGGATTTTACCCGCCTTTGGTGAAAGGTTTTACGAAATAATCAGGTGTTTTGCACCACGATATTCGGGAACTTCGAGGTCATATCCTTGGCTTTTTCAGCGACCTTGACAGCCACACGACGGGCAATCCCGCGATAAATTTCGGCTGTACGCGAATCCGGTGCCCCGACCACGGTGGGCTTGCCACCGTCAGCCATCTGGCGGATAGCCATTTCCAACGGCAAACTGCCGAGGAATTCGACATCGTAATCCTTGCACATGCGCTCGCCGCCACCTTCGCCGAAGATGTGCTCTTCATTGCCGCACTTCGAGCAAATGTGAATACTCATGTTTTCAACGATGCCGAGAATTGGAACATTCACCTTTTCGAACATCTTCAAGCCCTTGCGCGCATCCAGCAGGGCAATATCCTGTGGCGTAGTGACGATTACAGCACCGGTCACCGGCACTTTTTGCGTCAGGGAGAGCTGAATATCACCGGTACCCGGCGGCATGTCGACAATCAAATAATCAAGATCCTTCCAGTTGGTCTGGCCGAGCAACTGGTCGAGCGCCTGCGCCACCATCGGACCACGCCACACCATCGGTGTTTCGACATCGACCATGAAACCGATAGACATTGCCTGCAGACCATAAGCCTCCAGCGGCTCCATGCTCTGACCATCCTTGGATTCAGGCTGCTGGCCGGCAAGACCAAGCATTTGCGGCTGCGAAGGGCCATAGATGTCGGCATCCAGAATACCGACACGGGCACCTTCCTGGGCCAGCGCCAGAGCCAGATTAACCGCTGTTGTGCTCTTCCCGACACCGCCTTTTCCGGAAGCCACGGCGATAATATTTTTTACCCCGGACAAGAGCTTGACGCCCAGCTGAACCGAATGGGCGACGATCTTACTGTGCACATTGGCCGACACATTGCCGACGCCCGGCAAGGTACGCACTGCCGCAATCACCTGCTTGCGGATGCCATCGATCTGCGTTTTGGCCGGATAACCCAGCTCAATATCAAAGGAGACGTCATTGCCATCGATCTTGATGTTCTTGAGCGCCTTGCCAGTGACAAAATCCTTGCCTGTATTGGGGTCGACCGCAACAGCGAGGGCGGTCTTGATCTGCTGTTCTGTAAGACTCATGGAAACTCCGGTTCGGGTTGGGACGCCGGGAAATACCCGAGCGATTTTGTCCAGTATACCCGAAACCGGCTTTTGCAATCAGCCCTGAGAGACCGGATCCAGTCGATATCCCTGTCCGTAGACCGAGGTCAGCACCATGCCACTTTCACCAGCCAGCCCGAGCTTCTTGCGCAAGCGACTGGCGTGGGTATCAACGGTACGGGTATCGACTTCTGTATCGCGCTCCCATACCTTTGACATTAATTCCTCACGCTGCAGAACGCGTCCGATGTTTCTCAGAAAGACCACGGCGAGGTCGAATTCGCGCTGGGTCAGATCAACCTCGTTTCCACCAAGACGAATACGGCGCCCTTCCGTATCAATTTCTATAGAGCCGCCGCGCAACGGGAGCGAACTCGCACTGCGGTGCCGGCGCAGCAAGGTCTGAACGCGGGCCATGAACTCCATATAACGGATAGGCTTGGCCATATAGTCATCGGCCCCAAGGCGCAGAATATCGGCGGCTGCACTTTCATCGCTGCGCGAGGTGCAGAAAATAACGGGAGTATCCCAGCCAACGGTTTCCCGTATGTGCTTGAGTACTTGATCGCCGCCCATGTCGGGCAGTATCCAGTCAAGTACGAAAAAATCGAAAGTTCTGCATTTCATCGCCGCAATGCACGAACCGCCATCCGCAAAAACCTCAACTTGATGGCCCTCGCTTTTCAGCAAGGCCTTCAGCACCTCGGCCTGACTTCGGCTGTCTTCGACAACGGCGAAATTCATTGTTAACCTCTTATTTTTGCGATTCATTTTGCCCCTTCAGCCGGGGACATGCAATACGCCTTTTGGGTAACAGAGAACAGTCGACACAATCGTTTTCATTTTTGACACACATTGAACAAAAGCACTGAGTCTCCGCGGCTTTAGAAAAACTCGGCGAGAAGGTCGCTCGCGGTAAAATCCAACTTTACTTTTATGTTTGACGCTCCCATGTCGCGCAAAATTCTTGTCACCTCAGCCCTTCCTTATGCCAATGGCGCCATTCACCTCGGCCATCTGGTGGAATATATACAGACCGACATCTGGGTACGGTTCCAGAAGATGTCGGGCAACGAGTGTTGGTACGTTTGCGCTGACGATACACACGGCACACCGATCATGCTGCGTGCCGAAAAGGAAGGCATCACGCCGGAGCAGTTGATTGCCCGCGTTCATGGCGAACATTCCCGTGATTTTTCCGGCTTTCATGTCGGTTTCGATAACTACTACAGCACGCATTCCGATGAAACCCGTGACTGCGCCAACGATATCTACTTGAAGCTGCGTGCTGCAGGCCTCATCGAAACACGCACCATTGAGCAGTATTACGATCCGCTCAAGCAACTTTTCCTGCCTGATCGCTTCATCAAGGGCGAGTGCCCGAAGTGCCACGCCAAGGATCAATATGGTGACAATTGTGAAGTTTGTGGCGCAGCCTATGCGCCGACCGACCTGATCGAACCCTATTCTGCCGTCTCCGGTGCCAAGCCGGAGTTGCGCAACTCCGAGCATTATTTCTTCAAGCTCTCCGATCCGCGCTGCGAATCCTTCCTGCGTCAGTACACCAGCCGCAGCAACGGCGTACTGCAGCCGGAAGCGGCCAACAAAATGCAGGAGTGGCTGGGTGCTGCCGGCGAAAACAAGCTGACGGATTGGGACATCTCGCGTGATGCCCCCTACTTTGGCTTCGAGATTCCCGATGCACCGGGCAAGTATTTCTATGTCTGGTTAGACGCCCCTATTGGCTACATGGGGTCTTTCAAAAACCTGTGCGGCAAGAACGGGCTGGATTTCAACGAATTCTTCAATCCTGACTCAAAAGCCGAGCTCTATCATTTTATCGGCAAGGATATTCTTTACTTCCACGCCCTGTTTTGGCCCGCGGAACTGGCCCATGCCGGCTATCGCACGCCGACAAAAATCTTCGCACACGGCTTTCTCACGGTCGACGGCGCCAAGATGTCGAAATCTCGCGGCACCTTCATCACGGCTGAAAGCTATATCAACAGCGGCCTCAACCCGGAGTGGCTGCGTTATTACTATGCAGCCAAACTGTCGGCAAGCATGGAAGACATCGACCTCAACCTCGAGGACTTCACGGCCCGCGTCAATTCGGATCTAGTCGGTAAATACGTCAACATCGCCAGCCGCTCAGCAGGCTTCATCACCAAGCGCTTCAATGGCCAACTGGCGCCAGCCACTGCTGACCTGCCGGCGATCAAAGCCATTCAGGAATCCGCCAGCCGCATCGCCGAACTCTACGAAGCTCGTGAATTCGGCAAGGCCATGCGCGAAATCATGCTGCTCACGGATGCTGCCAATCAGTACGTCGATAGTGTCAAACCCTGGGAACTGGCCAAGCAGGAAGGCAAGGAGGTTGAGCTACACATCGCCTGCTCCAATGCACTCAACCTCTTCCGCCTGCTTACCGTGCTGCTCAAACCCATCCTGCCCATCGTCGCCAGCAAGGTCGAAAAATTCCTCAACATCGCCGCGCTGGCCTGGGGAGATAGCCAGAGCCTGCTTGCCGCCGGCCATGCGATCAACACCTATGAGCACCTTATGACCCGTATCGATCCCAAACTGATCGAAAAATTGGTCGAGGCCAACAAGGAATCTCTGGCGCCGGCACCGGAACAGCAATCGCCGCAGTGTCATGCCGAGCATCAGCAAAAGGAGATCACGGCGGAAACTCCCGCTGAGGCGCTCTGCAATATCGACGATTTCATGAAAGTCGATCTGCGCATTGCCCTGATCACCAATGCCGAACACGTCGAAGGCGCCGACAAACTGGTACGCCTGACCCTGGCGCTGGGCAATGACGAAACACGCAATGTCTTTGCCGGCATCAAGTCGGCCTACGACCCGGCACAACTGATTGGCCGACTGACCGTAATGGTCGCCAACCTGGCACCACGAAAAATGAAATTTGGTTTATCGGAAGGGATGGTGCTTGCTGCCTCCGACAACGCGGGAAAAATGCCCGGAATCTTCCTGTTGGCACCGGATTCAGGCGCTCAGCCAGGTATGCGGGTCAAGTAACTCCGACTTATAAACGAACGGCCTGCCAGTCAGGCCGTTATTTATTGCAGCGCAACATTTAAGCTCTCAAAGCTCATGTAAGACTTTAAGTTAGTGACTCAATTAACCATACTGTTTCAAGGTTTTCGAACTATCCACAAAATCTGTGGATAACTCTGTGAATTAAACTGGAGCAAGTGCCTTAAGTGACCGCCCCACAAGGCTTTTTCCTACCCTGCCCGGAACTTGAGCATGTTTTTAAGTTACTGATTTAAATAGTTTTATTGTTTTATTGATACAGCACACAAGACACCTTGAGCAAAACCGGAAAAATTCCGAAAACCCTACGCTTCTGTGCACAAGTCAAGTCTTGACACGCAGTTTTTTGAATACTTTTTTTAACCTTTTCCAGAAGACATCCCCTGCATGAAGCGAAGAGCCCTGCTGAGCGGCATGATAGGCCTCACCGGCCTTGGCCTAAGTCCCTTTACCCGAGCCAATTCGGGCGGCGGACGGGTGCTGATCATCGGTGGCGGCTGGGGTGGCCTGGCGGCGGCCCGCGAGTTACGCTCCCGCGCCCCGCAACTTGATATCACCCTGTTAGAGCGCCAGGCGCGTTTCTGGTCACACCCCGGCTCCAATCGTTGGCTTGTGGGCCTGGCCGATGCGGCTCAACTCAGCCATGACTATGCTGCAGCGGCCCAGCGTCATGGTTATCGTTTTATCCATGGTGAGGTTAGCGCCATCGACCGCAACGCACGCCGCGTTAGCACCAGTAATGGCGAGTTCGAATACGACTGGCTGATTATCGCCGCCGGTATCCGCGAAGATTTTTCGGCGTGGTTTGGCGTCGACCGCAACAGCATCGATCACTGTCGCAAAAATTACGCCTCGGCCTTCAGCGACAGCATGCAGCATGTGGGGCTCAAGGAGCGCCTGCAGCGCTTCACCGGTGGCAACCTGGTGATGACCGTACCCGCCATGCCCTATCGTTGCCCTCCAGCCCCCTACGAGCGGGCCGGTCTGATTGCCTGGTGGATGAAAACCCGCCAGATCAAGGGGCGCCTGATTGTCCTCGACCCCAATCCGCCGGTGATGAGTTTTGACCGTATCTTCCGCGATACCTACCGTGACCAGATCACCTATATTCCACAAGCGCAGATCAAATCCCTTGATCCATTCAGGCGCCAGATCGTCACCGATTTCGATACCATAGATTTCACCGACGCCATCCTCATGCCGCCGCAACAAGCGGCGGATATCGTCTGGCACAGCGGGCTGGTCGCTCAGGGCAAGGATGGCAAACCAACGGGATGGGCCGCAATCGACCCGGTACATCTAAACGTCCCGGGTGACGAGCAGGTTTTTGTTATCGGGGATGCCATCGACAAGGTTTCTCTGCTCTTCGGCCATTACCCGAAAACCGGGCAGATGGCGGCCCGCCAGGGACGCATCGTCGCTCGCCAGATTGCTGCCCGCGCCTCCGGACTAGCTTTAGAAAAAACCTTGCCGGAGAGTACCTGCTACGTGCTCAGCCGTGCCGAGCCGATGGAACTGGCACGAATCGACAGCAGTTATAGATTTCGCGGCGACGGCCTGATCCAGCAAGCCGTCAAACAGTCCTACGATGCACAGGCGCGCGATGAAGATCTCAAATGGACGACTGCCATGTTCAGTGAACTGGGGTTTTAATACGGTTTAGTGACGCGCCCAGATACTGGTTGAGCCGTCGGGCTTGACCAGCATGGTATTGAACAACTCGCGGCGAATATCGCGTTCACCGGTGGTGTTGTCGAGTGTCGTGCAGGCAGTTTCGCAGGTCGGATTGGACTGCTCGCGACCCGGCGCACCACGCGGCAAGCCAGGCACCGCGATACCGCGCGCCTTGGGCTTATCGCGCAGCAACTCCTGAATATCCTCGGCATAGGCATGGCCTTCGACAAAGTAGCCGCCAACCAGCGCCGTATGCACCGACTCCATATCCTTCGGCACCTTCAAGCGGCGTTTGACGGCGGCCATGTCGGCCGTCTCCTTGTAGCTGACCCTGAAGCCTTTGTCGGTCAGATATGACCCCCAATCTATGCAGGCCAGACAGGGTGAAGGCATGTAGATTTCAACCAGCGGCGCCTCTTGTGCCGACAAGCCGGCACTCGAAACAAGCATCAGGCAAAACATAAGACGACGGAGCATGATCAATCCTTCAGTGGAACCCATTTGCCGTTCTTGACGGTCATCATCAGGCGCGAACGCTGATCCATGCCGTTATGGTTTTGCGCCGTCATGTTGAAGACGCCCTGAGCGCCAACCACTTCACGCGCACTTTCCAAGGCATCGCGCAGCGCCAGGCGAAACTCCGGGGAGCCAGCCCTGGCTTTCTTCAATGCGTCAGGAATGGTCTTCTGCAGCAACAGCCCAGCATCATAGGTATTGGCACCGAAGGTAGACATCGTACCGGCGCCATACTTGCCTTCATAGGCCTTGATGTAACCCTGGGCAACTGACTTGATCGGGTTGCTGGCCGGCAGATCCTCGGCGACCAGCATAGGCCCCCCCGCCATCAACGTACCCTCGACGGCCTTGCCGCCAAGGCGAATAAAATCATTGGTTGCCACACCATGCGTCTGGTAAATCTTTCCCTTGTAGCCTTTGTCGAGCAGGCCGGCTTGCGGCAAAACTGCAGGGCCACCGGTGGCGGCAATGAAAACGGCGTCCGGTCGGGCCGCGATTACCTTGAGCACCTGACCGGTAACCGACTGATCGGTGCGACTGAAGCGCTCATTGGCGATAATTTTGATCCCTGCCTTCTCGGCCTGCCCACCGAAAACCTTGAACCAGTTTTCACCATAAGGATCGTTGAAACCGATAAAACCGAGGGTCTTGATGCC
>CAXYZX010000100.1:0-9452 GCA_964293845.1 uncultured Dechloromonas sp.
TCAAAGCGGCGTTCAATCTGCCACAAGGCGGCAAGCTCCGCTTCATCCTGCCAGAAGCCGACCGCCAGACCAGCCAGATAGGCAGCGCCAAGCGCTGTCGTTTCGGTGATGCGCGGGCGAATGACTGGCACGCCGAGAATGTCAGCCTGCAGTTGCAGCAGCAGGTCGTTGCCGGCCGCACCACCATCGACGCGCAATTCACTCAGCGGGTAGGCGGCATCCTGCTGCATGGCGAGCAGGACTTCGGCGCTTTGCAGGGCGATGGCGTCCAGTGCGGCACGCGCAATGTGGGCGCGGTTTGTGCCACGGGTCATGCCGAGCAGGGCGCCACGCGCGTAAGGATCCCAGTAAGGTGCGCCGAGGCCGGTATGGGCTGGTACCAGATAGACGCCGCCGCTATCCGCGACGCTGGCAGCGAGCGTTTCGATGTCGGCAGCATTGTTGATCATGCCTAGCCCATCACGCAGCCATTGCACGGTGGCGCCGCCCATGAAAACGCTGCCTTCGAGCAGGTAAGTGGTATTGGCACCACGCCGCCAGCCGATGGTTGTCAGCAGGCGATGTTGTGATGCGATCGGCTGGTCACCGGTGTTCATCAACAGAAAGCAACCGGTGCCATAAGTGTTCTTGGCCATGCCGGGCTGCAGACAAACCTGACCAAAGGTGGCGGCCTGCTGGTCGCCAGCGATGCCGGCCAGTGGAATGCGGTCGCCCAGCCAGCAGGCATCGGCCATCTCAATGACGCCGCTGCTATCAACAATGCGCGGCAGCAGGCTGGCGGGAATGTCGAGCAATGCCAGCAGTTGTTCATCCCAGCATTGGCGGTGGATATCGAACAAAAGGGTGCGCGAGGCATTGGACGGGTCGCTGACATGGCTGCGGCCGCCGGTAAATTTCCAGGCCAGCCAGCTGTCGACCGTACCAAATGCCAGTTCACCGTGTTCAGCCCGGGTTCGCGCCCCCGGGATGTGGTCGAGCAGCCATTTAAGCTTGGTGCCGGAAAAGTAGGGGTCGAGGATCAGGCCAGTGCGTTCGGTGAACAAGTCGGCATGGCCGGCGGCGCTCAGTGCTGCGCAAATCGGGGCGGTCCGCCGGTCCTGCCAGACGATGGCCGGGGCCAGTGCTTCCCCGGTGGCACGATCCCAGAGCAGGGTGGTCTCGCGTTGGTTGGTGATGCCGATGGCGGCAATTTGTTGCGCGGAGACAGCATTTTCGAGCAGCACGCGGCGGGCCACCGCGAGTTGGGACTGCCAGATTTCTTCAGGGTCATGTTCGACCCAGCCCAGTTGCGGGTAGCTTTGCGCGTAGCCCTGTTGCGCCATGCCGCCAATCTGCCCGGCGTGATCGAAAAGAATGGCACGCGAACTCGTCGTTCCCTGGTCGAGGGCAAGGACATATCTGGCCGGGCTTCCCATGGCGCCTCCTGATAAAAGGGCTGCACCCAGTATAACGGTCGGCGCTTAGGGCTGGCTTGGCTTCCAGATATTCCGGCAACCGGTTTCGACAATGCGCCAGCTACCAACGGCGGCCATGGATGCGCACAGCGTGACGACGAGCAGGCCGCCGCGCCAGGAGTCGAGATCGTAGAAGCGGGTGCCGGCGAGCATTTCGCCTTTCCAGCTGAGATCGATCACCCAGCCGAATAGTGGCTGGAACAGGGCCGCTGCAAGAAAACCGCCCATGTTGGCGACGCTGGTCGACATGCCGGAGAGCAGGGGTGGGTTAACTTCCTTGGCGCAGGCCCAGGTCAGGCTGCAGCCGGCAGTCGCCAGCCCCATCAGGCCAAACAGCGAGTAGGACAGCCCCAGCGGCATGGTCGTGCCGGAGAGCAGGATCAGCCAGATCCCGACAAAAAGATGCGAAGTGACAATGAGCACCGGTTTGCGCCGGCCGATGCGGTCAGAGAGCGTGCCGATGAAGAAGCAGCCGATGGCGAAACCGCCGAACCACAGGGAAAGATGGGTCGCGGCGACCGCCCGGGTGAGGCCATGCACCTGCATCAGATAAGGCGTCGCCCACAGGCCGGCAAAGGTGAAGAAGGAGCCGGTCATGCCGGTATTGACCAGCACAGCCGGCCACGTGGCGCGGTTGCGGAGAACCGCGAGCAGGCCGGAAAGCACGACGGTACGGTCGAATTTGGGGGGCGGGGTGTTGCTCGCGCTATCCGGGCGGTCACGGACGATGATCCAGCAGGCCAGGCTGAGGACCAGCGAAATCCCGCCGACGGCGATAAATACGCCACGCCAGCCGCTGGCCTGAGCCAGTGCCGAGAGTGGTGCACCAGCCAGCACCGAGCCGAGATTGCCGATCAGCATGCAGACGCCGACCAAGGTGGCGAAGCGGTTTTCTTCAAACCACACGGCAATCAGCTTGAGCATGGCGATGAAGGTGACCGAGACGCCAAGACCCACCAGCGTGCGCCCGATCAAGGCCCATTCCAGGCTGGGGGCAAAGCCGAAAAGGAAGCTGCCAAGGCTGCCAATGATGCCGCCCATCATCAGAATGCGGCGTGGCCCCAGGGTGTCGGCGAGGATGCCGGTGGGTATCTGCATCACCGTGTAAACGTAAAAGTAGGTTGCGGCGAGGACGCCTAGCGAGGCGGCCGAAGTCTGGAAGGAAACGGCCAGATCCTGCGCAATGCCGGCCGGCGCAAAGCGCTGGAAAAACGACAGGACGAAGGCGGTGGCGGCAATGCCGAGCGCAAACCAGCGTCTACGCTTTTGTTCGTGGGTCAGGTGTTGCATGCTGTCTCTCTAGGTTGTTTTGTAGTTGTTTTTGCCCCTTGCGCGGGGCGGGGCGGCCTTTGGCTTCGCCCCGGTGCTGCTCTTTGTCGTGCTTACTTGATCGACAAAACCCACTTGGCCAGCGTTGCTGCTTCGGCATCGGTAACATTGTTTGGTGGCATCGGCACCTGGCCCCACTCGCCCTTACTGCCGGCCTTGATCTTTGCGGCTAGTGTGGCTTCAGCACCCTTTTCAGCGCCACGCTTGGCGGCGATTTCTTTGTAACCGGGGCCGACGATTTTCTTGTCGATACCGTGACAGGTTGTGCAATTTTTGGCCTTGGCCAGTGCCTCGTCAGCTTGGGCTGAGAGTGTGAGACAGAGCGCGGCGAGCATGATGCCGAGGTGATGAGTTCTCATGGTTTCTCCGTTGAGCGGGGGATGGTTATCAGCGCAGCGATTTCTTAAAAATTACCGCGCAGGCGCTCAGGATAACCATGAATGAGCTGCCTGAGAACCCGTCAAACAAACACAGGGGCGTTTTTCCGCCCCCTAGCCGGGCTGCCTGCGGGAAATCCTTATCTGGCCTAGCTCAGCATCTCGATGAGCAGCGCTTCTATCTCCTGACGACCGACCGGGCTGGCCATGGCGATCAAGGTAAAGCCGGGCTTGATCAGGAAATCTTTGTCCGGGTTGAACTGCCAGGTGCCGTTACGTTCGCGGGCGGCGAGCAGGACATAGTTGGTGCTGCGCAGGCGTAAGGAGGCTATCGGCTTGGGAATGAAGCCGGCTGGAACAGGGATTTCCTCGACGCGCAGATTGTTCTGCGATTTAAGCATTTCATCAAGGAAGGAGACGACGTGTGGGCGGATCATCGCCGAGGCGATACGCATGCCGCCAGTGAAGTCGGGCGAGACGATGGCATCGGCCCCGGCCTTGCGCATTTTTTCCATGTTGCGCGTTTCGTGGCAGCGGGCGACAACGCGTACTTCCGGCTTGAGTTGCTTGGCGGTGATGACGATCATCAGATTGCGCGAGTCATCGCCGGTGACGGCAAAAACGCCTTTGGCGTTTTCCAGATCGGCGGCCAATAGGGTGTCGTCATCGCTGGCATCACCATGCAGATAGAGCAAGCCGGGATTCTTCTCCTTGTGCTCCTGAAGAATCAGGTTGTCTTCATCGATGGCGACGAAGTGGCGGTTGGTTGAAGCAAGCTCGTGTGCGACGTTGCGCCCGACGCGACCAAAGCCACAAAGTATGTAATGGCCCTTGAGTTTCCTGATCTGTTTTTCCATGCGTTTTCTCTTCAAGGTTCCGTTGAGATCTGTTTCAAGCAAGGCTACCGTCACTACCGAAAATAGCATCGAGAGATTGCCGGCGCCCAGGATGCCAATAACGACGGTCAGTATCCGCGCCGGTTGGTTGCTGGTCATGTCGATGATTTCGCCGAAGCCGATGGTGGCGACGGTGATGAAGGTCATGTAAAAGCAGTCGAACCACGAATATTTGCCATCAGTCAGCAGCATGTAGCCGACGGTGCCGAAAACATGGACGGCAAACATGCCGAAAATGGCGAAATAAAGCAGACGGATGATGTAACCCGTCTGCGTCTGGTTCATTACTTGCAAAACGGGCGTCCTATTCGCTGACCGGGACCGACTGGGTCATGAAGATGACCGCCTTGCCGCCATCCATGTTGACGTGCAGGGACTCAACCAGGGGCGGGTTGATCGCCTGATCGGCTTCCCATTTGATGATGAAATTGGCGCCTGAGCCACCGGAAGCATCATTCAGTTCGACAAATAGTTCGAAGGTGCCGTAGGGCGGCAGCGTTACCGGTGTGGCAACGCGCTCGGCCAGCATTTTTCCCATAGTGTCGTAGTAGCGCGCCGAGAGTATGCGCAGCGGGCGCTTGCCATCGGTGTTGCGAATGCTGACCAGGGCCGAAAGCAGGGCGTTGGAGGCCTTGCCGCTCTTGCCGATATTGCCGTAAAGCATGTGCGAGTAGATGGGCAGGTAAACGGTCTGCCCCTTGGTCAGTGGGCGCGCTTCCTGAGCAAATGTTGCGGTTGACGCACCAAACAGGGCAAAAATTAGCCCACAGCTTAGGGCACGAAGTCGTGTATGCATGTCACTCCTCATTTTTTACCAGTCGGCCTCCGCGAACGGCATCATCGGATGACCACGCAGAACTTTTTCCATGAAAATCATGCCGCTGCCGGGTTCATACAGGCGCGCTTCCTGGAATAGCGAGGCAAACACAGCGTCGGCAAATTCGGCTTCGACCAAGATAAGCAGAACATCACTTTCAGCAAAATAAAGCTGGTTGTCACTGATTCGTCGTGCGCCAACCCCCCGCGCATGGTGATGGGATATCGATAAAACCCCCGGTTTTTCGACAAAAAGTTCGATCAGGCGCTGTCCCTTGCCGGCGCCAACGATGGCGGTCAGCTGCTTTTTGTCTATGCCGCGGCCAATATGGGAAAGGGCACTCATTTTCGGTTATCTACATGCAACCCAAAACGGGCGGCAATTTCGTGTGGGACGTAAGTGGCCATTTTTTCGAGCTGGGTCATCCACAGTATGCCCATGCCCGGGGTGTCCATTTTGGCGCAGACAAAAATACGCTCAAAAATTGCGTCTGCCTGGTCGCTCGGGGCAACGATGTAGAGCACTTCCTTTTCCGTGTTGATGGTCAGCCCGAGGACGCCAAGACGCTTCTGGCGCACGCCGGTGCCGTGGGCATGGAAGATGGTTGCACCTTGGGCGCCGCTCTCTTGTGCGGCCTGAACGACACGATCGGCCATGCCGCGCTGGACAATGGCGGTGATCAGGACGACGTCGGTCAGGACGATCATTTCACTCTTGCTCATGCTGCTCTCCTGTACTGGTTGCGTCGTGCCTGGAAGTCGATCCACAGGCCGAACGAGAGGACGCTGAGAATCGGACCCACCGAACACATGGCGAGTATGCCGAAACCTTCTGCCGCGCCGACTGCTTCGCCGAGGCCGACGCCCAGCGCCAGAAGCAGTGGCACGGTAACGGGTCCGGTGGTAACGCCGGCACTATCCCAGGCCAGATTGACCAGTTCTTCGCGAGAAAACCAGGTAAGTATCAAGGCCAGAAGGTATGCGCCAACCAGCAAATGGGCGATGGGCAGGTCAAAAAGGATTTTTGCGACGCCAATGGCCGCGCCGATACCAACGCCTATGGCCACGGCACGGATTAGCAGGCGCTTTTTGAAAGCGCCATCGGTCAGGTTTTCGACGGTGATGCCCATGGCGTTGAGCGCCGGTTCGGCGACGGTCGCGCCATAGCCGATACAAAAGGCAAAAATCATCGTCATGCTCAGACCCAGCCACAACGGGTAGAGCGGGGCCGCGCCAGTTTCGCGATTGGGTGAAAAAGCCCAGGGGACATTGTTGCCGGCCTGATTGCCGAGTTCGACGAGCCCGGCGGTAAGCCCCAGATTGAAGGCCATCATGCCGAATAACGCGGTCGACACGCCATAAATGAAAATATCGCGACGGGCCATTTTGTAGTGCAGCACGATGCGCTGGACGATGAAAAGCAGCAGGACCAGCGGCAGGATGGCACGTATGGCCCCCAGCATTTCGGCGATCGGGGTTTCCTGATACCAGTTGGGTGCCAGCGCTAGTGTCGCTGTCGGCAGGGCGCCCTGCGCATTCAGGTAGATGGCGGTAGCGAGCACGGAGATGACCGGAAACAGTGAGGCCAGGGTGACGATGCCAAAACCGGAGAGTGGGTTGTCGCCGCGTCCGGCGGAGGCGGCGACGCCGATGCCGACGGCCAGCACGAGCGGTACGGTCACCGGGCCGGTGGTGATGCCGCCGCAATCCCAGGCCAGGGCAATGACTTTATCAAGACCCGGCTGGCTGGCGGCATACAGCGTGATGCCGAGGCATAGCGGAACAATGATCATGACCAGGCGTTTGAGCGGCCAGGCAAACATCAGTCGCAACAGGCCGAGAACCACGGCTAGGCCGACCCCGCTGGCTACTGCAACCACCAGCCAGTTGGCGTAAGGCCCGAGCAGCGCCTTGAGCAAGCCGGCGCGTTCCGCTGAAACCGAGGTGCCGGCAGCTTGCAGGGCACCAATGGCAGGCTCGGCAAAAGTTGCGGCGGCGCCAAGCAGACAGCCGAAACCGAGCAGCATCAGCGGCCCGGAGCGCGTAGGCATAAGAAAGCCGATATTTTCTGCAAAGGGCATCAAGCCCTGTTTGACGCCTTCCATGAAGAGCATCAGGCCAAGCATTACGGCACAGATGCCGAGGGCGATGGTTCCTGCCTGGTCGGGCGAGGTGCGCAGGGCCAATGCCTGGAAACCGATCAACATAAGTGCCAGGGGAATGACGGCACGGATTTGTTCAAGAAAGCGAACAGAAACGTAGGGTGTCAGCAGGCGATGAATATCGAGTGCACGGAGACGACCCTGGCCAGCAGGCATGGCGCGCTCCATGGCGACCACCTGGTTGTAGCTGATTTGTCGATGATGGCGGCGGATGGCGCCGAGATATTGGCCGTAGCGTATGCTTTTTTGTGTCATTTTTTGAGTGGACCGTAACTTTCCCGATTTTGCCACAGCAAACCTTGATTCTTGCGCAGTGTCATGATCTGGTGCCCGGTTGTGGGCATGTTTCGGCAATTCGCAGTAACATCGCCGCATAACAGGTAGTTTGTGCGGGGGGGCAATGACCGAATTCTTCAAGAAGCTGTATCAGGCTGGCGACTTCTGGGGCGGCTTTGCCGCCATGCTGGTCGCGCTGCCGGCCTCCATTGCTTTCGGTGTCACCATTTATGCGGCGATAGGCCCGACCCACGCCGCGCTGGGCGCTCTCGCCGGGATTGTCGGTGCTTCGGTAATCGGCCTGGTTGCCTCAACTTTCGGCGGTACCGATCGCCTGATCAGCGCCCCCTGCGCTCCTGCTGCCGCAGTCTTGTCGGCTTTTGCGATTGGCATGGTGCACGATGGCGTGCCGGCCGGGAATATCGTGCTGATGTTGCTCATGCTGGGCATCCTGGCCGGTGGTTTTCAGGTGCTCTTCGGCTTTGTCGGCATTGGCCAGCTGATCAAATATATTCCTTACCCGGTCGTCAGCGGCTATCTGACCGGGGTCGGCCTGATCATCATTGGCAGCCAGTTATCCAAGCTGGTCGGCGCGCCGAGCGGTACGCCCTGGCACCAAAGCCTGATCTCGCCCTGGATGTGGGACTGGCAAGCACTGGTTGTCGGTGGCGCAACGATCGCCGGCATACTGCTCGGGCCGGGTATTACCAAGCGTCTGCCGGGCATGATCATCGGCGTGCTGGCCGGGGTGTTGACCTATTTTGGCCTCGCCATGCAGGATGCCAGCCTGCTCGAATTGACCAATAACCCGCTGATCATCGGACCGCTCGGTGTCAGTGGTGAAGGCTATTTTGCGTCGATCACCGAGCGTTGGCACGAAATCGGCGATCTCCGTCTGTCCCAGGTTGGTGCCTTGTTTGGCAGTGCGCTGACGCTGGCTGTGCTGCTTTCCATCGACACGCTCAAAACCTGCGTCGTACTTGATCAGATGACGCGTAGTCGGCACAACCCCAATCGCGAACTTGTCGCCCAGGGCGCGGCCAATATCGCCTCCTGTTCGGTTGGTGGCATACCCGGTGCCGGTACCATGGGGGCGACGCTGATCAATCTTTCCAGCGGTGCGACAACGCGTGCTTCGGGGTTGGTCGAGGGCGTGCTGGCCCTGCTCTCGGCGCTGCTGCTCAGCAATTTCATCGCCTGGATACCGGTTTCAGCGCTGGCCGCAGGCCTCATCGTTGTTGGCTTCCGCATGATAGACCGCGAGCCGCTGCGTTTCATTCAGTCTTCGGCAACGGTCTTTGATTTTGGCGTTGTGGTTGCCGTCGTCGTCGTTGCGCTCAGTGTTGGCCTGATTGCCGCATCAGGCGTTGGCGTGGCGTTGGCCATTGTCCTTTTCCTGCGCGAACAGATTGGCGGTACGGTGGTGCGCCACAAGTTCTACGTCAATCAGATGTCGTCCAATTGGCACCGCCCTGAATCGGAAACCCGCATTCTTGAGCAAAAGGGTGATCAGGCAGTTATTTTTGAATTGCAGGGCAGTCTGTTTTTCGGCACGACGCAGCAACTTTATGGCCTGATCGAGGCCGAGATCAAAACTCGCAAATTCATTATTTTGGATATGAAGCGCGTGATGTCGGTTGATGTGACGGCAGCGCACTTGCTTAATCAGCTACGCGATTCGCTGGCCGAAACTGGCGCCATGCTGTTGCTCTCCAATGTTCGCGAGAACCTGCCTAACGGGCGCAATCTACGTGCCTTCCTCGATCAGACCGGAGTCACCGAAAAGCACGATACGGTACGTCTGTTCCCCGAGCTGGACAGTGCCATCGAGTGGGTTGAGGACCGCATTCTTGGCGAAGTGGAGCGTACTGTACCCGAGCCGGAAACGGCCATGCTGTTGAGCGAGATGGAGTTGTTCAAAGGGCGCAAGGATGAGACGCTGGTTGATCTCGAAGCCCGTTTGACGAGCCGTGTTTGTGCCGCCGGTGAAACGGTTTATTCGCGTGGTGAACCGGGCGATGCGCTGTACATGATTCGGCGTGGCTCAGTGAAAATTTTTGCCCCGATCGGTGCCGGGCGCACCCGCCATATTGCAACTTTCGGACGCGGGGACTTCTTTGGTGGCCTGGCTTTTCTCGATGG
>CAXYZX010000101.1:0-9412 GCA_964293845.1 uncultured Dechloromonas sp.
AAGACAGCACCATCGCCGATATCGCCGTTGGCCTCAATGCCGGCCAGATCAAGACCGGTTCGCTGTCCCGTTCTGACCGTATCTCCAAGTACAACCAATTGTTGCGTATCGAGGAAGATCTCGGCGATACCGCCTCCTATCCGGGTCGCGAAACGTTCTACAACCTGCGCTAACGTTTGATGCGTTGGCTGACGGTTGGCCTCCTTGCAGTCATCAGCCTCCTCCAGTACCCGCTCTGGGTGGGTAAGGGGGGCTGGCTGAAGGTTTGGGAGTACGACCGTCAATTGCAGCAGCAAAAGGAAGTCACGCGCACGCTGGAAATTCGTAATGCGGGCCTCGATGCCGAGGTCCGTGATTTGAAGCAGGGTTACGATGCGGTTGAAGAACGTGCCCGCTTTGAGTTGGGGATGATCAAGCAGGACGAAAGTTTTATTCAGATTCCGGAAAAAGTTCCCGGAAAATAAGCGAAAAATAGGCGTCGACCGCAGTAGTCATCAGCAATGCCCTCCGCTAGAATCGCCCACAGAAGGCCCCCTTCTGAGCGCTCAAGGAGACGACATGCTGCTCAAGGTTGGAGACAAAGCACCTGCATTCAAATTGCCTGATGCTGATATGGAATCGATTGATCTGGCGGCCTATCAAGGGAAGAAGCACATTGTTCTTTTTTTCTACCCGAAAGATGGAACGCCATGTTGCACCAAGGAGGCCACTGATTTTTCAGATCATGAGGAAGATTTCAAGGCTGAGGATTGCGTCCTGTTCGGCATCAACCGTGAGGATTGCCTGAAACACGCGGAGTTTCGTGACAAGGAAGGCATTGGCACGGAACTGCTTTCTGATTCTGAAGGCAGCGTCTGCAAGCAGTACGGGGTCTGGCAGGCAAAAGAGGTGGATGGTCACAAGAAATACAGTGTGATTCGCTCCACTTTTATCATTGATCGCACCGGCATCATTCGCCATGCGCTCTACAACGTTAACTACAAAGGCCACGCACTGGAAATGCTGCGCCTGGTCAAGGAACTCAATACATGAACACGCAGGTTGCCAAACATTCCGTCGTTACCCTCGAATACCATGTCACCGATCCCGATGGTGAAGTCGTAGACGAAGGCCGTGAGCCGCTCGTCTATCTGCATGGTGGGTTCGACGATATTTTCCCGCTGATTGAAGAGGCGCTGCAGGGCAAGAAGGTCGGCGAATCAGTGCAGGTCAAGCTGCAACCGGATGAAGCCTTTGGCGAGTACGATGCCGAGATGGTTCAGGTTGAGCCGCGCAAGGATTTCCCCAAGGAAATCGAAGTCGGCATGCAGTTTGAAGGTGGACCGGAAGAGGGCGACGAAGACGAAATCGTCATTTATCGCGTCACCGAAATTGCCGACGACAAGGTCGTGCTCGATGGCAATCATCCGCTAGCCGGCATGGCCCTGATCTTCACCTGCACGGTGACGGCGATTCGTCCGGCCAGTGCCGAAGAGCTGGAGCATGGTCACGTCCATAACCCGGGCGATGACGAGGAAACCTGTCACTGAGCCTTTACTGGCCAAGGATAAGTTTCGAAGTGAAATAAAGCCGGGGAGTCGCTATCTATGATTCCCCGCGTCCAGCCCATTGCTGGATAGCCGAATGTTTCAACCCGCGTGAAATTGGCCAGCCTCTTCCCTTGGGTGTCACGCATCGGATGGTCGATACGACTTTGGTGCGAGTCGCCATGCACGGCCAAAACCAGGCCGGGGAAGCGCTGGGTTTCTTCGTAAAGCGTATTTAAAAAGTCTCGGTAGCCACGATGTGGCAGGCCTTGAGCAAAATGCTTGAATCCCGGATTGGCCTGAAAAAGTAGCGCGATGCCAGCTAGTTTTTCGCGGCGGGCGAGGGCGAAACTGTCTTTTAGCCAAGCTAGAACGACCGGATTGCGCGCCTGATACTCGCGCTGCGGCTCATCGGTTAAACCAAAATTGTTGTTACCGCCGGGCAGGTTCAGGGTGACAAACAGTACCGGGCCAATGCGAAAGCGGCTGTGTTCACGATAGGCACCAGCCTGGCGCTCGACTGCCAGTTTTTTGTTGCCCAGTGAAAAGCTGTCTTTCCAGAACAGGCTGCGTAGCTTGGCAAGGCGCTCCAGCGGGTCGTAGGCGCCATTAGACAAGCGTTCGCAATCGGTCCATTCGTTGTCGCCCGGAACAAAAATGAAGGGTATCCGGCTGCTATTGAATAGCTGGTGACGGTCTTCAAACACTGCGTCGTCACAACGATCCTTGCCATGCTTGAAGTCGCCGACATGGGCGACGAAATCGACGTGGCTGTCGTTTATCGCCTGCAGCATGCGCGGCAATTCGCGACGCTCATCGTCGGAATAGGGTACGTCACCGATCAAGCCAAAATGCCAGACCTCGGCCTGGGCAAGACTGCATAAAGCCAGTAACAGGATACCCAGCCAGTTTTTCACTTTAGCAAAATCTTCAGCGCATAGAGAGCATCGAGTGCCTGGCGTGGGGTCAGGCTGTCGGGATCGATGCCGGCCAGTTGATCCAGCGCCGGGTGTGGCTCAGGTTCGGCCGGTTCAGGATCGCCCTGGGCAAAAAGATCGGGTTGCAGCGGGTCGACCGCAGCACGCTGCTCGAATTCGCGTAACTGCTTGCGGGCAGCACGCACCACGGCATTCGGAATGCCGGCCAGTGCCGCGACCTGGATCCCATAACTCTGGTTGGCCGGGCCTTCTTCGACCGAGTGCATGAAGACGATGCGGTCATTGTGTTCGACGGCGTCGAGATGGACATTGGCTAGTTCGCTATATTCGTGCGAAAGCCGGGTCATTTCGAAATAGTGCGTCGCAAAAAGCGTCAGGCAGCGGTTCTTGGCGATCAGGTGACGGAGGATGGCGAAGGCCAGGGCCATGCCATCGAAGGTCGAGGTGCCGCGGCCGATTTCGTCCATCAGCACCAGACTGTTGGGCGTTGCGTGATGCAGGATAGCGGCTGCTTCAGTCATTTCGACCATAAAGGTGGAGCGACCGGAGGCGAGATCGTCGGAAGCGCCGATGCGGGTGAAAATACGGTCGAGCGGGCCGAGCACGACGCGATCAGCCGGTACATAGCTGCCGATGTGGGCGAGCAGGGCGATCAGCGCCGTCTGCCGCATGTAGGTTGATTTACCGCCCATGTTGGGGCCGGTGATCAGCAAAAGGCGACGGCTTTCTAGCAGCAGGCAGTCATTGGCGATGAAAGTCTGGGCACCGTTGGCCATTTCAGCTTCTACAACGGGGTGGCGGCCACCGGTTACGGTCAACCCGATTTCAGCGACGAATTCTGGCTTGCTCCAGTTGCGCTTGAGGGCCGTATCGGCAAAGCCGGCCAGCAAATCGAGTTGGGCGACGGCGCGAGCGATGGTTTGCAGGCTTGCTACGGCCGGTAGCAATTCGTTGAGGATGCCTTCGTAAAGCAGCTTTTCGCGGGCCAGGGCACGTTCCTGTGCGGAGAGTGCCTTGTCCTCGAAGGCTTTCAATTCGGGCGTGATATAACGCTCGGCATTTTTCAGGGTCTGGCGGCGGCGGTAGTCGTCTGGGATCTTGTCGGTGTTGGCATGCGTGACCTCGATATAGAAGCCATGCACCTTGTTGAATTCCACCTTGAGGCTGGAAATGCCGCTGCGCTCGCGTTCGCGGATTTCCATGTCGACCAGATAAGCGCCACAGTTGTCGTTGAGCGAGCGCAGTTCGTCGAGGTCGGCGTCATAACCGTTGGCAATCGCACCGCCATCGCGAATCTGGGCGGCGGGTTCGGGCGCAATGGCGCGGGTGAGCAGATCGAGCGTCGCAACGGGTATCTCGAGATCGGCGTAGAGAGTGCCGAGCAGAGGCGAAGGGCTATCTTGCAAAGGGGCGCGCAGGGCAGCCAGACGTGCCAAAGACTGGCGCAGGCTGGCCAGGTCACGCGGCCGGGCGTTCCTCAGTGCGATGCGCCCGGCGATGCGTTCGATGTCGGCAATCTCGCGTAGTTCGCGCCGGACTTCGCCAGCCATGCGCCCGTAGTCCTCGAGCAGCGCTTCGACCGCGCCGTGGCGGGCGGCGGGAATGTCGCGCTCGCGCAGTGGGTGGTGGAGCGCATGGCGCAACTGGCGCGAGCCCATGCTGGTGACGCAATTGTCGAGCAACGAAAAAAGAGTGGGCGAGGGCTGGCCGCGCAGGGTTTCAGTGAGTTCGAGATTACGTCGGGTGGCGAGATCGAGCCCAAGGTAGCTGCCCTCAAGTTCCACGGTCAACGCCCGCAAATGCGGCAAATTTCCCGACTGTGTGGCTTGGGCGTATTGCAGCAGGGCGCCGGCAGCGGCAATCGCCGGGCGCAGGCCTTCGGCACCAAAGCCGGAGAGCGAGGCGACCTTGAACTGCTCGCAGAGCAGGCGTTTGGCCGAATCGTATTCAAAATACCAGTCGGGCTGGCGGGTACGCGCCGACTCCAGCGCAAAATCAGGTTCCCAGCTTTCCGGGTAGAGGATTTCTGCCGGGCGGATACGCTCCAGCGTCGCGGCGAGTTGCTCAGCGGGTACTTCGGTCAGGATGAATTCGCCGCTGGCCAGATTAAGGCGCGCCAGCCCGGCGGTGTTGCGCGTTGTGCTCAGCGCCAATAGCCAGACATCACGCTTGTCGTCGAGCAGTGCAGCATCGGTGAGTGTCCCGGGCGTGACGATACGCGCCACGGCGCGCTCCACCGGCCCTTTGCTGGTTGCCGGATCGCCAATCTGCTCGCAAATCACCACTGACTCACCGAGTTTCACCAGACGGGCGAGGTAAGGCTCCAGCGAATGAAAAGGCACGCCGGCCATCTTGATTGGTACGCCAGCCGTCTGGCCACGTGTCGTCAGGGTAATGTCGAGCAAGCGTGCAGCCTTCTCGGCATCCTCAAAAAACAACTCGTAAAAATCGCCCATCCGGTAGAACAAAATGGTGTTCGGATGGTTAGCTTTCAGCGACAAATATTGGCGCATCATGGGCGTATGTTTGGAGAGGTCAGGCGTTGGAGTGGCCATTGTTCGGTGCGGGAGGGGTTTTGCGATTGGGGCGCAATTGTCCCATCAACCGGACGGTGGGGCTATAGAGGATGGCGCAACAAAGCGGCTTCGTGGCCGGCTTTGGCGTTCAGGTGAGAACGTAGTCGCTTACTTTCGGGGCTTGGCTACGTATCTCTTCATCGACCAGTTCGCAGACGGAAACCTCGATGGCATGGCACATGGAGGCTAGTGCCAGATCGTTCGGTTCGGTGCCAAAAGGTTCTTCGATCTGCTCGCCAATCACGTCCAGGGCGAGAAAGGTGTAAGCGACGAAGGTGGCGATCAGCGGTGTCAGCCAGCCAATCGAGGTGCTCAGACCAATCGGCAGCAGCAGGCAATAGACCATCACTGTGCGGTTCATCAGTACCCGGTAGGTGTAGGGAATCGGCGTATTGGCGATACGCTCGCAGGCGCCCGAGGCTTCGGTCAGCAGATTCAGGTTGCGGTCCATGGATTGCAATTGCAGATCGCTGAACTGACCAGCTTTTTGCGCTGCGCCGAGTTCTTCAGCCAGATTGAGCAGGATGAGCGAAGTCGGGAAGCGCGCCGCAAGTACCCGTTCCAGTTGCTGTGGCGCCAAGCGGCAGGCGAGATCGCTACGGCCATCGGTGCCGCGCAACTGATGCTTGAGGGCATAGGCGAAGGCGGCCAGGGTGCGCGCCACGCGCTTGTGGAGTTCGACATCGACACTCAGACTAGCGACTTCCCGGGTTAGGGAGCGGGCGGCGATGAGCAGTGCCCCCCATTGCTTGCGGGCTTCCCAGAAGCGTTCATAGCTGACCGAATTGCGAAAGCCGAGGAAAATGGCCAGGGCAATGCCCATCAGCGTAAAAGGCGGAATCGACAGCGCCGAGGTGGCGTGTTCGCTCATCCACCAGCTGCGGCTGAGGACGCTGGCGACTGCAACGGCTAGTACCAAGACTAGGCGCGTCGCAATATAGGGCAGGACGGAGCCACGCCAGACAAAAAGCAGGCGAAACCAGTGGAGATGTGGTCGAACAATCATGCAAACAAGTTCAAGCTAGAGCTCAAGCCCGTGCCGAGAGTGAGTCGATGAAACGGTTCATGGCCTCGGCGTGATAACTGGCGCCCTCCCGACAGCCATGCGACTTCTCCGATTCGGCAGTGGCGCGCTGCCACAAGCGCAGTGCTTGATCATCGTCGATACCGGCACGGCGCGCCATCCAAGGCAAAATTTTAGGTGCGTTCATGGCGACCCTCCTGTTTACTCCAGCTGAAAAGCGGTTGGCAATGGGCATCAGAAAACCTGCCCGGCAAAGACATCCTTGAAATAGGTTTCGACCTCGTGCTCGACCGGCCGCAAGCCGGGTAGCCAGTTGGTATCGCTTTCAACTTCTGCTGGGGCACTTGCTTCGCCTTTGAATACTTCGTCGTAGCCTATCGACTCAGCATGCTTCTGGCTTGGCAAACCATAGATTCGAGCGAGAGTTTTGGTGGGGAACATGATGGACTCCTTTACTGACAGGTCTGATTTGACGATTCAAATATAGGGTTTATGCTGCACTGCAGCAAACAATGGTTTATTATCGGTTGCATTAGATAAACTTAACCCAAGTCAAAACCGGCAACCTATCGTGGCCTACCGCCTTCCTCCGCTTTCCACCTTTCGTACCTTTGAAGCTGCCGCGCGCCATCTCAGCTTCAAGAACGCGGCTGAGGAATTGCACGTGACCCCGGCTGCCGTCAGCCAGCAGATCAAAAGTCTGGAAACCTATCTGGGTGTCTCGCTGTTTCATCGCCTGCCAAAGGCGCTGCAACTGACGGAGGAAGGTCTGGCGATGTTTCCCAAGGTCAGGGACGGCATGGATTGCTTTGCTGCGGCAGTTGAAAGCACCCGGCGTGATGATGCTTTGGCATTGAATGTTACGGCGCCGCCTTCATTTGCCACGCGCTGGCTGGTACCGCGGCTAGCCCGTTTTTCATTGGCCCATGCCGATGTGGCGATACGTATATCGAGCAACCCGGAGAATATTGACGGCCCACAAACTGCACTGGGGCCGGCAATGGAAGCCAGCGACCCGCGTCATGAAGCCAGCGAAGTGGCGATCCGCTTCGGCACCGGCGTCTACCCCGGATATCAGGTAGAAAAAATGCTGACACCGGATTACGTGCTGGTCTGCAGTCCACGTCTGTTAAACGGAGAGCCGCCGCTGCGCACACCAGGGGATTTGAGCAGGCACATCCTGATTCACGATGAATCGATTCTGGCCATTGAGCAACGTCCGAGTTGGCATGAATGGTTCAAGCTCGCCGGGGTTAGCGGTGTTGATGGCGAGCGTGGGCCGCGTTTTTCCAACTCGATTCTGGCCCAGGAAGCAGCGATGGAAGGGCAGGGCGTTGCCCTTGCGCTCCGCCCGCAGATTGAGGCGGATGTCGCTTGTGGGCGCTTGGTGATCCCGTTTGATATCTCCATGCCTTCGAACTACGCTTACTATCTGGTGATTCCGCAAGCGATTGTGGAACGAGCCGTCGTTTGTGCATTCAGGGATTGGTTGCAAGTCGAAATCGGAGTTCAATACGGACACTGAAAGCCGTTGAAGCCCAAGTTTTCCTGGGGCAGCTATTCAAGGCTGTTTCTTAGTTCAACCAGATGTGCGCCACCTTGCGCTATTGCCTGGCGGATGGCGCTGCGGAAGGTTTCCAGATTGTCTGCAGCAGCATGGTTGATGCCGAAGGTCTGCGCGGCATGTTTGAAATTGATTTGTTGGGGCGTGCGCCAGCCGATTTCAAATTCGGGTAGGGCGGCTTGCGGCAGGTAATCAAAAATTCCACCTCCGGCGTTGTTGACCGCAACAATGACCACATTACGCCCGGCGAGCAGTGCCAGGCCACCAAGGTCGTGCTGGCAGGTAAGGTCGCCGAGTAGGGCGACGGCCCGGCCATGGATGGCAGCGATTCCGGCGGTGGTCGAAATGTTGCCATCAATGCCGCTGGCACCACGGTTGCCATAGAAATACAGGCGCTTTTCCCCAGTGCCCGAGTTGCTGTCAAGCTGGCGGATAGCTAGTGAATTGCCAACGAAAAGTGGGCAATTGTCGGGGAGTTCAGCCAACAGTACCGGGATGTGGGGAGACGCCGGATCTTCGCCGGTTTGTTGGTCGATTGCCTTGAAGGCGGCAGACCAGGTAGCCGCTACGGGTTGTATAAGTTGCGCCAAGAGTGCGTTGCAGACAGTCGCCGGATCGGCGCGCAGTAGATGGGTCAGGCGCTGAGCGGGGTCAGACCAGCGTGGCCAGGGATCGACGAGGGCATGGGGGCCGTCGATGGCGGCGAGCAGTGCTTGCAAATGGCGGGTGACCGGGTAGGCGCCAAAGCGAAATACCCAAGCCGGACGATGCTCGGCGATAAACGCGGGGTCAGCCAGCCAGCGGTTGTAACGTAAGCAAATCTGCGCCTGCGAGTGTTTGCCATAGCGCAGATTGGAGAGCGGTTCAGCGAGGATGGGGCAGCTCAGCTTGTCGGCCAATTGGGTGACGGCGCTGGCAAATTCCGGGTTGTTATCGAGTTGACCGCAAACAATGAGGCCAGGTCGGCCGGAAATGGCCGCGCTGAGTTCCTTAATTGCCCCGGCAGCCGGAGCCTGCGATGGGGGATAGATACGGATTCGTGTGGGGTGGGAGCCAGCTGGAACATCAACAAGGGGCAGCAGCGGTTCGCGAAACGGCTGGTTGATATGGACCGGGCCGGGGTGCGGCCAGGTGGCCTGCTCGCAGGCCCGAGCAGCAAGGCGGTGAAGATAGGCGGGGTCGAAGGCTGGATCGGGTGCGCCAAGCGCATGGCTGGCGCGGACATGGCAACCAAACAGATTGATCTGCTCTATGGTCTGATTGGCGCCGCAATCCTGCAATTCGGGTGGGCGGTCGGCGGAGATCAGGATCAGGGGAATGCCGCTCTGGCTGGCTTCAATCACCGCTGGCAGCCAGTTGGCGGGTGCCGTACCTGAGGTGGCGAGCAGGAGGACCGGTTGGCGGTTGGCTTTGGCGATGCCCAGCGCAAAAAAAGCGGCGCTACGCTCGTCAACCGCAACATCGCAAACCAGGTCACTTTGGCGGAGCATGGCAAGGGCCAGCGGAGTGGATCGTGAGCCTGGCGAAATGACGGCGCGCGAGACTCCAGTAGCCACAAAGCCAGCGATTATGGCTTGCGACCAACGATAGTTGAGTGTCCCAGTATCTGTCATTGCCTGTGGCCGCTACTTAAACCGCAAATTGTAGCCTTTAAGGCACTGCATTGCCGTCGTGCTGTGCTATGATTCGCGCCGTTCTCAATTGCGCTGAAATCAGCGTCAAGCCAGACGTGGAGTGGTAGTTCAGTTGGTTAGAATACCGGCCTGTCACGCCGGGGGTCGCGG
>CAXYZX010000102.1:0-9406 GCA_964293845.1 uncultured Dechloromonas sp.
TCGCGATCGAAATCAAATAGATGGACTTCCAGTATCGGCTTGATGCCGCCCAGCGTTGGCCGGATACCAAGATTAGCCACGCCGGGCAACAGTTGGCCATCGATGCCGGAAACTTCGACGGCAAAGACGCCGGACATCGGCAACGGATTGTGCTTGATACGGATATTGGCCGTCGCAAAACCCAGCTGGCGTCCAACCTTCTCGCCGTGCCGCACACTGCCATCAATCACATAAGGGCGCCCGAGCAACGCCGCGGCTTGCTCCATGTCACCGGCGGCGAGTGCCTGGCGCACGCTGGAACTGGACACCCGGCCGCCATCAAGCATGACACTACCCATCGCCTCAACGGTGAAGCCCGAGCGTTCACCTGCCGCCTGTAGCATGGCAAAGTCGCCAGCCCGGCCTTTGCCGAAGCGGAAGTCGTCACCAATAATCAAGTGCCGGGTACGCAAACCATTGAGCAGCACGGCATCAACAAACTGCTGCGCTGATAGCGCGGCAAAATCGGCATTGAAACGGCAGACCATGACCTGTGCCACGCCGGCCTCAGACAATAATTCCAGTTTTTCACGCAAGGTAGTAAGGCGCGCCGGGGCCGAAGCAGGGGCAAAAAATTCGCGCGGATGTGGCTCGAAGGTCAGAATGGTGGCCGGCAAACCGGCGCCATGCGCGGCATCGACCAGGCGATTCAGCAAAGCCGCATGGCCACGATGAACACCGTCGAAATTGCCGATAGCCAAGGCTGTTGGGCCAGGAACCGGACGCGAAAACCCGCGAAAAACCCGCATCTGAAGCTCGAAAAAAGGGTCGATTATAGCGGCTTGTCTGCGCCAGCGCCTCTTTCGCCAAATATCCCAAGAAAGCAAACACTTAAGATCACTATCTTTTATACACCCTTCGCTATAATCAGCGCTCCTCCTGCAGCCACCAAGCCTTCACCCTCTAAATGCTCAAGTTGATAGATCACATTGTTCGAATATCGGCACGCCGGGATCGTACAGAAATCAACACAGCGATGGTCGAAGCCATGCTCGACATTTTTGGGCCGCGTTCGCTGCGCATTTATCGCTGCTTTTCCAGCGGCCCAAAAACTGTGGTTTTTGCCTGCGCCGGGTTTGGCACGGAAGGCCGCTTTTCACACAATGCCTATCTGCCAGAACGCCAGTTCTGCCGGCCGATCACCCAGGATCCCTTGCTACGCCAGGCCCAGAAGGAAGGCTCGATCGTCCTCGATATTCTCCCGGATGGGGCCAATCGCCTGGTATTCCCAGTCAGTTCGCTGGATCAATTGATTTATCTGGTCGACATTGTGATCAGCGAAGATTTTCCTTCCAACCAGCGCGTGCTGCTGATGGGACTGATCGAATATTTCACGCACCACATCGCCCTCCTCGATTATGGCGAAGCAGACACACTCACCGGACTGGCCAATCGCAAGACTTTTGACAAGCATTTGTTCGAGGTTCTCGGCAAGGCAGGCAACGATGATCAGCATTGCCATACCAGCGCCCCGAAACGCCGCCAGGGCAACCACGAGAGCCAGCACTGGCTGGCGGTTTGTGACATTGATTTTTTCAAGCGCATAAACGACAACCACGGCCACCTGATTGGCGACGAGGTACTGGTCATGTTCTCTCGCCTGATGCGCGAATCATTCCGCTACGATGACCAGTTATTCCGCTTCGGCGGCGAAGAGTTTGTGGCTGTTCTGCAACCGGCCAAAGAGGCCAGTGTGCATGCCGTTTTCGAGCGCTTCCGCCAATCCGTCGAGGCCCATTTGTTTAGCCGCGTTGGACATGTCACGGTCAGTACCGGTTATAGCCGTCTGCTGCCCAACGACACGCCCTCCGATGTTATCGACCGTGCCGATGAGGCGCTCTATTATTGCAAGCACAATGGGCGTAACCAGTCAGCCTGCTTTGAAACGCTGGTTGACGAAGGCAAGCTCAAGCCGAAAAACACACCCAAAGGCGATTTCGAGCTTTTCTAGGCAACCACCTGGCGGCGCAACTGCTAGCGCTTGGTCTCAAGGCGCGCCATGATCGCTGCCATCGCCTCCGCTGCCCCCAGTGGCAGGTAATAATCAACATACCGACTGATACGTGTTTCAAGCGGATTGATTTCCACAGTAGGTATCCCGACTTCGCTACACCAGATCACTGGCTCGGCGATGTAGGGGAAAACGCCAGAAGTACCAATCGTAAATACCAGATCAAAGCCCTCCTCCATGGCGTCCATAAACCGTGCCATGGCTGCTTCCGGCAACGCCTCACCAAACAGCACAACCCTGGGCCGCAGCACGCTGCTGCACACCGGGCAATGCGGCGGCATTTCATGGCCGCTCAAATCCGTGACCATTTCCTGAAAATCACATTCGGTACAGATCAGCTCCTGCAAATTGCCGTGGATCTCGATGAGATTGTTACTTGCGGCTTTGCGATGCAGGCCATCGACGTTTTGCGTAAAAACGGTCACGTGAGGGATCAAGCGTTGTAGCGTGGCAATGGCCAGATGCGCAGCATTGGGCTGGGCGCCGCGGCAGGTGCGCTCAATCTGCGCCAGGTATTTCCAAGTAATATCGGGACGCACAGCAAACACCTCGCCCGATAGCGCTTGCTCAATCGGCAAACCTTCTTCCGTCGATTCGTCGTTGTATAAGCCGCCGACACCGCGATAGGTCGGCAACCCGGAGTCGGCAGAAATGCCGGCTCCGGTGATGAAAAGAACTCGCTGAGACTTTCCCAGCAGCTCTGCAATTTTGTCGAGTGCGGATTCTATATTCATGGTCTTGATTTGAGCTTGGCCAGGATGGAGCAGCAAGTATCATGACATTCGTAGCAGTTACGCAGCCTTACCGGATTAGCATCCCACAATAAACGCGGGAACTCAGCTAATCGAACAACCCAGGTGGTAAAGGCTTGAGATTTTCCTGCTTTACCGTGAAGCGTACGACACCCCCCTGGCGACCAATTGCCTCGACAACCATACGCCCAACCGAGGCTTCGGCAATGACCCGAACATTACGTACCGATTTTGGTGAACGCCCGGCATAAACAGCAACAGTCCCGGCACGCGGCGACCAGGGCCTGAGCATTAACCCAGAGCCACCAGCTTGGCCTTTGGGCCAACGGGGTGACGAGTGAAGTATTGCCGTACGCCTCGCACAATGGCATCAGCCAGCTTGTCCTGATAGGCATCGTCATTAAGCCGACGCTCTTCTTCCGGATTGGAGATGAAGGCCGTCTCGATCAGTGCCGATGGAATATCCGGTGCCTTGAGCACGGCGAAGCTGGCCTGCTCGACGTAATTCTTGTGCAGTGTATTGACATTACCGAGTTCGCCCAACAAGTACTTGCCCAGTTTCAAGCTGTCATTAATGGTGGCAGTTTGTGACAAATCGAGCAGCGTGCGCGCCAGAAAAAGGTCTTTGGCAGCGAGATTTACGCCACCAACCAGATCAGCTTCATTTTCGCGCTGTGCCAGCATCCGGGCTTGCGTGCTTGAAGCGCCGCGTTCAGATAATACGAATACTGAAGAACCGCGCGCATCCGGCTTGATCCAGGCATCAGCGTGGATCGACAGGAAAAGATCAGACTGTACCCGCCGTGCTTTTTGCACACGCATTTGCAAAGGTACAAAGAAATCGGAATCACGGGTCAGCACGGCGCGCATGTTCGGCTCGGCATCGATGCGTGCCTTGAGGCGCTTGGCAACGGCGAGTGTGACATTCTTTTCAAAGGAGCCGCCCTTGCCGACCGCGCCAGGATCTTCTCCACCGTGTCCCGGATCAAGCGTAATGGTAATCAGGCGGTCGACTATCGGTTTGCCGGATTTTTTGCTGGTTTGAATTTCAGGGGCTTTTTCAATACGCCGTGCATCATCAGACTTGTTATCGGCGAGTGGCTCCGGGTCCATCCTGAATGGCTCAACCGCATCCTGGCGACCTTCGAGCAAAGCCATCAACGGATCAACTGGATTCACCGGATAGACATCAAGCACCAAGCGGTGGCCATATTCACCAACTGGTTTGAGTTCGAACACCTGCGGATTGACCTTGGACTTCAATTCCATGACCAGCCGCACTACCCCCGGCTTGAAACGACCGGCACGCAGCAACTTGATATAAGGATCATCAGTTGCCACCTTGCGCGCCAGGCTGTCGAGGACGCTGTTGAACTCGACCCCCTCGATATCCACAACCAGGCGATCCGGGTTTTCAACGGTGAAGTGGGTGTATTTAAGCGGCGCGTCGTGCTCCAGCGTGACCCGCGTGTAGTCGGCAGCCGGCCAGATACGCACAGCGAGCACCGACGGCAGCTTGGCTGCCGCACCGGCCAGCGGTGAAACGGAGAAAATCAGCGAGGCGCCGGCGTAACGGAGTAAGCGTCGTCGTCCCAGGCTGTACTGAGTGCCCTTAGACACTGCGCCCCTTTCGGTGAATCTGCCAGGGCTTCGAGGATACGCCCGAGACCTGCATGATGAAGGCGCAACCGCAGGTCTGGCGACGGTAGGCAGCGTTCAGCCCGCTCAGGCCACTCGACCAGACAGATCGTATTTTCATTAAAGTATTCAGTAAAGCCCGCATCGAGAAACTCCTCGTGTGCCTCGAAACGATAAAAATCAAAGTGATATAAGTATATGCTCGAAACTACGTAAACTTCAACCAGAGAATACGTCGGGCTTTTTACCGGGCCTTTATGGCCGAGCGCACGAATCACGGCACGCGCGAAACTGGTCTTGCCTGCACCAAGGTCACCTTCGAGAAATATCACCAGACCAGGTTGCAGCAATGGCGCCAAAATCCCACCCAAGCGTTCGGTGGCAGCCTCGTCAGACAAATTAAAAACGGCGGTAACATCGGGACTATGCACGATCAAAACTCCACAGTGGATTACACAGCACTCAAGGAAAAAATCCGGCAGGCCGCCAAAAAACTCGGCTTCGCCACTGCCGGCATAACCCGAGCCGATGTCAGTGAAGCCAGTGAGTGCCTGCGTCTCTGGCTGGCGGCTGGCTACCACGGCGAGATGGATTATATGGCGCGTCATGCCGATTTGCGTGCCAATCCTGCCGCACTGCACCCCGGCACAATCAGCGTGGTGTCTGTTGCGGTCGACTACCTGCCACACCAAAAAATTTATGGCGATCCGGAACTGGCAGCCATTTCACGCTATGCCCAAGGTCGCGACTATCACAAGGTGGTACGCAACCGCCTGCAAAAACTTGCCGATGTCATGACCGCCGTTATTGGCCCATTTGGCTACCGGGTGTTCTCCGATTCAGCCCCGGTCATGGAAGTGCATTTCGCCAGTCAGGCCGGGCTAGGCTGGCGCGGCAAGCACACGCTATTGCTTTCCAAGGAAGGTTCGTGGCGTTTTCTTGGTGAAATCTACTGCGACTTGCCCCTGCCCCCCGACCCACCCATCGATGACCATTGCGGCACCTGCAACGCCTGCCTCGCTGCCTGCCCAACCCAGGCCATCATCGCTCCCTACAAAGTCGACGCCAGACGCTGTATTTCCTACCTGACCATAGAACTGGCTGGTGCCATCCCAGAGGAATTCCGCCCCCTGATCGGCAATCGCATTTACGGTTGCGACGACTGCCAGACTTGCTGCCCGTGGAACCGCTTCGCCCAATTGGGCGACGCCGAGTTTGCTCCACGTCATGGACTTGATTCGGCGAGCCTGCTCGAACTGTTCGCCTGGAGCGAAGACGAATTCAACGTACGCCTGGCTGGCAACCCCATCCGTCGCATTGGCCACGAGCGCTGGTTAAGAAATATCGCCGTTGCTCTCGGCAATGCGCCCCCCAGTGACGCGACGCGAGCCGCTCTCAGCAGTCAATTGAACCACCCATCAGCACTGGTTCGCGAACATGTTTCGTGGAGCCTTGCACGACAAGCTGACGCCTGAAATCTGATGTCATTGCAGTGCATGAATTTTGGCTGCTATCCTTGCGCCCAATTACTGGTAGCGAGCACATGTGGAAAAGACCTGAAAAGCCGATTGCAATACACACATCACAGGTAGTTGTTGGCCTTTACGTCTGGCTCGACATGTCCTGGGACGATCATCCCTTTCTCTACAACCGCTTCAAGATAAATGATGCCAAACAGATCGCCACGATCCGCGCCATCCCCATTCAGGGCAAGCTTTACTACTACCCAGAAAAAAGTAGCGCGGCGCCTGGCCCCGTGCTTGATCAACCTGAAACGGTAACCCCCGAAGACACCGAAGCACCCGTCGCGTCGAATGAGGCTGCTGAACTGGCTCAGGAGATGATGCAGCAAAACAAAGAGAAGCATGACAGGCTACGTCAGCAAAAAGACGCCGCTGCTCGTGCTGACCGCGCCTGGGAGCAGGCCGCCCGCGTTACTCGCGAAGCCATGCTGGGCATGACACGGAGCCCCAAACAGGCCGGCGCACAACTCGCAGAGCTATCGAAAAAAACGGCCAGCATGATTTCCCAAGGCCAGGAAATATTGCTGCACCTGTTGGGCGACAAGGAAGGCGATGGACCACAGTTTCATGCCCTCAATGTCATGACGCTGGCCATGCTGCTAGGCAAGGTTGCCGGCCTGAACGAAACACAACTCTCTGAACTGGCCTTGGGCACCTTGGCCCACGATATTGGCAAAGCCAAAGTACCGGCACACATTCTCAAGGCCAAGACCCGCGCCAAGCACGAAGAGGCGTTCTTTCGCCAGCACGGGGCCTATGGCGTCGAAATGGCCAAGGTATCCGACGCATTTGGCCTGACTGCGCTGTCGATCATTGCCGACCATCACGAATACATCGATGGCAGCGGATGGCCCACCGGCAAAACCAATGCAGGCCCGGCTGCACGCATTGTCGCGCTGGTTGATCGCTACGATCGCCTGTGTTCGCCTGAGTCTCCCGAGCGTGAAGCCTTGATGCCAGCCGAAGCACTGGCACGAATATTTCGTGTCGAAACTGCCAGATTTGACCCTCGTTTGCTAAGCATGCTGATCAAACTGCTCGGCGTTTACCCACCCGGCACATTGGTCAAACTGAATGATGAATCGCTGGGACTGGTAGTTTCGCCCGGCAAGGAAAGCTTGCGCCCAACCGTCCTGATCTACAGCCCGGAGGATGACAAACGTGACGCACCAACGGTAGACCTTGGGCAGGTCAGTGAACTCAAGATCGAAGAAGCACTGCGCCCCTCAAGCATCCCGAACGATGTCCTGCAGTGGCTGAATCCACGGCAACGCCTGTCTTATTTCTTCTCGACTGAAAAGAGTAGCTGACGGCAAATCAGCTTTTGGCGCCACATAAGCCCCCTGCTGACGAATTTTCCAGCCCAACAGGCCGCCAGCCAGCGTAGCAGCCGCTACCAGGGCAAGAATGAGCAGACCTGTTTTGGGGCTTTCCAAGTGCTACTCCCACATTCCAGGCTCAGCCTTGAGCGATCGGCCGACCCGGTTGCGTACACCATTCGCTCCAGGAACCGGCATAGAGCCGTGAGCCAGGCAAACCGGCAATTTCCATCGCCAATATATTGTGACAGGCAGAAACGCCAGAACCACAGTAGTGAACCACCTGCTCCGGTAGCTTGTCATCCAGCGCTACCAGCCATTCGGCGCGCAACTGAGCGGCCGGCTTGTAGCGCCCATCAGCCTGTAAATTTTCGCGAAAAAACCGGTTGACCGCACCAGGCAGTCGCCCACCCACCGGATCTATGGTTTCGTTCTCCCCGCGATAACGATCCGGACTACGCGCATCAATCAGATGTATGCGCGATGCTTCGAGAAAGCTTTGCACGTAATCGGCATCGACCAGTGAATCCCGTACATTGGCCACGAAGCTGGCGGTCTTGGTGACTGGCAATGCGCTACTCAGGGTGCCACCGGCAGCCAGCCAAGCCTGCAAGCCGCCATCGAGCACGGCAACTTTCTCATGCCCCAACCAGCGCAAGAGCCACCATAGACGCCCGGCAATCATGCCTTGCGCGTCGTCGTAGATCACCACCTGCGTTGCAGCCGAAATACCGATGGCGCCGAAACGGGCCGCCAAAGCCTCTGGGGCCGGCAAGGGGTGGCGGCCATTGGTTCCACACATGGCGCCAGAGAGATCGCAGTCGCAATGCAAAAACACCGCTCCGGGAATGTGCCCCTCGGCATAGACACGAGCACCGTAGGCCGTATCCGCCAGCTGGTGACGTACATCGACGATCAGCCAGTCGGGGTCAGCCTGTTGCGCGACCAGCGTCGCTGCATCAACCAGCGTTGTAAAACTCATGCCTCGGACTCCAACCAGCTTTTCGCCTCTTCTTCGCTATCGAATACTTCGACATCGGCATTGACGAAAGTCTGGGACAACCAGGCGCTCCACGTCACCCACTGGCTGTCAGTAACCACCGCAACGCGCTTGAAGTCGTTGGCGTGAGCGCGGGAAAATTTAATCTCCTCCCAAGCGACGTCCAGCGTCAGATCTGCCATCTGGGTCATATCGAAATAGAGATCAACCGGCCCCTCGAACTTGATCTTGAAATTAACGACTTCTTCGAATTCCTTGTAGTCGGCCAAGGTGAATTCGCCGAACACGGAAACGCTGACACGACTGGCTTGATGGTCAATAACGATCATGGTTTGACTCCGTTGTTGTTTGTCTCAGTTTAACGCTGATTAATCCTGTTCAACCGGGCTGGCGCGGGAAAAGTGTGTTGCCGCAATACCGGAAAGAATGATCAGACCGATGGCCACCCAGGCTGCCGTATCGAGAACCTCACCCCAGAACATCGCACCGAAGAGGCTGGAGAAAATCACTGTACTGTAAGCCAGCGCTGCCGACATCAGCGTTTTGCCGCGCGTATAAGCGCGGGTCATGGCTAGTTGAGCGATGGTCGCAAAGCTGGCGACACCAAGTAAAAGCAAGCCATTTTTCAGGTCGACCGCATGCAATTCGCTGAAGGCCAGCCAAAGGCCGGCACAAACCGACGAGACCAGCGAAAAATAGAACACAGTACGAGTTTCCGGCTCACCGCGTGCCCCAAGTTCTCGTACGCTGAAATACGCCATACCAGCCAGCACACCGGAGCCCAACCCAATCAAACCAGCGATCAATTGATCAGCATGCAAGGTTGGCCTGAGCAGAAGCACCACGCCGACCAGTCCGAGCACTAACGCCCCAAGAATACCGAACCGCATGCGCATTCCAGCCAGCGCCAGGTAGATGGCGAGAAAGATGGCCGAGGTGTAATTCAGGGTCACAGCAGTAGCCAGTGGCAAGAGCGTGATGGCGTAAAAATAGGCGAACAGTGCGGAGAAGCCAACCACGCCGCGACTGATTTGCCAGCGCCAATGCGGCGTCGCCAGTGAAACCCCACGCAGGCGGACCAAAGCGAACATCAGAATCAAGGAAATGAAACTGCGGTAGAAAGT
>CAXYZX010000103.1:0-9328 GCA_964293845.1 uncultured Dechloromonas sp.
GCGCGGCCAAAGGCCTTGCCAGCCCCGTCGTAACGCCCACCGAGCGCTATTGCAGCCGGATAATCCGGACAATAGGCGGCGAACACGACACCATTGTGATAATGGTAGCCACGCAAATCAGAGAGATCGACCGAGAACGGCAGTTCCGGCGCAACGTCTATCAGATGGCGAAGACCATCCAGCGCAGCCGCAATTCCCGGTAGCATCGGCAACTCAAGCGCAGCGCGATCCAACACCTCGGCCCCACCGTAGAGAGCAGGTAGGCGCTGCAGCGCTTCTCGATAGGGCGACGGGACATCGGCGCAAGCCTCAATCAAACCTGGCACATCCTTGGCCTGCAAAAGATTGAGAACGTTTTCCTCAGCTTCTTGCGGCAAATTGGCAGCGGCAGCCAAGGCGCGGAAAATACCGACATGACCTAGATCGATGCGACTCACCGGCAACTTGATCTGGTCAAGCGCTCCCGCCATCAAGCGGATCACCGCCAGATCAGCCTCTATACCATTATAACCGTAGAGCTCGGCACCTATTTGTAGCGGTTCACGACTGGCCGCAATAGTCGCTGGCAAGGTATGCAGCACGCTATCGCAATAACACAGGCGAGTCACGCCTTGATGATTGAGTAGATGCGCATCAATACGTGCGGCCTGCGGCGTGATGTCGGCACGGACACCCATGGTCCGGCCACTCAACTGATCAACCAGTTTGAAGGTGCGCAGGTGAAGATCCTGTCCCGCTCCTGTCAACAGCGATTCGAGATACTCCAGCATCGGTGGCATGACCAACTCGAAACCGCGGGTACGAAAGTGATCAAGCACCGTGCGACGCAGACGCTCAATGCGAGCAGCCTCGGCGGGCAGTGCATCGGCAATGTATTCAGGTAACAACCAGTTCATGCAAAAACCATAAGCATGACGAGACCGATAATCATTGATGTAAGGCCAATGAAACGGATTTGCCCGTCAGAAAATTGAACGAGGCGGCGGAAGGTTTCACGCCATGCCGCCGGGGCTATAAAGGGCATCAGGCCTTCAAGCACCAACATCAGTGCGAAGGCCATCAGTAGCGTAGAGGTCATTTGCCTTTGTCGTGTCCGGAGCTCTTCATGTACTTGAAAAACTCTGAAGACGGTTCAACAACAAGAATATCGCTCTTGTTACGGAAACTGCCACGATAAGCCTCAAGACTACGATAGAAGGCGTAGAACTCTGGATAAGGCGAAAAAGCTTGAGCGTAAATACTGGTTGCCTTGGCGTCACCCTCACCCTTGGCCTTCTGGGCATCGCGATAGGCTTCGGCAATTATGACTTCACGCTGACGATCTGCATCGGCGCGAATTTTTTCAGCTTCGGCAGAACCTTCCGAACGTAACTCATTGGCGACCCGCTTACGTTCCGCCTCCATACGACGATAGACCGCATCACTGACTTCGTTAGGCAGCTCAACTCGCTTCAGGCGTACGTCAACGATCTGAACACCAATGGTACGTGCATCAATATCGGCCTTTTCACGCATCTGATTCATGATCTTGTCGCGCTCACCAGAAATAACGTCATGCACCAGACGCTTGCCGAATTCCTCGCGCAAACCGGCGTTGACTGTCTGATTCAAGCGAATCTTGGCACGCGCCTCATCACCGCCGACAGAGATGTAATAGAGTTTAGGATCAACGATGCGCCACTTGATGAACGAATCAACCAAAACGTTCTTTTTCTCGGAGGTGATGAAACGTTCCGGATCATTGTTATCCAGCGTGATGATGCGCTTCTCGAAATAACGCACATTCTGGATCATCGGTATCTTGAAGTTGAGGCCAGGCTCTGTAATTACTTGCTTGACTTCACCCAACTGGAAAACCAGAGCAAACTGACGCTGGTCGACCGTAAAGATCGACATCGCCAGCACAACCAGAACAGTGGCGAAAATTGCGCCAATAAGATTCATACGCGGGCTCATTAGCGGCTCTCCCGATCACGCGAACGCAACGAGGGCTCACGACGAGTTGCATTGTTCAAAGATGTATCCATTTGCGGCGGTGCTTCACCGGCAGCAGGCGCATTTACCCGGGCACTTGGCGCAGCAGGCGTATCCACAGTAGCCGGGGCAGCAGCAACCGCACCCGAAGCCTGCATCAGTTTATCAAGCGGCAAATAGAGCAAATTACCCTGCCCCTTGGAGTCCACCATCACCTTGCTGGTGTTCGAGTAAACCTGCTGCATGGTATCGAGATACATCCGCTGGCGCGTGACTTCGGGTGCCTTGGCATACTCGACCTGAACCTGTTTGAAGCGCGATGCATCACCTTCAGCCGTCGCGATCACCCGCTGCTTGTGGCCATTGGCCTCTTCGATCAAACGTGCTGCGGTACCTTTTGCTTTCGGAATGACATCATTGGCATAAGCCTGACCTTCATTTTTCTGGCGCTCACGATCCTGACCGGCTTTCACGGCATCATCAAAAGCTGCCTGCACCTGTTCTGGCGGCTGTGCATTCTGCATTGTGACCTTGGAAATCATGATGCCGCTCTTGTAGCGATCAAGAATATCCTGCATCAGTTTGGCAGCCTGGGTCGCTATCTGCTCGCGGCCTTCATAAAGCACAAAGTCCATCTTGCTCTTACCGACAATCTCGCGCACAGCGGTTTCTGCGGCGCCCATCACCGCTTCATCGGTATGACGGTTATTGAACAAATACTCGACTGGATCTTTCAATACATACTGCACGGCAAACTGGATGTTAACGATGTTTTCGTCATCAGTCAGCATCAGCGCTTCTTTCAGCACCTTGTTTCGCTCACTGCCGCGATAGCCGATTTCCACAGTACGGACACCCGTCAGATTGACCAGTTCATGCGTCTGGATCGGTGTCGGAAAGCGCCAGCGTAAACCCGGTTCGGTGGTTTCCTTGAAACTACCAAACTGCAGAACAAGGCCACGCTGCGAGGCATCAACAATATAGAACCCGGAAGCCAACCAAACTACAACCACCAGGCCAACAATCAGGCCGATACCGCCCCCAAGAAATTTGGCGTTGAAATCGAATTGCGGCATGCGCGGGCCATCTCCGCCCCCACCGTTGTTGCCGCCGCCACCTTTTTTATTGAACAGCCCATTCAGCTTCCGGTTGAAGTCCTTCCAAAGATCTTCAAGATCCGGCGGCCCCTGATTGGGGCGGCGCGGGCCACTGTCATTGGAATCGCCACCGTTCTTGTTACCGCGGTTGCCCCACTGGGGGTCATTTAGTGACATGCAAATACCTAAGGTCGGAATCATGGATTTCTGGGGAGACTATAAAGTAGTTGTGAATGCATCTTCGTGGACTTCGGCCAGCGCTTTGCGCCGTGCCTCAGCCTTGACCAGTGCATATTCGGCCAGGGTTTCTCTAAGCTGACTCAGCCCATCGCCAGAGCGCGCACTGACTCGAACGCGCGCGATATTACCATATTCGTCGCGGTCGATTCCCGGCTCAGCTTCGGTCAGGTCTATCTTGTTCCAAATTACAACCTGGCGCATGTCGCGTGCACCAATTTCTTCAAGAACCTTGTTGACTTGATAAACCTGCTCGTCACGCGCGTGGCTTGCACTGTCAACGATGTGCAGCAAAAGATCAGCATCGATCGCTGCTTCAAGAGTTGCGTGAAACGCATCAACCAGAGAGTGAGGCAAATCACGGATAAAACCAACCGTGTCCGAGATCACAATATTACCTGCGCCCTCTATCCACAGTTTGCGCGAGGTAGTATCCAGCGTTGCAAACAACTTGTCAGCCGCATAAACCCCGGCATGGGTCAAGGCATTGAAAAGCGTGGACTTGCCAGCATTGGTATAGCCGACCAGCGACACATTGAGCACATCACCACGCATTCTCGCTTTGCGCTGAATACCACGTTGGCGCGAAAGCTTGGCCAGACGCTCCTTGAGCAACTTGACCCGCGTTCCGAGCAGGCGACGGTCCGTTTCAAGCTGAGTTTCGCCAGGACCGCGCATGCCAATACCACCTTGCTGTCGCTCCAGATGAGTCCAGCCACGCACCAATCGTGTAGACAGATGTTCAAGCTGGGCCAGTTCGACCTGCAACTTGCCCTCGGCGCTGGAAGCGCGTAAGGCGAAAATATCGAGTATCAGACTGGTTCTGTCAATCACGCGACATTTGAGTGTGCGTTCAAGATTACGTTCCTGCGCCGGCGACAACTCATGGTTGAAAATCACCAGATCAGCATCACCAGCGGCCAGCATCGCGGCAATTTCCTCAACCTTGCCTTTGCCGGCATAAGTCTTTGAATCCGGGCTCGAGCGCCGCCCTCCAACCTCTGCAACCACTTCACCGCCCGCCGATTGAGCAAGCAGACGAACCTCTTCCAGTTGATCTTCAAGATCAGGCTGGCCGAAGTCAAGCTGAACGATTACCGCACGTTCACCTGCAGCGGGTCGCTCATTCATGGGCAATTTCGGGTGCGAGAAAAAACAGCCCGCCAAAATAGCGGGCTTTGTGGCAGTTCGGAATTATTCCGCTGCCTGCTCTTGCTGGAGGTTCACCGGACGTGCCGGCACCACCGTGGAGATAGCGTGTTTGTACACCATTTGAGTAACGGTGTTTTTGAGCAGTACGACGTACTGATCAAATGATTCAACCTGGCCCTGCAATTTGATCCCGTTGACCAGGTAAATAGAAACGGGAACGTGCTCGCGGCGAAGTGCGTTGAGAAAGGGGTCTTGTAACAGTTGCCCTTTGTTGCTCATGGTGGGGAGCTCCATGTATGTTGTTATGAGGTGACTAATGTACCGAATATTACTTCGGTGCGGCGAACAATTTGCTGATTACTTTTTATCTTTGTCAGCGAATGGGTTTTTAGCGCTGACAAACTGGATGCGCAACGGTGTTCCCTGCAGCTTGAAGGCTTCGCGGAATGTATGTTCAAGATAGCGGCGATAGCTGTCGGTGATTTGATCGACCGCGTTGCCATGCACGACAATGATCGGCGGGTTGGAGCCCCCCTGGTGGGCATAGCGCGGCTTGGGACGGAACAGCCCATGCTTGGCTGGTGCCTGTTTGGCCACAGCATCAGCCAGCACCCGCGCCAGACGCGGCGTAGACATTTTGGTGATCGCTGCGGCGTAGGCAGCATCGACCGAACGAAAAATTGATTCAAGACCAATATTTTCCTTGGCCGAAACAAAATGAAAGCGCGCGAAGTCGAGGAATTTCAGTTTGCGCTGCAGAATCAGGCGCGTCTGCTCACGGGTATAAGCATCAAGGCCATCCCATTTGTTTACCGCAACCACCAGTGCACGTCCCGACTGGACGATGAAGTCAGCAATGTGCGCATCCTGATCCGAGACATCAGCCTGGGCATCAACCATCAGAATAACGACGTTGGAGTCTTCAATTGCTTTCAGGGTTTTAACCACCGAGAATTTTTCGATGGATTCAAAGACCTTACCGCGCTTGCGCATGCCAGCCGTATCAACCAGCACATATTTCTTGCCACCACGCTCAAAATCAATCTCGATCGAGTCACGGGTTGTGCCTGGCTGGTCGAATGCGATAACTCGTTCTTCACCCAGCAAAGTGTTGATCATGGTTGATTTGCCAACGTTAGGGCGGCCAACGATAGCAACACGGATCGCTGAAGACTTTTCTTCTGCCTCCTCCGGGTCCGGGAAGGACTGGAGCGCCAACTCGACGAGACCTCGCACTCCTTCACCATGCGCAGAGGAAATTGCATTTGGCTCACCGAGGCCGAGGGCGTGGAAATCAGCCTCGGCGATTGCATAATTCAGGCCTTCTGCCTTGTTGACCGCAACAAACACCGGCCGGGCGAGGCGGCGCAGCATGTTGGCGATTTCCTTGTCGTGCGGCGTCAGACCAGCGCGGGCGTCAACCACGAAGATCACAGCATCGGCTTCGGCAATGGCCTGCTCGGTCTGACGCGCCATTTCGTGCATGATGCCGTCTTTGACCAGCGGCTCGAATCCCCCGGTATCAACAACCAGATAGGGCTTGCCACCGATTTTTCCATGCCCGTAGTGACGGTCGCGGGTCAGGCCCGGCATGTCGGCAACAATCGCATCGCGCGACTTGGTCAGACGGTTAAAAAGGGTGGATTTGCCGACGTTAGGTCGGCCGACGAGTACGATAGTTGGTTTCATTGAGCCTCGATTGCGCTGACGCTACCGCCGGCAGTCTGCACCAGAAAACCGGTGCCAATTGTTTGTACGGGCGCCCTGACCGGGGTGCCATCGGTTTTCTGGCGGGCGGCAAAGCTGCCATCCTCGCGTGACAGAAAATGAACGATTCCTTCACCATCAGCCACCACGACCAGACCGCGGCGCGCCGCTGGGCCGGAAACTCGGCGATTGAGTAGTTTGTCCTGCTTCCAGAGGCTGCTGCCAGAGAGGCGATCAAGCGCGTGCACAGCCCCCTTTTCGTCAGTCACGAAAAGATAGCGACCATCAAGCGCCAAGCCGGATGCCGATGACAAATCACGCGCCCAAATCAGGGCACCACCCTGCCCCAGATCGAAACAGGCAACCCGTCCCTGAAAAGCTACAGCACAAACCTGCGAGCCATCGATTACCGGAGTTGAAACAATATCGGCCACGCGATCCAGTTCGGTCGCCCCCTTGGGTAGTGCAACGGCCCCCTCCCAGACTGGCGCTCCGTTCTGCAGACCAAGCGCAACCAGTTTGCCACCCGGAAAACCGATGAAGACAAAACGATCCCCAAAAATTGGCGGAGCCGTGTTGCGCAGGGAGAGCGATGGCGTAGCGCGCTGGTAAACCCATTTACGACCGCCATCGGATAAATCAAGCAGAAAAACCCGGTTGTCACCGCTACGCACAGCAACACCTTCGGCACCAATCGCTGGTGGCGCCAACACTTCGCTGGAAACACGTGCCTGCCAAAGTGGCTTGCCATCTTCAGCCGAGAAAGCCAACACTTCGCCCTTGGGGGTACCGACGACAACCATTTTCGCACTGGCGCCAACACCGGCGGAAATCGGCTGGCCAACCTTGATACGCCAGACTGACTTACCATCTTCCAATTTGCTGACTGCCCCATCAGCCTCCGCGACAAATACTGCATTGCCGACAACCGCAGGCGTGAAGGTATAGTCACGCGCCTTGCCGGCGCTGAAAGACCATTGCGGACGAACCTCGGCTGTTGCGGTAAACGGCTTGAGCGGCGCCATTTTTGGACCACTACTGGAGAACGGATTGATCGAATCCAGACTATCCGAAATCGTCGCACAGCCAGCCAACAAGAGTGAGGCTGACGAAAGGAGAGCAATCAGGCGCAACGACATCAGGCCGCCTCGCCCATGCTGTCAATCTTCTGTTGCAGCAATTCACTACCGACGCCGGTCTTGCCTTCGCTTTTAGCCTGCGCCGCCTTGTAGGCAGCAAGCGCCTCCGGCTTCTTGCCCTGAGCGGCCAGCACATCGCCCTTCAACTCCTGAAAGCGTGCTGCAAATGCTGGTGCATGGCTCGATTCAAGTTGCTTGAGTGCTTCGTCATAGGCTTGTTCATCAAGCAGCACAGCAGCCAGACGGAGACGGGCAATATCCTTGAGTTCGTCCTTGCCATTATCGGCAGCCCAAGACAACTGTACCTTGGCCGTTTTCAGGTCACTCGCATCGAACGACTGCTTGCCCGCCAGCAGAGCACCCAGAACTGCGTAGTTGGTGCTGCCATATTTCTCAGCCAGCTCACCGGCTGCCGCCTTGATTTTTTGTGCATCGCGTGCGCTCACCGCCTGCTCCAGCACGCTATAAATTGCTGCTGCCTGAGTTGATTGGCCACGCTGATACCAGTTCCATGCCTGCCAGCCAATAACCGCCAGACAAGCCACGGTCACCACGCTGGTCACCAGATTGCCGTACATCTTCCACCATGTCTTGATGGAATCAATCTGTTCCTGCTCTTCGAGGTCGTAATGCGCCATGCTGATTATTCCTCTTCATCCGAATCAATAATTTGTCCGATGATGGCTTCTGCCAGTTCATCGACTTTTAATTTTAGTTGCGCTGAACCTTGTTCGCGCAGGGATTTCAACTGAGCTTCGCCAGTCGCTGCCTCATCGTCACCGATAATGACAGCAAACCCGGCACCGCTGCCGTCAGCTTTTTTCATCTGTGACTTGAAGCTGCCGCCACCACAATGCAGCAACACGTTGATGCCTTGATCGCGCAAGCCTTCCGCAACGCGGAAAGCCAGTCGGTAAGCAGCATCACCCTGATGTACGAGATAAACATCCGGTGCCGGTGCTGCGGGTTCTCCGCCAGAATCCTTGATCAAGGCAATCAAACGCTCGACACCCATGGCAAAACCACAGGCGGGCGTTGGCTTGCCACCGAGCTGACCAACCAGCCCGTCGTAGCGACCACCGGCGCAAACTGTACCTTGCGCCCCAAGCTTGTCAGTAACCCACTCGAATACCGTTAAATTGTAATAATCAAGGCCGCGCACCAGACGCGGATTGATCTTGAAGGGGATGCCGGCATCACGCAGGATGCGTTGCACGCCTTCAAAGTGAGTCAGCGATTCATCGCCAAGAAAATCAATCAGCTTGGGCGCAGCGCTGCACATATCCTGCATGGCCGGATTCTTGGTATCGAGAATACGCAACGGGTTGGTGTGCAGGCGACGCTTGGCCTCTTCGTCGAGCAACTCGGCATTTTCCTCAAAATAGGTGATCAGCGCCGCGCGATGCACAGCACGCTCTTCCGGCTGACCGAGACTATTGAGTTGCAGTTCGATCCCCTCAAGACCGAGATCGCCCCAGAGACGGGCGCCCATCAGGATCATTTCGGCATCGATATCCGGCCCGGCAATACCGAAGGACTCGACACCGACCTGATGAAACTGGCGGTAACGTCCCTTTTGCGGACGCTCATGACGGAACATCTGGCCAATATAGTAGAGGCGCTGCGTCTGGCGCGCCGCCAGATTGTGCTCGATGACGGCACGCACACAACCGGCAGTACCTTCCGGGCGCAGGGTCAGCGCTTCGCCATTCAGGCCGTCGATGAAGGAATACATTTCCTTCTCGACGATATCGGTCACTTCACCGATAGCACGCTTGAAGAGCGGTGTCGGCTCGACGATGGGCATGCGGATCGGCCGATAACCGTAACCCTTCAACCACGCACGTATGGTGTCCTCGAACAACTCCCAGAACTCGGCCTCGTCAGGAAGAACATCGTTCATCCCGCGCACGGCTTGCAAACTTTGACTCATGACTTCAGTTTCTTGGTGTAGGTGCGCTCAACATAGCGCTCGATAATCTGTTTGAACTCATTGGCGATATTGTCACCTTTGAGCGTGAC
>CAXYZX010000104.1:0-9293 GCA_964293845.1 uncultured Dechloromonas sp.
GCGCGGCACGGCAGAATCCGGGTATCAAGCGAGCCCTCGCCTTTCTCCGTCTGGAGATGCGTACTGAAGGTGTGCGCGAGTGGAACTGGTCACTGCGAGGTATGGATGATCGGGAACTGCTGGCGGCGGCTGACCTCGCCCGGCGCAACCAGATCTGGGACCGTGCGATCACGGCGGCCGACAAGACTAAAAACGAACACGACTATACGCTGCGCTTTCTCTCACCGTACGGCGAACAGGTGCGTCCGGCGGCGCAGAGTCAGTCACTCGATGATGCCTGGGTTTATGGTCTGATGCGTCAGGAAAGCCGCTTTATTCCCAGTGCCAAGTCGAACGTCGGCGCTTCCGGCCTGATGCAGTTGATGCCGGCTACGGCGAAGTGGGTTGCCAAGAAAATAGGCCTGCGCGACTACAACCACAGTCAGGTGAACAATACCGAAACCAACGTCCTGCTGGGCACCAGCTACATGCGTCTGGTTATGGAAAATCTTGATAATCATCCAGTGCTGGCTTCGGCGGCTTATAACGCAGGGCCTGGTCGTGCCAAAAAATGGCGCGCCGACCGGCCCCTGGAAGGCGCGATCTATGCCGAGACGATTCCTTTCTCTGAAACTCGTGATTACGTCAAAAAAGTGATGAGTAATTCGGTTTATTACTCTGCTTTGTTCACCGGCCACCCAGATTCGCTGAAAAAACGCCTTGGCGTCGTCGCGCCACGCTCTGTAGAGCCCCCCAAGGACAAGGATTTGCCCTAAGATGTTTGGCCATTGCCTTGATGGTCTGCTCAGAGTTCAAACGTGGACAATTCTTTCGCTACACCGGTAAAAAACGACGATCCAGATTCAGCAAAAATACTTGGCGACTGTCGCACTCTTTATCTGAAAGAGTTGGGGCAGTTGCTGCATGAGGCAGAACCGGTCTCGGATGTTGCGGTCCGCACATTTGTCCAGGTAGTGGCAGCTTATTTTGACGAGATGGTATCGACGGCGCGCCGTGGTGGCTTCGGAGAAGCTAGTGGCTTGACCGCATCACGTATTTCGTTAGTTCACGAGAATGACCTTGAGCTGGAAATTCGCCTTGGCGAGTTTTCGGCCAAGTTGCTGGAAAGAACCGGTGGTGATCTCTGGCGAGTTTATTTGCGTTTTGTCACCCTGCTCAAACGGCCAGACCTCAAGGTGTCGGACAATCCGGTTGGCCCCAAAGGCATTGCCCAGGGCTTGACCCAAATGTGCAGCGAGTTGGGTGAGGGGCACGATAAAACCTTGGCGCGTATTGAACGGCTCGAAGATTATTTCGCCAGCAACCTGCCAGTACTCTACGCCAATCTCAATGTACTGTTTGAGGCTTGCCGGGTCAATGCAGCCCAGCCTGCTATCGTTACCGCGCCTGATGCGCCAAGCGTTGGCAAAGCTGCTCTCGGGCAAGCTGGGGGTAATGCACTTGCAGCGCTGCAGCAAAATCTGATGGCGCAAATACCTGGCGGGGGGCTGCCCGTCCAGGCTGGTAGCGCCAGCGGCAGCCTGTTTTCGCAAGCCATGTTCGATCGCTTGTTGTCACGTCTCGACGAACTGGAAAAAGTTGGTCGCCTGCCGCCTGGTTTAGCTGCTACGGGCGGAGTGAGTTCACTTGAAAATCTGATTCCGGGTCTTTTTGACCAATCTGTACCGGCCAATGAGGTGATTCGGCACACCTTAAAGTCAAGTGAACTCGGGATACCCAAAGCCGCGCCAGAGGCGGCGGCGATCGATACCATGGCACTGGTGTTTGAGGCAATTTTCGACATGCCTGGCCTGCCCGAGGCAATCAAATCGGCGCTTTCCAGCCTTCAGATACCCATGCTGAAAGCGGCCATGCTTGATCCGGCCTTTTTCACCAATGAAGTGCATCCGGCACGCCTGCTGCTCGACCGTATGGCGCGTGCGGCGCTGGGGCTACCGGGCGATGTTTCGTCCAAGCACCCAGTTTGTCTGCAAATTCTGAGCATTGCCACCCAGGTGCGCAGTGAATTTTCAAATGATTCTGGCGTGTTTGAGCGTTATGTTGCCAAGCTCGATGCGCTGATCAGCGAGCGTGATCAGGAAATCGCCCAAGGGTGTACCGTCTGGTTGCCATTGCTTACCCGAATGGATCAGCGTGGCCAAGGAGAAAGCCGCTGCCAGGAAACCATCGCAGCCTTCTGCGCGCGCGGTGTACCGCAGGGAATCGCCGATTTCTTGCGCAATTACTGGTACAAGGTGCTGTTGCAGGTCTGGGTCGAACATGGTGAAGAGAGTGCAGCTTGGCAGGAGCACACCACCGTGATCGATAGTTTGTTGTGGAGCGTTCAGGCCAAGACGGATGCCGATGATCGCAAGCGTTTGTCGCGCATGCTGCCGGGCATGCTGCAACTGCTAAACAATGGCATGGGGCGTCTTGATGTGGCTGAAGAGGTACGTGCCGAATTTCTCGACACCTGCTTTTCGTTGCAGACGGCTGCAATGCGTGGGGTTACTGCGCCATCGTCTGCGCAGATCGCTACTAGCATTGAAGCACCACTGGCACCACCGCGGGTGGACGAGGGGATGCTTTCTCCAGCGGGGGCTGCACCGGAGGCAGCTGAGCTCCGTGCTGGTGATTTGCGCCTGAAGACGATAGATATTCCGGGCGAGTTGCCTCAACTTAGTCGCTTGCGTCCCTTGCCAACCCGGGTCGGCGAGTGGCTGGAGTTTCGTCTGCTTGATGATCAGTCACTGGTTGGTCGGCTTTGCCATATTAGTCCGGATAGCGGCAAATTATTGCTGTGCAATCCGGAATGGGGTTTTGCAGTTGCTTTGCATCCAGCCATCATGGAGCGCCAGCTGCGTGACAAACGTGCGCTACGCGCATCTTCAATATCGCTGTTCAATTTGGCCGCCGAGCGGGCGTTGCGGCGAACGCCGCCAGCCTGAAGCGATGGCCTTATTTGTAAAGTGCTGTGGCTGAATTCGCTAAAACCAGGCAAATTGCCTTAAAATTCAAGTTTATCGAATACTGTTTCCGGGGTTTTACATGGCTATCAAAAAGGTCTTGCTGCTAGGGGGTAGCGGTTACATCGGTACCTATATTGCCAACCGCCTGTCGCAGCGCGGTATCGAAATTACCATCCCGACCCGTCGCCGCGAGCGTACCAAGGCGCTGATCATGCAGCCCAATGTCGAGATGCCGGAAGCAAATATCCACTGCGAAAAGACACTGGCCGAATTGATGCGGGGACAGGATGCAGTGATCAATCTCGTTGGCATCCTGCACAGCCGCGATGTGAAATTCCCCTACAGCAGGGATTTCGGCGAGGCGCATGTCGAACTTCCGAGAAAGATCATTGCTGCCTGCAAGGTCGCCGGTGTGCGTCGTCTGGTGCACATGAGTGCGCTCGGTGGCAATCCCCAGGCGCCATCTGAATACCTTGCTTCCAAGGGTGAAGGCGAAGCACTGGTCATGGCCGCCAAGAGCGAACTGGATGTCACTGTTTTCCGCCCTTCAGTCATTTTTGGCCTTGGTGACTCTTTCCTTTCCATGTTTGCCAGCGTGCTGCGCAAAGTGCCTTTCTTCCCGCTCGGTTTTGGCCATGCCCGCTTCCAGCCGGTCTGGGCCGCCGATGTCGCCGACGCCTTTGTCGACGCACTGGAAGATGTTTCCACGTTTGGTCAGGCCTATGATCTGGTTGGCCCCAAGGTTTATACCTTGCGTGAGTTGGTCGATTACACCAAGGAACTGACTGGCAGCACCGCTACCATCATTCCTTTGTCCGAAGGCTGGGCCTATTTGCAGGCAGGCCTGATGTGGCTGGCACCGCAACCGATGATGTCGCCGGACAATCTTCGTTCGATGCAGGTCGACAGCGTTTGTGATGGCAAGTGCAACCTGCCCGCCAACTGGAAGCCGACGGCGCTGGAAGCGATCGCCACGACTTACATCGCGCACAATACCCCCAAGGGCAAGCTGGATTCCTTCCGCTATCGCGCTGGCAGGTAAGCGCTTGAACCGCCGATGAAAATCTACATCGTCGGCGGTGCTGTCCGCGATCAATTACTCGGACGCCCCAATGCCGACCGCGATTACGTCGTCGTCGGTTCTACACCTGAGGCCATGCAGGCGTTGGGCTACCGGCCGGTAGGTCGCGATTTCCCGGTTTTTCTGCACCCCAAAACGCAAGAAGAGTATGCCCTAGCGCGTACCGAGCGCAAGACGGCTCCCGGCTATCACGGCTTTGCCTTTCATGCTGCACCCGACGTGACGCTGGAGGAAGATCTCGCCCGGCGTGATCTGACGATCAATGCCATGGCTCAGAGTGATGATGGCGTGCTGGTCGATCCCTTCCACGGTCAACGCGATATTGAGGCGAAAATTCTACGCCATGTCGGTCCTGCCTTTGTCGAGGACCCGGTGCGCATTCTCCGGTTGGCACGTTTTGCCGCTCGCTTTGTCGATTTTTCAGTGGCGCCGGAAACCCTCGCGTTGATGCGCGACATGGTGGCCAGTGGTGAAATCGACCACCTGGTGCCGGAGCGTGTCTGGCAGGAACTGGCCAAGGGCATGATGGAAGACAAGCCGTCACGCATGTTCGAGGTGCTGCGTGACTGTGGCGCGCTGGCGCGTCTGATGCCTGAGCTGGATGCCTTGTTCGGGGTGCATCAGCGGCCTGAATACCATCCAGAAATTGATACCGGCATTCACACCATGATGGTGCTTGATCAGTCAGCGCTGAGTCATTTCCCGCTACCGGTGCGTTTTGCTGCCTTGTTGCACGATCTCGGCAAGGGAACGACACCGGCTGATATTCTGCCGCGCCATCATGGCCACGAGGAGCGCAGCGTGCGACTGGCCGAGAAAGTCTGTGCCCGCTTCAAGGTGCCAGTTGATTGCCGCGATCTGGCATTATTGATGGCGCGTCACCATGGCAACATCCATCGTGCCGCTGAGCTGCGGGCCGCCACCGTCGTCGGTCTGTTCGAGAAAACTGATGCTCTACGCCGCCCGGCGCGGTTTCAGCAGTTACTTGACGCCTGTCTTTGTGACTTTACCGGCCGTCTTGGTTGGGAAAACCGGCCCTACGCTAGTCCGCAACGCCTGCTGGCCGCACTTGTTGCGGTCAACGCCGTAGAAGCTGGAAAAATTGCCGCAGCCTGTGCCGACAAGACAAAAATTCCCGAATGCATCCATGCTGCTCGGGTAAAGGCGGTCAAAGCATTGCTAAATGAGGCGGCTGATGAGCCAGAGCAGCAACGAAAAGAGTAGAGTGCTGGCAATCGGGAAGAAATAGGATTTGCCGCGAAAGCGGAGTGCCATGTCGCCAGGCAGTTTCCCGAACCGGACAAAGCGGGCCAGATGCGGGGCAATGATGCCCAGCAGGAACAACGCGACGACCAGCGTCAGTATCCACTTCAACATAATGCCTTGCGCCGCGGGTTAAACCCGCATTTAATCACGCTTCCCCGCTCCAGCAGATCACCATGATAAAAACTGAAATAATCGACGGCCTTGAAATATTTTCCTGCAAGCCAAGCCGCAAAACCAAACGACCGCCCTTACTTTTCATTCATGGCGCTTTTGCCGGCGGCTGGATGTGGACCGACACCTTCATGCCCTTTCTGGCCAAGGCAGGCTATCCCTGCTACGCCGTTTCCTTGCGTGGGCATGGTGGTAGCGAAGGGCGTGATCATATCGACTGGTATTCGATCGCCGACTACGTCGAGGATATCAGCCGCGTTGTCGACTGGCTGGGTGAGTCGCCGATACTGATTGGCCACTCGATGGGTGGTTTCGTCCTCCAGAAATATCTCGAACACCATGAGGCGACAGCGGCCGTGCTGCTTTGCTCGGTGCCACCGCAAGGCTTGATTGCCTCACAGTTTCATCTGATGTTTCAGAAACCTCATCTCTTTGCCGACCTCAACAACATCATGGGGGGCGATTGCGCCGATATTACGACGCTACGCGAGGCGTTGTTTGCCGGTGAGGCCGACGAGGCCATGCTCGCTACCTGGGTTTCTCACATGCAGACAGAGTCGCATCGGGCGCTGTGGGACATGTCAATGTTCAATCTGCCCAACCTGCATCTGATGAATCGGCCGCCGATGTTGATCCTTGGCGCTGAACACGATGTACTGGTACCGGCTTTCATGGTGCAGACCACGGGTCAGTCTTACGGACTACCGGTGCACATTTTCCGCGGCATGGGCCATGCTGTTACCCATGCAAAAGAATGGCCGCTGGTAGCGGCCACTTTGCAAAGCTGGTTCGACGAGATCAAGCTTTGACGTCGATTTGGTTGCCTAGATTGGGTGGGTTGGAGACTTGCGGTAATGCCTGAAGCAACTGGCTTACTGCCTGCTCTTGCAGGTCCAAGGCTTTTTTTAGCACCAGACTACCCGCTGCATCGCCTACTTTCACTTGGGAGAGCGCGGTACTCAGACTGCTGACACTTGCGATATCCATCTTGATCTTGCTCCATAATCCGATCACTATGTTCTCAGTGTAGTTTGAAATTCCGATAAGGCAATGACCAAGTCAGATAGAGAGCAAAACTCCAACGCGATTCGCGATGCGATTCGCGAAAAACACGAACGCAAACCAATTGCGATCGCTGATATTGATGCGCTGGAGGCTTCATTACTAGCCGATATCGAGGCGTTTGACCTTGATGCAGCCGAGCGTCTGGCGCGCCGCGAACAGGCGGCAAACGAGGTTGCCGGCATGGTCGATTCCAGTCTTGCCTTTCCTGAAATTGTTCCCGTCATGCCGCCGCGCAGGCCTCCTGCCGTCTCGGAACAACAAATTCCGTTGCCGATTCCGGAAATTCAAAATAAGGAAGCCGGTCTGCTCGGTACGCTAAGGCATCAGGCCGAATTACAACAGCGCGACGAGCATTCTGCCCTAGTTCAGCGTTCGGCTAGTAACAAGCTCATCGATCAGTCGCTCAAACATGTCTTTTTCTATCTGCATGATCTGGTGCAGCAACTTAATATTCTCAAACCCGGTGTTCCGCGTGACTATTCGTTGGCCGATCGACTGATTCTTGGGGGCTTCGCCTGGCAGGAGGGTTTTGCCGATTATCGGACGCAGGCACAAAGTGCCGGTGCGCTGGTCGAGCTGGTTTCATTTTCATATCAGCTTCATTCGCCGGCTTGTGTTGTTGTCGAGCGCAGTGGCCCAGCTGTTGAGCGTTTTCGCCGCACGCTCTTTGACTATGGATTGCAGTTCAGCTGCAAGGAATTTAAAAATGAACGGCGTTATGTCGAGCGGGCAGAGTTTCAGATCGCTAGTCAATTGAGTATTAACGCACGCTGGAGAGCGGACTTTGATCGCGGTCTGGTGGTTTTTGAAGCGCGTAATCTGGAGCGTCTCGGCACCACAGAGATGACCATGCGGCCAGGTGCGATTGACTATGCGTTACTTGAAGAATTCGGCCGCCTCACCCTCGGTCAGCCCAGTCATTTCCGCGAATTGGCCAAACGCTAGTTATTCCGGCACCCTTGAAAGCTTGTCTTGGGTAGCAGCTTTATCGATCCTGTTCCCATCTGGAGCCAGAGGCTCAGAGAGGTTTTTGCTGGAACAGGGTAGAGAGTTGCTATTGGTAGTCTACTCAGGCCACGAGTTTGAGGCCTGCTGGATGTGCTTTTGTTCACACGCTGCTTGCGAATAAAAAAGGGCCGGCAAGATTGCTCTTGCCGCCCCCTTGTAAGTCTATCGCTGATTACTGGACTTGCTGAATACCAGCAATAGCCCAACCCTTGCTGCCATCCAGCGGCTTGGTCATGTGCCAGATTTCGTCGAACGGCTGTGCTGTTGCGCCGCGCTCTTCGCTGATCATGCCGTGAAAGCGAACGCTGACAATGTAACGGCTGGCTTCTTCGGCAACATCAAGAACTTCGGCTTCAATCTGGGCGACGTCAGTTTCCTGCTTGGCACCCTTACGCTCGTCGATACCCATCTTGATCTCGGCGAACATTTCCGGCGTGGTGAATTCGCGGATGTCGTCCAGATTGCCGGCATCGTTGGCGGCTTGTAGGCGGATAAAGTTCAACTTGGCGTTGCGCACGAAACCGGCACTATCGAAGTCAGCCGGCACGAAGCCACTGCCTCCTTGTGCAGCTGCGGCAATCGGGGCGGCAACAACACCACCAGCGGGAGTGAAGTCAGACTTACTCGGGGCGTTGCGACCGTAGTCAGCGCCGGCGCCAGCGTATTGCATGCCGCCCATGCCCGACTGCTGTGCTGCCGCAGCCTTCTTGCGCATGAAGTAGCCAATCACCAAGACAACAGCCATGACCAGCAGGCCAATCATCATCATATTCGCCAAGCCTTCACCAAAACCGAAGTGAGATGCCAATGCAGCAAGACCGAGACCGGCGGCGAGACCAGCGAGCGGACCCATCCACGAGCGTTTCGGCTGCGCTGCCGGAGCGGCGGCGGGGGTGGCCGCAGGGGCTGGTTTGGCGGCAGACGGCGGGGTACTCGGCGTTACCGACTGACGCTGCATGCCGGATGAGCCACCACCACCAAGGCGCTTGGCTTCGGCATCTCCGATGCTCAGCGTAAAGCCGAGCACGAGGGCCGCGGCCATCAGGGCAAAATTTTTCATTTCTTTCTCCGTTGTAGAAAAGATTACAGCGCATAGTTTAACGGTGTTTTGATGGACGATAAAACCATAATAAACCGCAGTAATTGTTCGTAAAAATCGAAATGTTATGAGTCGGTGAATAAGGCGGCTGTGGCTTGCGGATTGGATGCGAAGTAGAAGTGGACATAGGAAGCCGTCAGTCGTTCCCGGCGGTAGATCGCCTCGCCTTCCCGGCCATCCGGTGTCTGCGCACGGACGATGGGTGTCAGCGGCGTTTCGCTTTTCGAGTAGTGGAAGGTGTGGCCCTGCAGGCGACCTTCCGGTAGATCGGTAACCTGCATGCCGAGCGCAGCGAGGCGCTTCTGCATCACGGAAATACCGGGTAGCAGCCCGGCGAAGGCGTGTGTTTTCCCGCCCTTGTCGGTCACCTGCTCGAATAAGCTCATCATGCCACCACATTCGGCGAGTAGCGGCTTGCCGCCTGCGACATGGCCGCGTAAGGCGTCCCACAGCGCCTGATTGGCTGATAGTGCCGGGGCGTGCAGTTCTGGATAGCCACCAGGCAGCCAGACGGCATCGCAATCCGGTAGCGGATCACCGGCTAGCGGTGAGAAAAAGCGTAGATCGCCACCGAGGCTGGTCAATGTTTCCAGATTGGCTGGATAGATGAAGCCGTAGGCTGCATCGCGGGCGATGGCGATGCGCTTGCCGGCGA
>CAXYZX010000105.1:0-9255 GCA_964293845.1 uncultured Dechloromonas sp.
CGGCCAAAGCCTGCGTGCCGAAACCCAGGCCACAGCCAATCTCCAGCACGCGCTTGCCAGGCACCAGCGAGGCCATCCAGTCGTAGTCACCATGCCGCACATAGGCGGCCCCCTCAGACTCCCAGTAGCCAAGAAATTCGGCAACTGTTGTACCGCTCACGCCTCTTCCTTCATCGCGTAAATGGCCGGCAAGTGACGCCAGGCACCATCAACATCCATACCGAAACCGAAGACAAAACGGTCTGGTACGGTCAACCCGACAAAATCGGCAGAAATAGGCTTGGCCTTACCATTGAGCTTATCGGTAAACACCGCCGTCAAAACCTCTTCCGCGCCCATGCGGCGCAGGCTTTCCTTGACTGCTGCCAGTGTCACACCTTCATCGAGAATGTCATCGACAACTAGCACGGTGCGGCCCTTGACCGATGTCCACGGGGCGCTGCGCCAGGAAATTTTGCCGCCTTGGGTATCCGGGCCGTAACGGGTAGCGTGAAGATAATCAAACTCAAGCGGAAAATCGAACTGTGTCAGCAGTTGACCGCAGAAGATGATACCGCCGGTCATGACACAGAGTACCAGAGGATTCTTGTCGGCCAGTCGCACCCCAATTTCAGCCGCAACGCGGCTTACCGCCGCGCTGACCTCTTCTGCCGAATGAATTAGATCCGCCGTCTCCCGCAACTCACGCGCCTTAAGTGCATCCATGACTTACCCCAGACTCTTCAAGTAGGCATCGAAATCCGGCCCGACCTCATGATGGCGACGCCCGAAAACGACAGTGGCTTGTAGATAGCCCAGTTTGGAACCACAGTCATAGCGCGTACCCTCATAGCGATAGGCGAGAACCTGCTCCTCGCTAAGCAGGGAGGCGATACCGTCGGTCAACTGGATTTCGCCGCCGGCCCCCGGCCTGACATTTTCCAGATGATGGAAAATACGCGGCGTCAAAATATAGCGGCCGACAACGGCGAGCGTGGACGGCGCGTCTTCCGGTTTCGGCTTTTCGACAATGGCATTAATTTGTTCGACCCGATCAGCCACCGGGCGGGCATCGACAATGCCATAGCTCTTCGTATCGGCGCGCGGCACATCCTGCACGCCAAGTACCGAGCAGCGATAGTAATCGTAAGTATCGGTCATCTGCTTCATGACGGGCGTTGCGCCGTCGAGCAAGTCATCGGCAAGGATCACCGCGAACGGCTCATCGCCGATCACCGGTTTGGCACACAAAACAGCATGGCCAAGACCCAGTGCTTCGGCCTGACGGATGTAGATGCAATTAATATTTTTCGGAATCATGTTGCGCACAAATTCGAGCAACTCATCCTTGCCGCGGGCGTGAAGTTCGCTCTCCAGCTCATAGGCCTTGTCGAAGTGATCTTCAATCGAGCGCTTCGAGCGTCCAGTCACGAACACCATATCAGTGATACCGGCGGCAACGGCTTCCTCAACGGCAAACTGGATTAACGGCTTGTCGACAATCGGCAACATCTCCTTGGGACTGGCCTTGGTCGCCGGTAAAAAACGTGTACCCATGCCAGCGACCGGAAAAACGGCTTTTCTGACTTTTTTCATGGTTCAACTCCCTGACTCAACAATTTCAAAAATTCTGCCTCATCCAGCACGACGACACCCAGCTCCAATGCCTTCTCCAACTTGGAGCCGGCTTCTTCGCCAGCCACAACAAAATCGGTCTTCTTCGACACCGAACCAGAAACCTTGCCACCGGCTGCCTCTATCATTGCCTTGGCCTCATCACGCTTCAAGGTCGGCAAGGTACCGGTCAGAACCAGCGTTTTACCTGCCAGCAATTTTGGTCCGCTATCCAGTGGTTCACCGGCCGGCCAATTGACCCCCGCTGCACGCAGCCGCTCAATTATCTGCCGGTTATGTGACTCTCTGAAGAAAGCGGCAATACTGGCGGCCACCACCGGGCCGACATCTGACACCAATTGCAGTGCTTCACTATCGGCCGCCAGCAGGCCATCGAGCTGGCCGAAGTGTTTGGCCAGATCACGCGCGGTCGCCTCGCCGACATTGCGGATACCTAGCGAAAAAATAAAGCGTGCCAATGTGGTCTGCTTGCTTTGCTCAATCGCTGCAACCAGATTAAGCGCCGACTTTTCACCCATGCGATCCAGGGCAGCCAGTGTTTCTACGGTCAGTCCATAAAGATCGGCCGGCGAATGCACCAAACCGGCATCGACCAGTTGATCAACCAGTTTGTCACCCAAGCCTTCAATATCCATCGCCCGCCGTGCGGCAAAATGGGTGAGCGCCGCCTTGCGTTGAGCCGGGCAAAACAAGCCGCCAGTACACCGGGCAATGGCTTCATCAATGCCTTTGGCGATTGCCGAATCACATTCCGGGCACTTGTTTGGCATGGCAAACGGCAGGTTAAGCGGCTCACCACCAAACAAGTCACGTCTCGGACGCTTCTCGGGCACGATGGCGACAACTTCTGGAATGACATCACCTGCACGACGCACAATGACCGTATCACCAACCCGCACATCCTTGCGCCGCACCTCATCCTCGTTGTGCAGCGTCGCATTGGTCACTGTCACGCCGCCGACAAAGACGGGTTGCAGCCTGGCGACCGGTGTGATGGCACCCGTGCGGCCGACCTGCAGATCAATACCAAGGACGATGGTCAACGCCTCTTCGGCCGGAAACTTATGAGCGATGGCAAAACGCGGGGCGCGTGATACAAAACCCAATTGCGCCTGTGCTGCTAGCTTGTTGACCTTGTACACCACGCCATCGATGTCGTAAGGCAGCTTCGAGCGCTTCTCGCCAATTTCGCCAAAGTAGGCCAGCAGCCCCTTCGCCCCCTGAACCACTCGACGCTCTTGGGCAACGGGAAAACCCCAGGCCGCCAGCATTTCCATCAACTCGCCATGCGTCTTGATCGCCAGTTGATCAGCCCCGACCCCGACGCCATAGGCAAAGAACGACAACGGGCGACTCGCGGTAATCCGCGAATCAAGCTGGCGCAGGCTGCCAGCAGCGGCATTGCGCGGGTTGGCAAATTCCTTTTCGCCACGTTCGCGCTGACGAGCGTTCAATTCGACGAACGCCTGCTTGAACAGCAATACCTCGCCACGAATCTCAATCAGTGCCGGCCAAGCTTCGCCTTGCAAACGCAGCGGCAAGCAGCGCAAGGTGCGCAGATTGGGCGTCACATTTTCGCCGGTGGCGCCATCGCCACGCGTTGCGCCACAGGTGAACACGCCATTTTCGTAAGTCAGGCTGATGGCCAGACCATCAAATTTTGGCTCCACAGCGTAGTCGACCGCAGTAATTGTCTCCAGACCATCGCGCACGCGCTGATCGAAAGCTTCAACCTCGCTCGCCTCGAAAGCATTGTTGAGCGAGAGCATCGGTATGCCATGGCGATGTGGCGAAAACTCCTTGAGCGGCGCGGCGCCTACCCGCTGCGTTGGTGAATCCGGGGTTAAAAGTACCGGATACTGCGCCTCCAACACCTGCAACTCACGAAACAGCTTGTCGTACTCAGCATCAGGAATAGTCGGCGCATCGCGGACGTAATAGGCGTGGTTGTGACGCTCGAGTTCAGCACGCAATGCGGCCGTACGCCGAGTTTCAAGCAGCAGATCCGGCATCAGGAAAACAGGCGCAGAGCTTGTGCCGACCCTGCCGGCAGGCTGTAGCTGGCCATCACCGCCTGTGGCTTGCCGATGTATTCCCGGCGAATGTGCTCAAGCTGGACATCAGAGAGCGCCTGGCGATTGTCATCGACCAGCGTGCCGTGCAGGGTTTCGGCAAAACGCTTGGCGAGTTCTGCCATCTGCATGAAGACACGCTCGCCATGATCTACCCGCGGCACATCAAGCAGGAAGGTCAGGCCATGGGTTGTCATGGTGCGGATGGATTCGGGAGAAAACTGGGTGCTCTCGAGGTTCTGCAGATAAAACTGGGCACGCCCGTCATCGTCATAACGAGTAAACAGACTGTCGGCACCGAGTATCATGCCGGCGGCTTCGGCCAGTGCACGAATCTTGGTACCAGAGAAGGGCGTGCCCTTGCTCACCAGATTGATGCCGATTTCGAGATCGACTTCGGCACAGAAATGGTCAATTTCCACCGCCTGATCGCGAACCCGGATCGATGGCATGTCAGCCACCGCCATCAATTCATCGGCCAAAGCCTGCATCGCACCGGCAAAAACCACCAGATCGGCATCGGTCACTGGCCCCATGCGGTTGGCCAGTTGCAGGCCAACACGCAAACGCCGCACATTCATGCTGGCGTCTGCCCCCAGCCGCACCCATTCGCGCGTCAGGTCATTGAAACCGACCCAATGCACCGGCTTGCTGACTTTTTGCAGAACTTCGCGCTGCGAATGCAGTATCTGGTGCACGGAGACCGGATCAACCAGTTCCATGGCGACGATAAATTCAAGACGCGGGTCGAGTAGCGCTGCGGGCAACTCGGTCACTGGATAATCAATGATCTCTTCCGCGACAAAAGACCTGTCATCGCTTGCCTCGGGCGGTGTGATCACCGCGACCTCGGCTTCCTGCGCGATTGGCTCATCTTCGACCGCCATGACCGGCTCAAGACGCTGGCTGTAATTTTCTTCCGGCTGCTCAATGCCTATTTCCGGTTCACTGCGCTCGGTGACAACCGATCTCGTTGCCACCTTGGGTGCATCGCCCAGTAAAACATCTTCGTGCTGGCGCTTGAGCACCGCTTCGGCCATTTTTCGATGACGGTTTTCCTGCCATTTGTTGTAGCCGAAAACACCAACGACCGCGGCCGCGCCCAAAGCAATCAATCCCATCTGGAGTTCGGTCATTTACGCTGCGTCCCTCATTTTCAAAGCTTCTTCAATATCCACTTCCACCACACGTGAGACGCCGGATTCCTGCATCGTCACACCTACCAGCTGCTCTGCCATTTCCATGGCAATTTTATTATGGGAAATGAATAGGAACTGCGTATTTGCGGACATTTTCTTGACCATGGCGCAAAAACGCTCGGTATTGGTATCGTCCAGCGGCGCATCGACCTCGTCAAGCAGACAGAAAGGCGCCGGGTTGAGCTGGAACATCGAGAAGACCAGCGCAATTGCCGTCAGCGCCTTTTCACCACCGGACAACAAGTGGATAGTCGAATTTTTCTTGCCCGGCGGCTGGGCAATGACTTGCACTCCGGCATCGAGAATTTCCTCGCCGGTCATCACCAGCTCGGCGCGACCACCGCCAAACAATTCGGGAAAAAGTTGCCCGAAATGGCCGTTGACCGTATCAAACGTGCTTTGCAGCAGGTCACGCGTCTCGCGATCGATACGGCGGATGGCATTTTCCAGTGTTTCCATGGCCTCATTGAGGTCAGCCGCCTGCATGTCGAGATAGCCTTTGCGCTCACTGGCTGTTTCCAGCTCCTGCAAGGCGGCAAGGTTTACTGCCCCCAACTCGGCAATCGCGTTGCTCAAACGGGTAATTTCACCCTGCAAACCTGCTGGCCGGGCATTACCCAGTTCGGGCAGCAAAGCATCTTCGTCGGCCCCGGCTTCCAGCAATTGCTGCGCGAACTGCTCGGTATTGAGCGTCGCCGCCTGTTCCTTCAGCTTGAGATCGCCGATCCGCACGCGCAGCGGCTCCAGTCCCTGCTCTATCTTGAGGCGTTGCTCTTCCAGGGCACGTAACGCATTGGTCGCCGCTTCCAGTGCATCGCGCTTCTCGGCCAGCGCTTTTTCCATCACCTGACGCAATTCAAGCGCCGCCTGCAGATTACCTTCCATGATGTCTGGCGGCACCGCTGCAACCTGTTCGGCACACTGCGCCCTATCCTTCTCGATACGCATCAATTCGCGCTGCGCCGTGGCCTGCTGGGCAAAAATATCCTGCAACTTGCTTTGCGCCTCGCGTAACGAAAACTGAGCCTCGCGCAAGGCACGGTCAAAATCGGCATTGCGCTCACGCTCTGCCCGCACCGCCCGCTCAGCTTCATCGAGCCGGGATTGCGCGCCAGCGACCAGGACACGAATACGGCCCAGGCCTTCGCGCACCTCGGCGATTTTTTCATCCGCCGCCATGTCGCGCTCACGCTCGGTTTCTTCCTCTTCCGCCAGCTCGGCCAACTGCTCCTGCATGCGTTCCTTCTGCTCACGGTAGCGCTCGATGGCCTGAGCAAGCTTCAAAACCTCGACCTGGACGGCATGCACGCGCTGCTGGCGGTCGGTGATGTACTGGCGGGTTTCGCCGATCTCCTCTCGCTTGTCGTCAAGTTGTTCGTCGAGCATCCCCAACTGCTCACGAATCGCCTCGGATTTTTCCTCGAAGGCAGCAATTCCTTCGCCCAGCCTTTCAATCTCGCGCTGACGTTCGAGCAAGCCGTGTTCACTTTTGTCCGGTGCAAAAAAAGTAACGCTGGAACGAGTCAGAATATCGCCGCCCCTGGTTACCAGTGCGCCCCCCGCCGGCAATTGTGAACGCAAGGCAAGTGCCGCATCCAGCGTTTCTGCAGTCGTTACGCTGCCTAACCAATCATTCAAGACGTCAGCCAGTGCCGGGTTGTCGCTACGCACCTGCTGACCCAGGTTAGTTGCGGTCGACGCAATTTCCGGGGCAATATTTTGTGTGCCCGGTAAAACCACGCACAATCGAGCATCTGGCCGGTCGTGCAGCCATTCATCGAGCTTGGCGGTGTCGTCGCAGGCAATGGCGCTCAGCCGCTCACGCAGCACTGCTTCAACCGCCGACTCCCAACCGGCTTCAACCTGTATCTGTTGCCAAAGCGGCACGGCACCATCCAACCCATGGCGTCGCAGCCATTCCGGCAGCTTGCCGCTGTGCTGCGTGCGCGCCTGCATCTGCTCCAGCGCAGCACAGCGCGCCTGCCCGGCAGCCAGTTCACGCTCGACCCGCTGCAACTCTTCCTGCACCTGGCGCCGTGCCGCTTCCATTTGCGGCAGCTCCAACTGCAATTGCTGCAGGTGATCCTGATCGCCAGCCAGTTCCTCACGGAGCATGCCCAGCTCTTCTTCCTTCTCGGCGAGATCCAGCGAATCCGGTGCATCGTGCCCACCGGCCTCATCGCGGAGCCGTTCGCGGCGCAGGGTAATTGCCTGCAAGGCGCGCTGCGCGTGGGATTTATTGGTCAGCTCGACCTCAAGACGCTGTTCGCCGTTGCTGGTTCGTGCGCGCAGGCGCTGCAACTCTTCCTGTGCCTGCGCGTGGCTTTCTTCAACCTGCGGTGCGATATTCATCTGCTGATGCAGACGCTCCTCGGCCTCCTCAACGCGTAGCGCAGTGATTTCCTTTAATTCTTCCCATTTTTCGCGGTCGACCGCGAGCTTTTCGGCAGTCTGCGTCCATTGCGCCAATTCACCTTCGAGCTGCGCCAAGCGCGCCTCCAACTGCCGCGTTGACTCCCGACGATGGCGTATCTCGGCCTCCAGTTTGGCGACCTCGGCATTAGCGGCATACATCTCGCTCTGCGCGTTATGCAGCGCATCGCCAGCGGCAAAATGGACTTCGCGGGTTTCCTCGGCGCGCGCCTCCGTTTCGCGGAGCGCCGCGCTTTGGGCTTCAAGCTCGGTCACGGCACGTTCGACATCCAGCGCCAAACGCTGGCGCTCGGCATCCGCTTCACGTTTTTTCAGCAGCCACAAAACCTGCTGGCGCTGTACCATTTGTTCGTTCAGCGCATGGAAGCGACGCGCAACTTCTGCCTGCGCACTTAGTTTGTCAATCTGGCTGGCCAGTTCAAGACGAATGTCCTCAACCCGCGTCAGATTCTCCCGGCTATCCTCGAGACGGCCATTGGTTTCCTTGCGCCGCTCCTTGTAGCGGGTTACACCGGCCGCTTCTTCAAGAAAAACACGCAGATCATCCGGCCGTGCCTCGATAATGCGCGAAATCATGCCCTGGCCAATGATGGCGTAAGCGCGCGGCCCCAGGCCGGTGCCGAGGAAAAGATCGGTAATGTCCTTGCGCCGGACTTTCAGATTATTGATGAAATAATCCGACTGCCCCTGACGCGACAGCGTGCGTTTGACCGACAACTCGGTGAATTGCGACCACTGGCCAAGCGCCCGGCCGAGCAGGTTTTCGAAAATCAGTTCAACGGAAGCGCGCGATACCGGTTTGCGGTTGGATGAACCGTTAAAAATAACGTCCATCATCGACTCACCGCGCAACTCTGAGGCTTTTGACTCACCCAGCACCCAGCGCACGGCATCCATGATGTTGGATTTGCCGCAGCCATTGGGGCCGACAACGCCCACCAGTTGCCCGGGAAGGGAGACTGCGGTGGGGTCGACGAAGGATTTGAAACCGGCGAGTTTTAGCTTGGTCAGGCGCATTGGGTGATCCCGGCGAACGTCAAACGTCCAGCCTTGGCGGGCCCGTATAATAACATCGACTAATTTGTTACCCCCGCTGATCAAAGCGCAGCATTCAGGAGACCTCGGCCAGATGAACCCGGATGACCAGTTTCTCGCCCGCGCCATTACCTTGGCACAACAAGGCAGCGAAAACGGTGAAGGCGGCCCCTTTGGCGCCGTCATCGTGCATGACGGCAAGATCATTGCCGAAGGCTGGAATCGTGTGGTCGCCAGCGGTGACCCCACCGCCCACGCCGAAATCAGCGCCATCCGCAGCGCCTGCGCCGCGCTCGGCAGTTTCCACCTGACCGGCTGTACCCTTTACGCCTCCAGCGAACCCTGCCCGATGTGCCTTTCCGCCGCCTACTGGGCGCGCATCGAACGCATAGTCTTCGCTAACAGCCGCGCCGAAGCCGCCGCCATCGGCTTTTGCGATGACGAGTTATACAGCGAACTGAACCGCCATTTTTCGGCACGCAGTATCATCATGGAACATCACCCGATGCCCGATGCCTTGCTGCCGATGCAGCGCTGGGCCAGCAATCCGGGGCGAACGCCTTACTGACGCCTGAGACAAGCGAGCAGCGTAGAAAAAAGCACGTCAGGCGCAACCGGTTTGGCGATGAAATCATTCATCCCTGCCGCAAAGCACTGCGCCTTGTCTTCGACAAAGGCATTTGCCGTCATTGCAACGATAGGCGTCAGCGCATTGCCGGGCTGTGCCCGAATGCGTCGCGTCGCCGTCAAGCCATCCATCACCGGCATCTGCATATCCATCAGGATCAATCCATAGGGCTGCTGGCTGGCGAGTTCGACTGCCTTGAGGCCGTTTTCGGCCACATCAACTGAGCGCCAGACATCACTCAGCAGATCCATCGTGACTTCACGATTGATCTGCT
>CAXYZX010000106.1:0-9211 GCA_964293845.1 uncultured Dechloromonas sp.
GCCAGGCTGTTGAAGTGGAGAACGTTTCCTTCGCTTACGAAGGTGCGGAGCGCAAGATATTCAACAACCTCAGCTTTACGATCAATGCCGGCGAGCGCGTCGCAATCATCGGTGAAAACGGCGTCGGCAAGACAACTTTGCTCAAGCTCTTGATGGGAGAAGTTCAGCCGCAGTTCGGTAGTATCAAGTGGGCGGAAAAGGCGAAGCCGGGCTACTACTCACAGGATCACTCGGCGCTGTTCCAGTCCGATACCAGTCTGACTGACTGGATTTCCGAATATGTTCGCGCCGGTGGTTACGAGGGTGGCGATGTCGAAACCCTGATTCGCGGCACGCTTGGCCGCTTGCTCTTCTCCGGTGATGATGTGAAGAAAGGTGTCAACGTGATTTCCGGTGGGGAGCAGGGTCGAATGCTGTTCGGCAAGCTGATGCTCTTGCACTCAAACGTCCTGATCATGGACGAGCCGACAAACCACCTCGACATGGAATCCATCGAGTCCCTGAATACGGGACTGGAGAAATTCCCCGGCACGCTGGTCTTCGTCTCACATGACCGGGAATTTGTATCGTCGCTATCGACCCGCGTTTTTGAAGTCAAAAACGACGGCAAGGTGATCGATTATCTCGGCGGCTACGAGGATTATCTCGCCAGCCTCGGTGTTAACTGATTACTGCGCCAGACCGTCAGCAGCCAGCGTGCGGATGATCCGCACGCAATCGACGTCCGACTGGTGATAAGCGGATTTGACGTACTCGATATAGGCCCGCTCTTCCGAGTTGGGATTGGAAGCCAGCGTGGTTTCGTAGGCGAAGCGCAAAAAGAGGAAGCCCGGCTCGGGTTCCTCTATCGTGATGGTCAGGCTGCCGCCAGCATGGACATCCGAAGGTACGATGGCAAATCGTACCCAGTTCAGGTCGTGCAGCGTTACCCGGTCCTGAATTACCGCCGGACCGAAATCCAGTTCGCGTAGCAGTTCATTGGTCTGCCGTTCAAGGATGGTGCAGGTTTCGAGACCGGGCAAAAATGGTACGGGATTTTCAACGCGATGAAGCAATCCCTGCCAGAGTTCCTGGCGGCTGAGTGGGGCGATCAGCGGATTTTCCGGGTCGTTGATCTGGAGAAGATGTTCGAAATTCATGGGCGAATGTTAGCATTCTCGCCATGCAACTAGACAAACTCCTACAAAAACACGGCTTTGGCACACGTCGGGCGTGCCGGGCTCTCGTTCGCCAAGAGCGGATTGCCATTAATGGTCAGATTTGTGACGATCCTTTCGTGGAACTCGAAACAAATGGCCTGGTTTTTACGGTTGACGGGCTCGATTGGCCCTATGCCGAATTTGCCAGCCTGATCCTGAATAAACCGACTGGTTACGAATGCTCGCGCAAGCCGCTGCATCATCCCAGCGTTTTAACTCTGCTTCCGGTGCAACTGCGTGAGCGCGATGTGCAACCGATAGGTCGGCTTGATGAAGATACTACCGGTCTGCTATTGATCACCGATGATGGGCAACTCAACCATGTGCTGTCGTCGGCCAAGCGCAAGGTTCCCAAGGTTTATCTGGCGACGACCAAGCATGCGGTTGATCAGGGGCAGGTCGATCAATTGCTGGCCGGCGTTTTGCTCAACGACGAGCCAGGTCTGATCAGCGCCGCTGCTTGCGAAATTGTCGGGGAAAACCTGCTGCGTATTACGGTGACTGAAGGCAAATACCATCAGGTCAAACGCATGGTTGCAGCGGCTGGAAATCGGGTTGAAGCGTTGCACCGTGAAGCAGTCGGTGAACTTGCACTGCCTGATGATCTGAAACCCGGTGAGTGGCGCTGGTTGACTGCGGTCGACCTGGAAAAGCTCGGATATTTGTCATGACACTGACCGAAATGCGCTACATCGTCGCGCTTGCCAGAGTGCGACATTTTGGCAAGGCGGCAGATGAATGCCATGTCAGTCAGCCTACCTTGTCGGTCGCGCTGAAAAAAGTCGAGGGCCAATTGGGGGCTGCCTTGTTTGAGCGGACAGCCTCGGATGTACGGATCACGGCATTGGGTGAGCGCATCGTTGCCCAGGCCATCCGTGTTCTGGAACAGGCTGTTCAGCTAGAAGAGATCGCTGGTTCGGCGGGCGATCCAATGAGTGGTCCGTTGCGCGTTGGTGTGATTTACACGATTGCCCCCTATTTATTACCCAAGTTGATTCCGGCCTTGCACCAGTATGCGCCTGCTATGCCACTGTTTTTAAAGGAAGACTTTACTGCGAACTTGATTCCGGCGCTTAAGGCTGGCGAGCTTGACGTAATTGTGATTGCTTTGCCTTTTGCCGAGCCTGGATTAGTTGCCCAGCCGGTCTACGATGAGCCTTTCCGTGTCGTTGTACCGGCAGCCCATCCTTGGGTTAAGCGGAGTAACGTGCAAGCTGATGAACTCAATGGCCAGAATCTGCTGCTGCTCGGACAAGGGAATTGTTTCCGCGATCAGGTTCTGGAATCGTGCCCGCGACTGAGCGCGCCGGATGCCCTTGAGCATTCCCTGGAAGGCAGCTCGCTGGAAACCATACGTTACATGGTGGCTAGTGGGGCAGGGGTGGCAGTAATGCCGAGTACAGCAGCAGACCCCTTGATTGAGAAGGAGCCTATGGTGAAAGTCCTGCCATTTTCCGGCAAGCAACCTTCGCGGACGGTAGGCTTGGTCTGGCGGGTAACGTTTCCGCGTCCGCAAGCGATCGATGCGGTGCGGGCTGCCTTGCTATCTTGTCAGTTACCCGGCGCGACGGCGAGGCGCTAAAGCAGCGGCTAACGTTTCACGTGAAACGTTAGCCTTTTGATCAGGCTTCAACTTTCTTTTTTGCAGCAGGTTTCTTCGGTACTTTTTTCTCGAACTCGAAGCTGACCTTGCCTTCCTTGGCGACCAGATAGGCCGAAAATTTGCGGCGGGTTCGATTGGAAACGAATTCCTTCAACAAATCGGTCTTACCTTCAGTCAGCAACTTCTGCATCTGAGTTGCTTCAATTGGCTGTTGAAGAATGACCTTGCCAGAGCGGAAGTCGCAGGTTTTGGTCGGGCCGGTTGCCTTTTCACAGACATACACATTGCCGTGCTCATAAACATTGGCCGCACATTTTGGGCATTTACCCAAGGCTTGCTGGCTGAAGAAGTCAATGGGCTCGGCGTTGGCTTCGTCGGCCTTGTCCTGTCCAAAGTCGAATTCAGGCTCCATCTTCTCGTTGAGCTTGATCGCTGCAGCAAAAGTACGGCCCATTTTGTTGCGGAAGCCGGTCAGTGGTCCGATCTGCTTCTCGGTAATCAGCGTGTCGATTTCGGCTGGTTCAAACTGGCGACCGGCAACAATTTTCCATAATGAATAGTCGCAACCGCCACACTGGAACTTTTTGTAGTTTTCACGAATTTCGCCGCCACAACGCGGGCATGGTGCGGTCAACACGCCAAAATCGCCAGGAATTGTGTCGCTATCGAAGGTTTTGGCACGCTCAACCATGTGCCGGGTCATTTCAGCGATTTCGCGCATGAACTCGGTGCGGGTGAATTCACCCTTCTCGATTCGGCCAAGCTTCCATTCCCAATCGCCGGTCAGTTCGGGCTGGGTGAGTTCGTTGATGCCAAGGCCATTGAGCAGCGTCATCAGTGAAAACGCTTTGGCGGTTGGCGTTAGTTCGCGACCTTCGCGCACCATGTACTGTTCGCCAATCAAATTCTCGATAATCTGGGCGCGCGTCGCTGGCGTGCCAAGACCACGGCCTGCCATCGCTGCCTTCAGTTCCTCGTCGTCGACCATCTTGCCGGCGCCTTCCATGGCGGAGAGCAGGGTGGCTTCAGAGTGTCGTGGTGGCGGTTTGGTGTCGTTGGCTTTGACGATGACGTCTTCGGTTTTTACCTTTTCTCCAGCGTTGACCGCAACCAGGTTGCCCTCACTGCCTTCCTGGCCTTCCTTGCCGTGAACAGCCAGCCAGCCCGGATTGACCAGGACTTTGCCTTCGGTCTTGAAAGGGTGGCTTTCGACGCGGGTAATGCGTGTGGTTACCAGGTACTCGGCGGCCGGGAAGAAAACTGAGAGGAAGCGCTTGACGACGAAGTCGTAAAGCTTCTGTTCCATTTCATTCAGACTTTTAGGTGCCTGTGGTGTCGGGATGATGGCAAAGTGGTCGCTGATCTTGGCATTGTTGAAGATGCGTTTGTTCGGCAAGACCCAATTACGCGCCAGAATCTGGTGGGCGAACGGGGAATAACGAGCCAGAAGCACCTCGTCATGGCCCTTGCCGGCGCCTTCTCCAGTCAGAATCGTCAGCGTTTCCTTGACTGTTGCCAAGTAATCTTCCGGCAGGCAGCGTGAGTCGGTTCGTGGGTAAGTCAGAACTTTGTGTTTTTCATACAGCGCTTGGGCGAGACCGAGCGTGGTCTTCGCAGAAAAACCGAAGCGAGCGTTCGCTTCGCGCTGAAGGCTTGTCAAATCGAAGAGTAGCGGCGACAGGCGAGTTTCCGGCTTGGATTCTTCGGTAACGATACCGGGCTTGCCCAGGGTTGCGGCGCGGATTGCATCAGCACGTTTTTCTTCCCAGAGACGATCAGCCCGCGCGTGCTCATCATCGTTTTTGCCCTTGTATTCCTCATCAAACCATTTACCGTTGTAGTCACCTGCCTTGGCGGCAAAGCTGGCTTCAACTTCCCAATAGGGGCGTGATTTGAACTCACGAATCCGTTTTTCCCGCTCGACGACAATCGCCAAGGTCGGTGTCTGGACCCGGCCAACGGTAGTCAGGTGAAAGCCGCCTGTCTTCGAATTGAAGGCAGTCATCGCCCGTGTGCCATTGATGCCGACCAGCCAGTCGGATTCGGAGCGGCAGACGGCAGCGTCGCCGAGGCCTTCCATCTCGCGACCGGGGCGCAGGCGCAAGAAGCCGTCGCGGATCGCACCCTGGGTCATCGATTGCAGCCACAGGCGTTGTACCGGCTTGCCGGATTTACTGTGTTGCGCGATGTAATTGAAGATCAACTCACCTTCGCGCCCCGCGTCACAGGCATTGATCAGCCCATCGACATCCTTGCGCTTGATCAGTTTGTTGAGCACCTTGAGACGGGACTCGGTCTTTTCGATGGGCGATAGCGCAAAGTGGGGTGGAATCACCGGCAGATGGGCGAAAGACCATTTCCCACGCTTGACCTCAAATTCTTCAGGGCAGGATAGTTCCAGCAAGTGGCCGACAGCAGACGAGATGACATGGGTGTCGTTCTCGAAGTAGTCGTCGTGCTTGGTAAAACCTCCCAGCGCCTTGGCGATGTCGGCGGCAACGGAGGGTTTCTCGGCGATGATTAGCTTTTTGGTCATGGGTTCTGCCTGATGGGTGCCGGGGCATGATAAGTGCCCGGCGCGCGGCTTGGCAAGCCGTCTATATATATGGGACGTTTAGTTGAGGCGTTGGAAGCGGTTGCCGGGTAGGGTGGCGACTTCGCCAGAGAGTTCAAGGGTTAGCAACTCGCCGAGCAAATGATCTGTGCCCAGCCCGGTGCGTTGAAGTAGTTCATCGAGGCTGCAGGGATCGTGGCCAAGGGCGCTCAATACAGGGCTTGCACTAGATTGGCAGGGCGATTCGGGAGGTGTATCCGGAAGGTCAAAAGTCCCTAGTTCTTCAAGTACATCGCGCGCTGTTTCAACCAGTTTGGCACCCTGTTTGATCAGCTTGTGGCAACCACGTGCAACAGGTGAATGGATTGATCCGGGAATCGCAAAAACTTCACGCCCCTGCTCGCCGGCGAGACGGGCAGTGATCAGCGACCCGCTTTCCGGGGCTGCTTCGACAACCAGTACTCCGCGGGACAAGCCCGAAATAATGCGGTTGCGTCGGGGAAAATTTGCTGCCATTACCGGTGTGCCCAATGGAAACTCGGAAACAATGGCCCCTCGGTCGGCAATGGCCAGCGCCAGATCCTTGTTGCGTGCCGGATACATGCGGTCTACGCCGGTGCCAATTACGGCAATGGTCTCACCTCCTGCAGCGAGAGCGCCACGATGGGCGGCGGCATCGATGCCTAAGGCCAAACCGCTGATAATACAAAGGCCTTCGGCGGCGAATGCCCTGGCAAAGCTCTCAGCTGTCTGCAGGCCTTGTGGTGTCGCATTGCGGCTACCAACCATGGCTAGTCCGCGTTTTTGCAGTAATGCCGGATTGCCGCGCACATAAAGCACATTCGGCGGGTCGGCAATTTCCAGCAGGGACTGCGGGTAAGTCGCATCGTCAAGGGTGATAATTGTGTGGCCGGCTTGACTGGCCCACGCAACGCTGCGCTCGACGGCATCCGTGGTGTCAAAATCAAAAAGCAGTTCAGCGCGCTGGCCAATTACGCCGCGCGCCGCCTGTCGCCCGGCTGCGAAAATCTGATCGGGTAAACCAAAAGCGGCGAGTAGCTTTCTTTGCGACTCGCCGCCAATGCCAGGAATCAGGGTCAGCCGCAACCATGCGGCCAAGCCTTCAGGCGCGCTCACGGATTTTTAGCAGCATCACCAACGATAACCGGTCTGGAGGTTTCGACCACCAAGGCATAAGCGACGCGATCAAAAACGCGGAATACGAAAGCCAAGGCGTAACGTTCTTCGGGGATGGATGTGGTCACCCGGCGATTATTTTCGTCATAGCCTTGTGAGACCCGATTGCGGAAGAGGGCAAGGACATGGCCGACCTCAAGTTCAGCATTCCTGCCGCGATTGATGCTGATGACCGAGTGCTTCCCACCCTCATTGACCCCGCCATAAATCGACATGACCTTGGCGTTAACCGGTTGATCCGGTCTGTGCGGTGCATAGGTGATCAGATTGGCAGGAGGGGCAGGGACCAGGCGATCACCACGACCAATTTCTTCCTTGGCTTGCGTGACGCGAATAACAGCCGGCTCTCCGGGTTGCAGCAGGCGTGCGCTGCCAAGGAAGTAGGCCTCGTGGCCGATTACTTCCAGAGTATCGGGATCATGAAGTGGTTTACCCGGCCGGTATATGTGCCAGTCGATGATCTTTGTGTCAGGGATGCCGCTGACAAAGCCGGTATCACCGTTACCGATATAGACGCGGTCTTCTTGCGTTGCGACAATGACCGGCGTTTTTGCATCTTCCCCCGGCTCGATAATTAAAGGTTTGGAGATAAAGGGGGCGATGACATTCGAAGGAATGCTGGGTATTTCCTGAGGCACGGCCGTGCTATAAACCTTGGGTTGCAGCTTCATTGACTTGGCGACACGCAGGCGTGGCCCGCCACGGAAATCATCAAGCAAGACGATATCGCCAGGATAAATGAGGTGCGGATTCTTGATCTGGTCGCGGTTCATGCGCCAGACTTCTGGCCAGCGCCAAGGCTCCTTGAGAAATTTTCCGGAAATTCCCCATAATGTATCTCCGGGTACCACGATGTGGCGGTCGGGCGGGTTATCTACCAGTCGAACGGGCTCTGCGGCAAAAGCGCAGGCGGCCGTCACGGCCAGGATGAGCGCGGATATAATGCGGACCATAGTCGTAACCTCACATGCCGGTGGAACACGGCGCGAAAATTTATGTCTGATCAGACGCGCAAAGCCGTTTCCAAATCTCGGGAACTGCTTGAGATTCTGCATGTAATAACCTAAGCGAGCAAGCTTTTTTCCGATTTGATATGGCCCTTCTACCCATTCTGCGTTTCCCCGATATCCGCCTTAAAAAAGTGGCGGCCCCCGTTGTCAAAATTGATGACAGCATCCGACAACTCGCCGGTGACATGGCCGAAACCATGTATGAGGCGCCGGGCATAGGCTTGGCCGCGACTCAGGTTGATGTTCACAAGCAACTGGTGATTATTGATGTCTCTGAGGACAAGAGCGGGCTGATGGTTTTTATCAACCCGCGCCTGGAGCGTTGCGAAGGTTCGCAGGAGGGCGAGGAGGGCTGCCTTTCGGTGCCTGGAATTTATGAAAAGGTCGAGCGTGCCGAGCGGGTGACCGTGCATTACATGGACCTTGAGGGCAAGGCACAGACACTGGTGGCTGAAGGCCTGCTCGCAGTGTGTCTGCAACATGAACTGGATCACCTCAATGGCAAAGTATTTGTTGATCACTTGTCACAGTTGAAGCAGACGCGGATCAAGAGTCGGCTGGCAAAGCAGGCGCGGGTTACCGCATGAAGCTGATTTTTGCCGGAACTCCGGAATTCGCGGCGCAGGCACTGGCAGCCATCGTCGACGTTGGTCACGAGGTGGCTTTGGTGCTGACTCAGCCGGATCGTCCGGCAGGGCGCGGGATGGCCTTGCAGCCTTCACCCGTTAAAAAGTTTGCCCTGGAAAAAGGTTTGCCCGTTTTCCAGCCGCTCAGTTTGAAGGATGCCGAAGCCCAGGCCAGGGTCGCGGCGGTGGGTGCTGAGGTGATGGTGGTGGCGGCCTACGGGCTGATTCTGCCTCAGGTCGTGCTCGACATGCCGCGCTTAGGTTGTATCAATATCCACGGTTCTTTGTTGCCACGATGGCGTGGTGCGGCGCCGATACAGCGGGCCTTGCTGGCGGGGGACGCAGAAACCGGTGTTTGCATCATGCAAATGGAGGCTGGACTGGATACCGGGCCGGTGTTGTTGCGCGGTGCTTTTTCTATTGAATCGGATGATACGAGCGCAACTCTGCATGATCGTCTCGCTGCTCTAGGGGCGCGTTTGGTTGTCGAGGCGCTGGGGAAGTTGCCTTTGCCTGCTGAAGCGCAGACGGCAGATGGGGTTACCTACGCCCACAAGATAGAGAAAGCTGAGGCATTGATTGACTGGCACAAGAGTGCTATCGAGCTGGATCGGCACATTCGCGCCTTTAATCCGTTTCCGGGGGCGCAGGTGTTGTTCAAGGGACAGACGATCAAGCTATGGCAGGCTTCAGCGGTGGCCGGAGATGGAGAAATCGGTCAGGTTTTGGCAGTTGACCGCAACCAGTTGCTGGTGGCTTGCGGCGACGGGGCGTTGGCGATTCGTGAGTTGCAAAAAGCCGGTGGCAAGCGTTTGCCGGTACAGCAGTTTCTTGCGGGTAATGCCGTTCGGGTAGGTGACAGGTTCGATCTGCCGGGCTGACTCAGCGGGCGGTTGGCTGGAGTTGGCCGCGTGCTACCGCCTGTTTTTCCAGCCGAGTGGGATCGAACGTGGCGATCATTTCGTCAAACAGGGCTTGAGCCCGGCAGCTGTTGTCGCCGCTGAAATTGCACACATAAACAT
>CAXYZX010000107.1:0-9145 GCA_964293845.1 uncultured Dechloromonas sp.
TCCGCCATGTCCTCCTTCGCTTTCCCGCTTGGCTGGCTCCCCGTCTGGCGGCGCAATTTTCTGGTCTGGAAAAAGCTTGCCCTGCCTTCCATCCTGGGCAATCTGGCTGATCCGCTGATCTATATGCTGGGCCTCGGTTACGGCCTCGGTGCCTTGTTGCCGACGCTGGACGGTCAGCCTTATGTGGCTTTTCTGGCGGCGGGTACGGTCTGCGCGTCGACGATGAATGCGGCGACTTTCGAAGCGCTTTATTCCTCATTTTCCCGGATGCACGTTCAAAAAACCTGGGATGCGATTCTGAATACGCCGCTGGGTCTGAGTGACGTGGTGGCTGGTGAGTTGTTCTGGGCGGCGACCAAGTCGCTGTTTTCCGGCGCCGCCATTCTCGTCGTGATTACCGCGCTGGGCCTGACTCATGGCCCGCTGGTTTTGTGGGCGCTGCCGGCCATCGTGCTGACCGGGCTGGCCTTTGCCGCCCTTGGCCTGATCTGGAACGCGCTGGCGCCGTCTTACGACTTTTTCATGTATTACTTCACCCTGTTCATCACGCCGATGACGCTGATTTCCGGAGTCTTTTTCCCGACCGAGCAGTTGCCCGGCTGGCTGGCGGCGATTGGCGCGGCTTTGCCGCTGGCGCAAGGCGTGGCGCTGGTTCGCCCGTTACTCGCCGGACAGGTGCCAGCCAATGCGCTGCTGCATATCGTCATTTTGCTGGCGACGGCGGGTGTCGCTTTCATGATCGCGCTGCGTCTGACGCGCCGCCGCCTGCTCAAGTAGAATTCCATGATGGAAACCTTGCTGATTCTGACCAATTGCCCCGACGAAGAGAGCGCCAACGTCATTGCGCTGGCCCTGGTGGAGGCCAAACTGGCCGCCTGTGTCAATATTTTGCCGCGCGTGCAGTCGGTTTATCGCTGGCAAGGCGTTGTCGAGTCGGCGACAGAAATCCCGCTGTTTATCAAGTCGACCGCAACCAACTACCCGGCGATTGAAGCTGCGATCCGCGAACGCCATCCCCATGCCGTTCCCGAAATCATTGCCCTGCCCATTGCGCAAGGTTTGCCGGCCTACCTGAACTGGGTGGCGGCGGAAACGATCCAATCATGATGCGACATCTGTTAATCCTGCTTACTTTTGTATTCTCGCTGGCGCATGCCGAGGAATTCCTCGATCCCATGGTTGCCTTCAAGCCGACGGCGCGCGCGCTGGATGGGCAGACTGTCGAAGTCACCTATGAGATCGCCAAGGGCTACTACCTTTATCGCGACAAGTTCAAGTTTGCCGTTGATGGCGAGGTGACGACCCTCGGCACGCCGCAGATTCCCAAGGGCAAGGAAAAGATCGACGATATTTTCGGCAAGGTTGAGGTTTATTACAAAACTGTCGCCATTCGTCTGCCGGTCGAGCGTGCCTCCTCCGGGCCGCTGCAACTCAAACTCAATGTGACCTCGCAGGGCTGTGCCGATGCCGGGGTTTGCTACCCGCCGCAGACGCAGCCAGTGAGCCTTGAATTGCCTGATCCAGCCAGCGCGCCGCCAGCTTCAGCGGCAAATGTTGCGGTCGACGGCGATGAAAGTGGAAAAATTGCCGGGGTGCTGAAGGATGCCGGCTTCTGGGCCAATCTCGCCTTCTTCTTCCTTGCCGGGCTGGGCTTGTCGCTGACGCCCTGCGTTTTCCCGATGATTCCCATCCTCTCCGGGATCATTGCTGGTCAGGGCCACAAGATTTCGCGCGGCCGCGGTTTTGCCTTGTCACTGACTTACGTGCTGGGCATGGCCGTTACCTACGCGGCCGCCGGTGTTGTTGCCGGAATGACCGGCACCCTGCTTGCCGCAGCGCTGCAAAGCCCTTGGGTGCTGAGCGCCTTTGCGCTGGTCTTCGTTGTGCTGTCGTTTTCGATGTTCGGTTTTTATGAGTTGCAGTTGCCAACGGCGCTGCAAAGCAAGTTGTCCGAAGAGTCTGGCCACTTGCAAGGCGGGCGCGGGATCGGGGTGTTCGTCATGGGTGCCCTCTCGGCGCTGATCGTCGGCCCCTGTGTTGCTGCACCGCTGGCCGGGGCGCTGCTCTATATCGGCCAGACCGGCGACGCGCTGCTCGGTGGTACGGCGCTCTTCGTCATGGCCTTGGGCATGGGCGTGCCCCTGCTGATCGTCGGGCTCTCGGCCGGCACCCTGTTGCCACGGGCCGGGGCGTGGATGGAAGCCGTGAAAAAGGGTTTTGGCGTGCTGCTACTGGCAACCGCCGTCTGGCTGGTCTCGCCGGTGATTCCAGCGGTGGTGCAAATGCTGGCTTGGGCTGCCCTGCTGATCATCCCGGCCATCTTTCTCCATGCCCTTGACCCCTTGCCGGCCAATGCCAAGGGGTGGCTGCGTTTCTGGAAGGGTATCGGTATCGTCATGCTGCTGACTGGCGCCGCCTTGCTGATTGGTGCGCTGGCCGGTAATCGCGATCCACTGCAACCGCTTGCCGGATTACGTGGTCAGGCGCAGGCGGCCGAAGCTAAAAAATTGCCCTTCGAGCCGGTTGTTTCCCTGGCTGATCTTGAAACGAAGGTGCTGGCTGCCGGTCAGCCGGTAATGCTCGATTTTTACGCGGATTGGTGCGTTTCATGTAAGGAAATGGAGCGCTTTACCTTTGCCGATCCGGCTGTACAGGCGAAATTGGCCGGTTTCAAGCTGCTCAAGGCCGATGTAACGGCCAATAGCGCAGACGACAAGGCATTGTTGGCCCGATTTGGCTTGTTTGGCCCACCGGGCATCCTGTTTTTCGATCAGTCCGGCAAAGAGCTCAAGTCGGTGCGCGTCGTTGGTTTTCAGGACGCGGCCGTATTCCTCAAAGTTCTTGATCAAGTTCGCTGAAAAAGTTCGCAATTTTTTGTAAAAAGAAGGGCTTGCGTTAAAATATTGCCCACTATGGAATCACTAGGCCTAATTCGCGAATTTCTCCAGGACCGACTTGGCGTGTTGCCAGATAAAGTCGTTTCCGATGCGCAGCTCGATTCCCTGGGCGTGGATTCCTTGATGATGCTCGAATTGATGTTCGAATTCGAGGACCGTTTCGGTATCAACCTCTCCAAAGACCTCAAAAGCCCCAAAACCGTTGGCGAGATGGTGACGCTGATGGACCGGTTGCGTAGCGAACAAAACTGAGCCATGAGCCAGCATCGGGTGGCGATTACCGGGCTGGGGTTGGTCAGCCCTTACGGCGGAGACCTCCCGGATTTTTTCGAGCGTCTGTTGGCCGGTGAATCAGCCGTTCATTTCCTGCGTACCGACGATATCCCTCGTCCGTTGACTATCCCGTTTGTCAGTTGCCTGAATTTCGATGTCGATGCCACCTTGGGTCGGCCGCTCGCCAGCACCATGGATCGTTTTGCCCAGCTCGGTACGGCGGCCGCCTTTGCGGCCTGGGCCGATGCCGGCTTGTCGCGTGGTCAACCGGCCGAAGAGCGCGAAAATTGGGGCGTTGTCTGGGGCACGGCGCTGGGTGGCACCCTGGCTTACGAAAAGGGTTACAAGGAGCTTTGGCAAAAGGGCCGCGAGCGCGTTTCGCCGTTGTCCGTCATTCTCGGTATGAACAACGCGGCCAATGCCCACATTTCCATTCAATTGGGTCTGGGTGGCGTCAGCATGAGCCATACCGTGGCCTGTGCTTCATCTGCCATCGCCATTGGTGAAGCCTTTCGCCGCGTGCGCAGCGGCGAGGCGCCAGTGATGTTGACCGGTGGCTCCGATGCGCCGCAGGCCTACGGCGTGGCCCGTGCCTGGGAGGCGCTGCGCGTCATGGCCAGTGGTGACGAAGTAAGCTCACCACAAGCCTGCCGTCCGTTCTGCGCCAACCGCACCGGTTTGGTTCTCGGCGAAGGTGGCGCGGCGCTGGTGCTGGAGGATTGGGATCACGCCGTGGCGCGTGGTGCAAAAATTCATGCCGAAATGGTTGGTTATGGCACCAGTTGCGATCACAGCCATCTGGTGCGCCCGGAAGCAAAAGGTCAGGTGCGTGCCTTGAATGCGGCCTTGGCCGACGGGGGGTTGAGCGCCGATGACATCGATTACATCAATGCCCACGGTACGGCGACGGCGGAAGGTGACCCGGTTGAAATTGCCGCGCTAAAACTGGTTTTTGGTGAGCGCTCCGCACGCCTTGCGGTGAGCGCGACCAAATCCATGCATGGCCACCAACTGGGCGGGGCCGGTGCCATTGAGGCGATTGTGACCGTTCTCGCGCTGCGCGAGCAGGCGATTCCGCCAACGGCCCATTTGCAGGAAATCGACGCGGCATGTGTGGGAGTTGATCATGTAACCAGCGGCAGGCGTGCACAAACGGTGCGCGCCGCACTTTCAAATTCCTTTGCTTTTGGCGGCAGCAACGCGGTTCTCGCGTTTCGTGCTGTCGCACGTTAATCCACGGACCTATCGCCATGTCTCAAACCATCTCCCCGGAAGTCGTTGAAACGCTGTTGCCGGAGGTTGCCGAGCTGATCATTTCAGCGCTCAACCTTGAAATGGCCGCTGGCGAAATCGAACCCGATGCGCCTTTGTTCGGGGAAGGTCTCGGGCTGGATTCCATCGATATCCTGGAATTGGCGCTGGTCATTTCGAAGCGCTATGGATTCCAGTTGCGCTCGGATAATGAGGACAACACCCGGATTTTTGCCTCGCTACGCGCTCTGGCTATTCATATCGCCACCCAGCGGACAAAATGATCGGCTTGACCCCGGGTGCCATCCTGCGCGGACTCGCTATCGGGGTGCTGGTTTTTGCCTGGGCCGCCTTGGCTCATTACGGCAGTGCCGGTGATGGCACCTCCGATTTTGCCGCAGCCCTGGCGGTTGCGCCGCTGGTTGCAATTGTCGTCATCCTTCTCTGGCGGGTGAGCAACCCGCTGTGGATGGTGATTGGCGGGCTCTGCGTCATCGGCTTGCTGGCCGCCATCTGGCCGGCGCTACGGCAGAATATTGCCCTCCTTTACTTCATACAGCACGTTGGAACCAATCTGGCGTTGGGTATCCTCTTCGGCCGAACTCTGCTGAGCGGACGCCAGCCGCTGGTCACTCATTTTGCGCTGCTCGCCCACGGTGGCCATATTTCGCCAACCAAGGAGCGCTATACCCATCGCGTGACCATCGCCTGGACGGCATTTTTCCTGAGCATGGCGACTGTGTCAGTGCTGCTCTTTTTCTTTGCCTCGGCCACGGCCTGGTCCGCCTTTGCCAACCTGCTCAGCCTGGTGCTGATTGCGCTGATGTTCATCGTTGAGCATCTGGTGCGCATGTGGGTTTTGCCACCGGAAGATCAATCGAGCATTGCCGACACGATACGCGGCTATCGTTTATCCACCCGGCGCCAAGCCGAGAAGCCATGAAGACGGTACCGCTGCTTGGCCACGCCAGCCTCGATGATATTTTTGCCTACCGAAGCGCTGGCGCGGTGCGGGTGCGTGACTTCCTTGCCGATGTCGAGGCGCTCGCTGCCATGCTGCCCAGCGGACGCCATCTGCTTAACGTTTGTCAGGACCGCTACCGCTTTGCGCTGGGGCTTGCCGCCGGGCTGGTCAGTGGCAAAACCAGTCTGCAGCCCTCCTCGCAGTCCAGCGAAACGCTGCGCCAGATCAAGAGCGCCTGCCCGGACGTGGTTTGCCTGTGCGACAGCGACTTTGACAGCCTTGACCTGCCGCGCCTGGATTTTCCTGAGCTTGTTACGGTCGACGCCGAAAAAATCGTAAAAATTCCGGAAATTCCCGCCGATCTTGAGGCAGCCATACTCTTCACCTCCGGCTCAACCGGGCTACCGGTCGCCCATGGCAAATCCTGGGGCTTGCTGGTGCGCAATGGGCGTGCCGAGGCCGAGCGCCTTGGGCTGTTGGACTCCCCGCACAGCATCGTCGGTACCGTACCGGCGCAGCATAGCTATGGTTTTGAATCGACCGTGCTGCTTGCCTTGCATGGCAACTCACCATTTTGGGCAGGCAAGCCGTTCTATCCGCAGGACATTGTGGCGGCGCTTGATGCCGTGCCCCGGCCGCGCCTGCTGGTGACGACGCCTTATCACTTGTCAGCATTAATATCGGCGGGCATGGAGTTGCCCGCCATCGATTTGCTGTTATCAGCGACGGCACCGCTCTCGGTGCAACTGGCGAGCGCTGCCGAGACGGCTTGCAAGGCACCGCTCCACGAGATTTACGGCTCCACCGAAAGCGGGCAGTTAGCCAGCCGGCGCACGACGGCAGATCTGGCATGGGAGCTGTTGCCCGGTGTTGCCTTGCAACAGGAGGGTGATCAAACCTTCGCCGGCGGTGGGCATGTCGAAGGCCGGGTTGTCCTGTCAGATGTCATTGAGATCCTCGCCAACGGCCGCTTCCTGTTGCATGGCCGCCATGCCGATCTGATCAATATTGCCGGCAAACGCACTTCGCTGGCTTATCTGAACCACCAGATGGCCGCCATTCCCGGGGTCGTCGATGCCGCTTTTTTTCTACCCGACAATGAATCGCCTGAGGCTATTACGCGCCTCTGCGCCTTTGTCGTGGCGCCCAGCCTGAAGAGTCGGGAGGTGCTGGCTGAGTTGCGCCAGCGCCTCGACCCGATTTTCCTGCCGCGGCCGCTGGTTTTCCTTGATGGCTTGCCGCGTAACAGCACCGGCAAACTGCCACGCAGCGAGTTGCAGGTGCTTTACGCCGCCAAGGTTGAGCATGGCCGACGCTGAGTTTACCTGGGTCGTTCCCGTCGACCACCCGGCCTTTGCCGGGCATTTCCCTGGGCAGCCCATCGTGCCGGGAGTGCTGCTGCTTGATCGTGCCGTCCTCTTTGCAGAAAACCTGCTCGCTCGAAAGTTGGAGAGCTGGCAAGTTGGCAACGCCAAGTTTCTCAGTCCGGTGCTGCCGGGGGAAGTGCTCACTTACGTTTTGCAGACCAAGGCCAGTGGTTCGATTACCTTCGTCGCGCGGTCTGCCGGGCGTGATGTGGCATCCGGTAGTTTGACGCCGCCCAGCTCATGAGCCACCCGCCACCGCCTAACTGGCTGCGGCAGCAGGAGCGCAGCAATCTCGCCATCCTCAAACTGATGGTGTGGATTTCGTTGACGCTCGGGCGTCGTGTTGGCCGTCTGGTGCTCTATGGCATTGCCACCTATTACGTTCTGTTTTCCCCCAAAGCCCGCCGTGCCAGCCGCCTTTACCTGCAGCGAGCGCTCAATCGCTGGGCTGAGTGGTCCGATGGTTTTCGTCATGTTTTTTATTTTGCCAGCACCATCCACGACCGGATTTACCTGCTCAACGACCGCTTCGATCTCTTCGATATCGAGGTGATCGGTGCCGATGCCCTGCATGCCGCGCTCGAGCGGCAGCCCGGTGCCTTGTTGATCGGTGCCCATCTCGGTAGTTTTGAGGTGCTGCGTGCCGCTGGGCGCGGCAAGGCCGGCTTGAAGATTGCAATGCTGATGTACGAGGAAAACGCGCGCAAGATCAATGCCACGCTGGAGGCGATCAACCCCAAGGCAACCGAAGACATCATCGCCCTCGGGCGCATGGACTCGATGCTCGAGGCGCGCGACAAACTTGATCAAGGCTATCTTGTCGGCATGTTGGCTGATCGCGCGCTGGGTGATGATGTGACAGTTGATTGCGATTTTCTTGGTGAGCCGGCGCCGTTTCCTGTCGGCCCTTTTCGTATGGCAGCGATGTTGCGCCGCCCGGTTTTTTTCATGACCGGCCTGTACTTGGGTGGCAACCGTTACCAGATCCATTTTGAGCCGCTTGCTGATTTTTCGGATACGCCACGTGCCGAGCGCGATCGTGCGATTCATGCTGCGCAAGAGGCTTATGCGCAGCGTCTCAGCCATTTTTGCCATATCGCACCCTATAACTGGTTCAATTTTTTCGATTTCTGGCAGAAAAAACCATGAAACGCATTTTCGCCTGGCTGGCTCTGGCCTGTTTTTCCCTGCCCGCCTTTGCCGCCTTTGATGTCGGCCAGTTGATGAGCGAACTCGCCAAACACAAGGGTGGCAAGGCGAAGTTCGTTGAGAAGAAATACATTTCCCTGCTCGACAAGCCGGTGGTTTCAACCGGCGAAATGTCCTACACGGCGCCCGATCGTCTTGAGAAGCGGACACTGACACCGAAGCCGGAAATCCTGCTGCTCGACAAGGAGATGCTGAGCATAGAGCGGGAAAAGCAGAAGCTGACGATCAACCTGAGCAATCAGCCGGAGGCTCTGGCCTTCATCGACAGCATACGCGGTACGTTATCTGGCAACCGTGCGGCGCTGGAGAAGAATTACGGCCTCTATCTGGTTGGTAGTGCAGAAAAATGGACGCTGACCCTGTTGCCCAGCGAGCAGAAAATTGCCGCGCTGGTTCAGCGCATCATCGTCAGTGGCAGCAAAAACCAGATCCGCAGCATCGAATATCTGCAGGCCGATGGTGATCGTTCGCTGATGACCATCGAGCCGATTGAGGGCAGGTGACCTTCAAATGACGCAAAAGCCTGGCCGTACTTTCCTGCTCTGGTTGCTGGCCATGCTGGCCGGCGCCGCCATTGTCTGGAATAGCCGGTTCACCGCCGATATGTCATTTTTCCTGCCGGCAAACCCGACGGCCGAGCAGCAGGTTCTCGTCGATCAATTGAAGGAAGGCGTGGTTTCGCGCCTGTTGATGATTGCCATCGAGGGCGGTGATGTCAGCCAGCGGGCGGCAGTTTCACGAGAATTGCGCGGTCGACTGGAAAAAGTGCCCGAATTTGTCTCGGTACAAAATGGTGAAACAGGGAGTCAGGCGGCCGACCGTGACTTTCTGTTCAAGCATCGTTACCTGCTCAGTCCGGCGATCAACGCCGAGCGTTTTACGGTGGGCGGCCTGCAAGCGGCGGTCGAAAACAGTATCGATCTCCTCGCCTCGCCGGCCGGGATGATGCTCAAGCCGTTGTTGGCACGCGATCCGACCGGTGAACTGGTTGAGTTGCTGAGCGGCCTCAACACCGGCGCACAGCCGAACAGCCGCGACGGGGTCTGGGCTTCGCGCGATGGTGAGCGGGCCATGCTCCTTGTCCAGACTCGGGCGCTGGGTTCCGATACCGACGGCCAGGAGCAGGCAATCAATTTCATTCGCAGCCAGTTTGCCGAAAGCGCCCAGCGCGCCGGGGTCGGCGA
>CAXYZX010000108.1:0-9069 GCA_964293845.1 uncultured Dechloromonas sp.
ATGTTGTCCGGCTTCAGATCCTGATAGACCATTTCGAGGCGGTGGAAGGCCTGCAAGCCTTTGGCGATCTGCTCGATCAGGCCGCGCACGGTGGGCAGGTCGGGCTTGGGGTTGTCGATCATCCACTGGGCCAGGGTCTGGCCTTCGATGTATTCGGTGACGACGTAGATGTAGTGGCGTTTGCGCGTTTGCGAGCACGGCTTGAGAACGTGCGGGCTGTTGATGCGCCGGGCGATCCACTCTTCCATCAGAAAGCGTTCGAGATAGGCCGGGTTGGCCTGCAAGTCGACCGAGGGCGTCTTGATCACGACGTTTTCGCCAGTTTCGCTATCGACCGCCAGATAGATGTGACTGCGGGCGCTGCCCTTGATTTCGCGCACAATCCGGTAGCCGTCAAAATCCATCCGCGCATCAAGCTGGGGCGGGAAAGGCATTTCTGAGAGCTGGCGGAACATTTCGTTGGATTCGGGCGTCGGCAGTTCGTCGATGCGAATGATCTGGATCGTCAGGTTGTCGCCGCTGCCACGCTGCAGTGCCTCTTCGACGATGCTCTGGGCGGCCTGGTCCAGATTGCCGGCGCAAGCTTCGATAGCCGCCGCGACACAGGCGGCATCGGTGAATTCGTAAACGCCATCAGTGGCCAGCACCAGCAATTCGCCTTCTTCCAGCGGGATCGCCTGGTAATCGACTTCAACCTTGCGATCCATACCCATGGCACGCGCCAGATAGCTCTGCACCGAGGAAACGCGAACGCGATGATCCTCAGTCAGTTGTTCGAGCGCCGCGCCGCGCAGGCGGTAGATCCGCGCGTCGCCGACATGGAACAGGTGCGCCGTACGCGACTTGATGATGATGCCGCTGAAGGTACAGACATAGCCGCGCTCGCGGTCATAACGGTGGTGGCTTTGCTGGGTCTGCGAATAGAGCCAGGAATTGGTGGCGACCAGCACGTGCTCGGCCGAGGTTTTGACCGACCAGGCATCCGAGGTGCAGTAATAGTCTTCGAGAAAGGCGGTGACTGCCGCCTGCGCCGCCTCCTGGCTGACATCGCTGCTGCTGATGCCGTCAGCCAGCGCGATGGCAATGCCCTTGCTGGCGAGTTGCGGCCCATTGGGAACGAGCACGCCATGGAAATCCTGGTTGATTTCCTTGCGACCTTTATCGGAATACTGCCCGGCGGTGATTTTTAGTTGGCGGCTCATGGGATCAGCGGAAAAAGAATGGAAAAACCCCTGCCCGCAAGGGACAGGGGTCTTGAATGGTGCACAGCCGAATTAGTAGGCGTTGCGTTTTGGTGCAGTACGAATGTGGGTCGAGTACAGGGTCAGGCCGACGAAAGCCAGGCCGCCGACCAGATTGCCGACAACAGTCGGAATTTCGTTCCAGATCAAGTAATCCATGATCGTGAAGTTTCCGCCGAGCATCAGACCGGACGGGAAGAGGAACATGTTGACGATGGAGTGCTCGAAACCCATGTAGAAGAAGACCATGATCGGCATCCACATGGCGACGACCTTGCCGGTTACGTTGGTGCAGATCATGGCGCAGACGACGCCCGTCGACACCATCCAGTTGCACAGCACGCCGCGGATGAACAGGGTCAGCATGCCGGCGGCGCCGTGGGCAGAATAACCTACCGTCCGGCCTTCGCCGATCGTGCCGATTTTTTGGGCGACGGCATTGGGCGCCTCGGTGAAACCGAAAGTCCAGATGATCGCCATCATGATCGCCACGGTCAGCGCGCCGGCAAAGTTGCCGCAGAACACCAGCCCCCAGTTACGCAGGATGCCGCCCATGGTCACGCCCGGACGCTTGTCGATCAGGGCCAGCGGGCACAGCGTGAAGACGCCGGTGAGCAGATCGAAGCCCAGAAGATAAAGCAGGATGAAGCCAACCGGGAACAGCATGGCGCCAACCAACGGCTGGCCGGTCTGAACAGTGACGGTCACCGCGAAGGCGGCGGCGAGTGACAGGATGGCACCAGCCATGTAGGAGCGGATCAGCGTATCGCGGGTGGACATGAAAATTTTTGATTCGCCGGCATCGATCATTTTGGTGACGAATTCGGTAGGCGCAAGATAGGCCATGGTGGTTCCCTTTTATTGAATTTGATATGTTTGAAGGCTCCCGGGTCTGCTCTCAAGACAGAGGAACCAAAACCCCACCATTGGGGTTGGCCGGGCCAGCAGCGCTGCCGGCCCTGTTCATGCACAGGCCGCTCAGGCGGCCATGTAGACCTGGCCGTTCTCGACCTTGACTTCGAACTTCTTGCAACCGCCGACATCCGGCGCGACGGCCTGAGCATCTTCGAGGCCGATGTTCCAGCCGTGCAGCGGGCAGGTCACGCGCTTGCCGTGGACGATGCCCTGCGACAGCGGGCCGCCCTTGTGCGGGCATTTGTCGTGCATGGCAAAGACTTCGTCATCGCTGGTGCGAAAGATGGCGATATCGCCACCGCTGGCTGGCTTGACGATACGCGAGCCGAGTTGCGGGATGTCTTCCAGCGGGCAAATCAATTTCCAGTTACTCATTTTGAAATCCTTAATTTTTTGGCAATTTTCAGGCGTCGACCGCAACCGGCACGATGGGGATGAACTGCTTGATCGCTTCCGGCTCGCGCGATGTTGCCCACGGGTCCTTGGCATCCTTCAGTTCGGCCAGCAGCGCAGCGTAGAGCGCCTTGCGACCTTCTTCGTCCTCCAGAATCTTGCCCTTGATGTAGTCCAGACCAACGCGCTCCAGGTAATGACAGGTGCGCTCCAGGTACCAGCCTTCGAGGCGGTAGAGTTGCAGGAAGGCGCCGGAATATTCCATGACGTCTTCGTCGGAGTTCACCTTGCACAGGAACTGGGCGACTTCGGTCTTGATGCCACCGTTGCCGGCGATGTAGATCTCGTAGCCGGAATCGACACCGATGATGCCGACGTCCTTGATGCCAGCTTCGGCGCAGTTGCGCGGGCAGCCGGAGACGGCGAGCTTGACCTTGTGCGGGGCGTACATGTCGAACAGCATTTTTTCCAGCTTGACGCCCATTGACATCGCTAGCTGCGTACCGAAGCGGCAGTGCTCGGCACCGACGCAGGTCTTCACGGTGCGGATCGACTTGCCGTAGGCGTGGCCGGAAACCATGCCGGCGGCGTTGAGGTCGGCCCACATCTTCGGCAGGTCTTCCTTCTTGACGCCGAGCAGATCGATACGCTGGCCGCCGGTGACTTTCACCGTCGGTACGTTGTATTTTTCGGCGGCATCAGCAATGGCGCGCAGTTCGTTCGGCGTCGTCAGGCCACCCCACATCCGTGGTACGACCGAGTAGGTGCCGTCCTTCTGGATGTTGGCGTGCGAACGCTCGTTGATGAAGCGCGACTGCGGATCGTCCTTGGCTTCATGCGGCCAAGTCGAAATCAGGTAGTAGTTCACCGCCGGGCGGCACTTGTCGCAACCGTTCGGCGTCTTCCATTCCAGCGTCTTGAAGACGGCTTCCTTGGTGATCAGGTGCTGGTCGCGGATGGCGTCGCGCACCATCTTGTGCGAATGCTCGGTACAGCCACAGACCGGTTTCTTGTCAGAAGCGGCCGGCGTGTAGGCACCACCGATGGTCGAAGCGAGGATCTGCTCGACCAGGCCGGCGCAGGAACCGCAGGACGAGGCAGCCTTGGTGTGCTTCTTGACCTCGTCCAGCGTGAACAGCCCCTTGGCCTTGATTGCCTGGACGATGACGCCCTTGGTGATGCCGTTACAGCCGCAAACCTCGGCGCTGTCCGGCATGTCGGCGGCCTTGCTCTTGCCGGCATGGCCAACGTCGCCAACCAGCGACTGGCCGAAGATCAATTGATCGCGGATGTCGTGAATGTCGCGGCCGTCCTTCAGCAACTGGAAGTACCACGGACCGTCGGCCGTGTCGCCGTACATGACGCCGCCGACCAGCTTGTTGTCCTTGATCACCAGCTTCTTGTACACGCCGCCGTAGGGGTCGTTGAGGACGATTTCCTCGGTCCCCTCGCCGCCCATGTAGTTACCGGCCGAGAACAGGTCGATGCCGGTGACTTTCAGCTTGGTCGAGGTTACCGAGCCGGTATAGCGGCCGATGCCGTAGCCGGCCAGATGGTTGGCGGCGACCTTGGCTTGCTCGAAGAGCGGCGCGACCAGGCCGTAGGCGATGCCGCGATGGCTGACGCACTCGCCGACGGCGTACACCTTCGGGTCGTAGGTCTGCATCGTGTCATTAACCACAATGCCGCGATTGCAATAAATACCAGAAGATTCGGCCAGCGCGTAGTTGGGGCGGATACCGGCGGCCATGACCACCAGATCGGCCGGAATCTGCATGCCGTCCTTGAAGCGGATTGCCGCAACGCGGCCGGATTCGCCCTGAATCAAAGCCTCGGTCTGCTTCTGCAGGAGGAATTTCAGACCCTTGTCTTCAAGCGACTTCTGCAACATCTTGCCGGCGATTTCATCAAGCTGACGCTCGAGCAGCCACGGGCCAAGGTGCACCACGGTGACGTCCATGCCGCGCAGCTTGAGGCCGTTGGCAGCTTCCAGACCCAACAGGCCGCCGCCGATGACTACTGCGTGCTTGTGCAGCTTGGCAGCTTCGATCATCTCGTCGGTATCCTTGATGTCGCGATAACCGATGACACCGGGTAGGTCGTTGCCGGGAATCGGCAGCATGAAAGGGGTCGAACCGGTGGCGACCAGCAGGCGGTCGTATTCTTCTTCCGTACCGTCGTCGGCAATCACCTTGCGCTTGACGCGGTCGATTTTGGCAATGTTTTTGCCGGTATGGAGCTTGATACCCTTTTCCTTGTACCACTCCAGTTCGTTAAGGACGATTTCGGAGATGGTCATTTCACCGGCGAGCACCGGGGAAAGCAGAATACGGTTGTAGTTCGGGTGGGGTTCGGCACCGAAGATCGTGATGTCGTAATGGTCCGGCTTGATTTTCAGTAGTTCTTCAACGGTGCGAACACCGGCCATGCCGTTACCGATGAGGACGAGACGAGGTTTGCTCATGTTTGACTCCAACGTTGCGCGCACCGCAAGGTGCAAAATTTTCTTCAGCGCATGACATCGTTGCCATTGCAGGCCACTCAGGCCAAGGCCGCCCTCGTTGGCGGGTGATTCGCTGTAATGGCTTACCCTTGCAAGCCCCGTGCCAGCGATTCAAATCATTGATTTTTATTGATTCTGCGGCGTCGACCGCAACAGGTGCCCGAAGGCTTGCACCACAACAGTGCTCAATAGCCATTGCAGTGCAACATTTGAGGGAGAAAAACTGCTTATCCCGTTCAAAGGATAGGTGCCGTCATGCTGCCAGTTTGAACGGCAACAATGGCCTTGGCCTGATTGAGGCCTTCGGCATAGCCGCTGGCGTAGAGACAGCAGGCGAGCTGATTGGCGATAGGTTTTGGCAAGGGCAACTGATTGTCCACAACCTTGCGCGTCCACCGCGCCGTTGCCGCTGCATCCGTCGCTTCAGGCAAATTGGGCAGGCCGCGCAAGCTGTCATGCTCGGCTTCAAACAACACTTCTGCCTGGCCTTCATGCACATATTCGAGGCGTGGTCGCCGCTTGGGGTTGGCATAAGGCTCGCCTTCGCTAGCACGCAGCAATATGCTGCGCCCGCCACGGGCGATCAGCATGCCGCGCATCAGGTCGATGAATTCAGGGTGGGTTGCCGCCGCCACCAGAACGCCTTCACCACGAAACGGATCAATCAGCTTGACCAGACTGTGGGCACTGCTGCGCACGCCCATCCTGGCCCGCAGACCAAGCAGGCTGTGGATACCGGGGGACAGCGCGTTAAGCGGGGCAAAGGCGAGACCCTTGGTTTCCAGCATGGTCTGCGCCTGAGCTGTTGTCGCCGCCGGCATGATGCCCAGTTCACGCAAAATATGCCCGGTCGTCACACGCCCCATGCCTTCGAGCAAACCATGCACCAGTACCGGGATGCCAAAGCGCTGCAGCATCAGTGCCAGCAAGGGTGTCAGGTTGGGTTCCTTGCGCGAACCATTGTAGGTGGGCAGAACCACCGGCCGAACTCGGGCATGTGGTACCTCGAGAGCTTCCGTACGATCATCCACCGCCGCCATGAAGCCGAGCATTTCATCAACAGCTTCACCTTTGACGCGCAGCGCAAGAATGATGGCGCCTAATTCAAGATCAGGAACCCCGCCATCAAGCATGGCCGCATAGAGCTTTTGGGCATCATCGATTGATAGACTGCGCGCCCCTTGTGCGCCACGTCCGATTTCCTTGATGTAATTGGCGTAACTCATTGTCTTCTCCAAGCGGTCTCAGGCCGCTATATCTTCATTTTTATTGCACTCTGCCACCATCCGCTTGATATCCGGGACACAGGAGCCGCAGAAGGTGCCACATTTCAGCTTGTCCTGAAGCTGTGGCAGGGTGGCACCTGCTGCCAGTTCCTTGTTGATCTGCGCATCGCTAACATCTGCACACTTGCAGATGATGTTGCGCGGCGCGACACTAACTGGTGGTTTGGCACTGGGTGCCAGGGCAAAACGGATCAGGCTGGCGTCAAGCTCATCTTCTGCCATGGCTTGTTTGAGCCAGGTTTGCGCCAGGGTTTCACCGGCCAGCCGCACACCAAGCAGACGACCTTCGATGCTGATGGCTTTCTTGGCGATGTGACGCTTTGCATCAGCAAAGACGATGGCCCCCTCCGCGCCATCGATGCCAAACAGTACATCCATTTCCTGCAGCAAGTCCGCGGCTACCGCTTCGGCACTGGACGCACGAAAAACCACAAGCGGGCTGCTGCGCCCATAGAGATTGAGGGTGGCATAGGCAAAGCGCGGCAAGGCAGCACGGGCCCGTTGCATCAGTTCGAGTGCCGATTCCTGATCCGGGCAGCGCCGGATAATGGCCAGCGGATAGGGCAAGTCGAGTTTCGTTATTTGTACCGCTGCGTGCTTGAGTTCTGGTTGCTTGGAATAAGGATCAATGGCATCGCTGGCCACGGCATTGGCACCTGGCGAATTCATGAACTGGCTACCCCAGTGCATCGGCATCCATGCCCTGCCCTTCTGCAAACCGGGGCGCTCGGCAACCCGCACCTTCATCTCACCACGGGCATTGCTGACGCGCACCAGATCACCACTATCCAGCGAACGGTGACGCATGTCGCACGGGTGCATGGCGAGCAGCGGCTCATCTTCCAGATTGAACAGACGCGGCACCGTACCGGTACGGCTCATGCCATGCCAGTGGTCACGCATGCGCCCGGAGAGCAGGCTGATCGGCGCAGCAGCACTGAGCACATCGGCGGTCGGCAGGTGCTCAATGGCGACGAAACGTGCCTTGCCATCGGCGGTCGGGAAAACGCCATCTTCATAAAGTCTGACTTTGCCGCCACTGGCGCCCTCGGGATAGGGCCACTGCTGCGGTCCGTCACGCTCAAGCAGGGCATAACTCAAGCCGCTGATATCGAGATCACGGCCGCGAGTACTGGCGCGGTGTTCATTGAAAATCGCTTCGGCATTGTCATAGGGGAAAAGTCGATCAGCCGCTGCATGATCCAACTTCTTACCCAGAGCACGGGCAAAATCGACAATGATCTGCCAGTCGTGGTGCGCCTCACCCGGCGCAGCCACAGCTGGCATGACCCGAGTAATGCAGCGCTCGGAGTTGGTCACGGTGCCGTATTTTTCCCCCCAGCCAGTGGCCGGCAACAGAAGGTCGGCATAGTCCGCTGTATCGGTGTTGGCGTAGGCTTCCTGCAACACGACATATTCGGCACATTGCAGGGCTTCGCGCACCTCCGCCTGATTTGGCAGGGATTGGGCGGGATTGGTGCAGGCGATCCACACTGCTTTGATCTCGCCAGTTTTCAGGCTTTTAAACAGGTCGACCGCAGACTTTCCAGGAGTGGCCGGAACAAAGGGGACACCCCAGAATTGCGCCATCTCGGCACGATGCACGGGATTAGCCAGATCGCGGTGGGCCGACATCAGGTTAGACAAGCCACCGACTTCACGTCCGCCCATGGCGTTTGGCTGACCAGTCAGCGAAAACGGCCCGGCACCCGACTTGCCAATCTGGCCGGTAGCCAGATGCAAATGAATGATTCCGGCATTATTGTGTGTGCCGTGTGCCGACTGATTCAGGCCTTGGCAATACATCGACAGGGAGGCACCGCTACCGCCAAACCATTTCGCTGCCTGGACGATAGCCGCGGCATCGATGCCACATATCTCGGCAACCGTTGCCGGTGAATAATTCTTGACAATCTCGGACAGCGCAGCAAAGCCGCTGGTATGAGCATCGATATAGGCCTGATCAACCATGCCCTCGTTAATCAGGACATGCAACATGCCGTTAAACAAGGCGATGTCGCTTCCCGGCTTGATCGGTAAATGGAGATCGGCAATTTCCGCGCTTTCCGAGCGACGCGGGTCGGCAACGATAATTTTTAGATCAGGATTCGCTGCCTTGGCATCTTCTATATAGCGAAAAATAATGGGATGAGCGACAGCCGGATTGGCCCCGGCAATGAAAATCACCTTGGCCTGCAGAATATCCTCGTAACTGCAGGGCGGCGCATCGGCACCCAAGGTCTGTTTGTAGCCGGCAACTGCCGAGGACATGCAAAGGCGTGAATTGGTATCAACGTTATTGGTACCAATCAGCCCCTTGGCCAACTTATTGAAGACATAGTAGTCCTCAGTCATCAACTGCCCAGAGATATAGAAAGCAACTGCATCCGGGCCATGCGCGCGAATCGTATCAGCAAATTTCGTTGCCGCTTCCTCGAGCGCGGTATCCCAGGAAATCCGGCGCTTTTGACCAGTCGACCGCAAGCTTTGCTGTGGATACTGCAGGCGATAAGTTAATGGGGCTGTCTGGTTGAGCGTTGCGCCCTTAGTGCACAAACGACCACGATTGGCCGGATGATCGGGATCACCACGAACGCCGGATATCTTGCCGTCGATAGTCTCGACCAGAACGCCGCAACCGACGCCGCAATAACAACAAGTGGATTTAACAGTACTTTTCATGATTTTTCCTTTGGCTTGCTCATGAGCAACAGCCATGCCAAGGTTAAAA
>CAXYZX010000109.1:0-9069 GCA_964293845.1 uncultured Dechloromonas sp.
GTTTGACGTTCATCCGAATCAGATTACGCAATGGAAGACACAATTGCTCGAGAACACCTCGGGTGGGCAACCCGTCGGGTGCTGAGTTGGCGCCTGTCGAACAGCCTGACGGCTGATACCTGCGTCGATGCTGTGGAATAGGCCATCATGAAGTATGGCCGACCGGAAATCATGAACAGCTTTACACAAAATTCCAGCCCTCCTCCTGCAATTAGGAATACACCGTCCATTCAGCAGCCAAATTCCATCACGGTAGTTCAACAACTGAAGAAGTTCCCTACATCGATAGGCACTCCAAACAGCCAGCCGTTATTCTATCGGCGTATCATTCGGCGCTTTGTACAAAGCCTGAGTAGCCTCGTTGAGTGGCACATTCAAGCTCTTTCCAAACGGTTGAATCGGCAGGGTGAACCATTTCGTGTAAAGCGTTTCCATTTCTCCGCTTTGCATCATGCCGGCCAGCACATCATCAACCAGCTTTTTGAATTCCGTGTCCCCCTTGGGCAACAAGCAGGCGTAGGCTTCCTTGTAAGGGTTGGCGAGGACAATTTCGTATTTATCCGCTTGCGGATGACGAAACAACTCGGCAGATATCATCGTGTGCATATTGCTGAAAGCATCAACTTTGCCTTCGAATAAGTTGTTCATTCCCACCCAGTTGCTCCGAACTGGAACGATGTTCACGTTGCGGGCTTTCTCCGCAAACTCGTTTCGCAATCTGTTTTCGACCATCGATCCATCAGGCACGGCGAGTCGTTTCCCCTGCAGGTCAACCAGCCCCTTTACATTCAGATCCTTGGCAACCACGATTGCCGCATTGGAAATGTAGAACGCGTTTGAGAATCCGACCGTTTCCGCACGTGCCTTGGTGTGGGCATCCGTTGTACAGCTGATATCGATTGTTTTGGTCGAGATCAAGGGCAACCGCGTGCTCGAGGTCACGGCATTCCAGCGGATTCGAACGTCAGGCGCATTCAGTTTCTTGCGAACGGCCTGCGCTACCCGCTCGGTAAGTTCAACGCCAAACCCGGTAGGTTTGCCGTTATTCAGGTAGCTGAAAGGAATGCTTTGCTCGCTATAGCCGGCAACCAGGATTTTGGTTTCCATGATTCGGTCCAGCCGGCCTGTCGGGATCGAAGATTCGGCTAATGCACCCCCGGTGAAGAGCAGGCTGGCCAGCAACGGGGTAAGCAGGAATTTATTCATCATTTTCTCCACGGGCAAAACTCAGAAACTCAGTTCTCTGAGCAGGATAATCAAAACAGGTTTTAGGGCGCTGACCAGCCAGCTTTCGGGCGTGCCTTCAATGACGCCGGTGCCGCGCAGAATTTTCAGGGCGCTAGGTTTTTCGTTAAGAGCGACGCGCACGCGATAGAGCGCATCACGTGGCGTCAGCCCTTGTTCATTCGGAATCACCGGAATATTGCCGCCATGTTGACTGGAAAGCAGCGCATGGGGCAGCGCGTGGGTGCGTACGCTTTCAATGTCGATCACCTTGCCGATCAGCGGGAACAGGCGCTGGCCTTCCGGGTAAAAGCGAACGATGGCTTCCTTGGAAACCCGGCTCAGGCTGTCCTGATTGATCAGTATTTCAGCCTGCCATTGATCGGGAGCGACCAGCGTGGCGAGTGCCTTGTGTTGCCCCACCCAGGTGCCAGGCGCGAGTTCACTGTCGAGGACAGTCAGAATGCCGGCAAAAGGGGCGCTCATAACCAGCCGCGCGACCTCGTCGGCCTGCGCCTGCGCTTCCGCGGCATGCAGGGCGCGCTGACTGTTGAGAATATGGCGACGTTCTTCACCGTCGGGCATCGCGGCAAGGCCGCGCAACTGGCTACCCAATGCATCGATCGATGCATTGGCCAGACTGGTGCGGTAGGCGAGTTCTGGTTGTTCGAGCGTGAATAGCGGCTGGCCGGCGATAACATGACTTTGGTTGGCTGGCTTATCGAGCAGACGAGCCGCCATCGGGCTGTAAAAGGTGTGAATTTGGGCCGGGTGGGCGTAGCCATCGCCCTGAATCTGGTAACGCCAGGGGATTAGCGCGACAAGCAGTAGCGCGCAGGCAATGCTTACGGTCAACCGCTTTTTATAGGCCAAAATTTCAGTACGACGCTGATGCCAGACCTTGAGTTCGCGCCATAGCGGCAGAATCACGAACCAGGCGAGCTCAACGGCAAACAGGAAGATACCGAGCAGCTTGAAAAACATGAAATAGACGGCGACGGCGATACCGATAAACAGGGCCATCCGGTAGAGCCAGGTAGCCGTCGCAAAAGCAATCATGGCGCGGCGCTGCCTGGGCGGCAGTATTTCCGGGTCTGGCTCGTTCCAGCCAAGCAGGGTATTACGCAGGGCGGCGCGTGCCACGGCGAAGGAACGTTCATGCAGATTCGGCATGTCGAGCGCATCGGACAAAATGAAGTAGCCATCAAAACGCATGAAGGGGCTGAGATTGAGTGCCAGCGTCATGACCCAGGCAGTCGTAGCGACGAAGAATAGTGCCTGCTTGAGGTCGCCGTCCGCGGTCAGGTGCCAGGCCAGCGTGGCAAGCCCGGCAATGGCCAGTTCGGTGATGATGCCGGCGGCGGCAATGCGTAGCCGTTGGCGATTGTCGGATAGCCGCCAGGTTTCGCCGGTATCGGTATAAAGCATCGGCCAGAGGACGAGAAACGCCACACCCATGTGCGCGACGCGTAGGCCATATCGGGTTGCGGTCACAGCGTGACCCAGCTCATGCAGGCTTTTGGTCACGGCGAGTGCTAGTAAATAGGCAACCAGGCCGCCGGGCGATAGCGTATCGACAAAACTGCCGACAAAGACATCCCATTGCCGTGCCGTCAGGATTAAACCGAGCAGGCTGAGGATTGCTACGGTCAACGCTGTAAAACGGCTAAAAATCCAGTGAGTCCATGGCTTTGCGGCTTGCAGCAAATCGGCCGGGTGAAATATTGGAATGCGGAAAAACAGGTAATGATGCAGGAGCCAGGTCAGCCGGTTTTGCGTGCTGGCGCGAAAGCGGGCGACCAGTTCGCGGGTATGGCTGATTTCATGGATGGTCAACAACTGGTTGTGTAGCAGGAAAGCGTAGAGCGCTTCCAGCTCTTCAGCCTGTGGTGAGAGCAGGGTTTCGGCGGCGGTCGACGAAAGGACCAACTCGGCCGAAGCAAGTGACCAGCGGGTGAGCAACTCAAACTCCAGCCAGCCGATGCGGTAAAAACGGTTGTTGACCGGATCTTGAATCACCCAGGCCGGTGATCCATCGCTATACGGTGCTGCCGCATGCAACTGCAATTCCTCGCGCAGCGGCGGCAGCAGTGCAGGCAGCTTGGAGGGGGGCGCGCTTGCCGTCTCGCTCACAGGCCTATCCATTGCCGCAGGGCGCCGAGCGGACGGCGCATAACCCAGTAGATGAAGGGCCGCCAGCCACCATAAACCTTGGCGACGCCGCGCAGCCCGATATGCGCGCGCTCACCCTCGGCAAGCTTGCCGCGAATACGATAGGAGGCGACGCTTTCAGGCGACAGCGTGGCGAGATAGCTGGTTTCGGTCAGCGTTGCCGACAGGGCATTGAGCGGTGACACCTGCAGATAGACACGCATGCTGGCCCCGGCCTCAAGGGAAATCGCATCACCGACCGGCACCCAGACTAGGACACCGAGATCATCTGGCTGCGCCAGTTGGGCGATACGCTCGCCCGTGGTCACGGGTTTGCCGACCCAGTCATTCGGATCGCCGTAGATGAAAACACCGTCGTGGCTGGCCTGTACGTCGATGCGACCGAGCAGTTCATCAATGTAGGCGAGCTCGGATTCTTTCTCGCGAACCTTGCCGAGCAGCCCGGCCAGTTCCGACTTGCTCTGCAGGTTATCAAACGATTTCTGGCCGGCCGCCAGGGCATCGGAGCGGGCAACCGCCAGAGCTTGCGTGGCGATGTCACGGCGATTGCGCAGGGTGGTGTCATCCAGCGAAAAAAGCACTTGCCCCTGTTTGACCGGCTGATTGGGCTGAACGTGAAATGTTTTGATAACCCCCTCGGTGGGCGCCGACACCATTTCGGCTTTGAGGGCGATGATTTCAGCCGGGGCGATGACCGATAGCGGCACCGGGACAAGAAGGGCTGCAGCGATGCCGAAGGCGATCATTTTTAGTCGTTTGGGCTGCCCCTTGAGCCTGTGCCAGAGATCGGAAAGCAGCGGGCGATTCCTGCGGAAAGTGTTCAGGCAGTAGGCGTAATGGCCGTGCAACAAGCTCATCAGTTCAAGCGCTTCATCCTGCCAAGGCTCATCACGAACGTAGAGGACCATTCCGACCAAGCTGCCAGCGGGGGTAATCAAGGGCTGGTAGAGCGCGTTTTCCGGCCACCATTCACCCCAGCCTTCGCGCAACTCAACAGGTAGCGACAGTGCAGTCAGGCGACGCGCCTGACCGGTGGTCGACGGATCATTCAGCAGCAAGGAACACACCCGTGTGATCCACAGCGTGAACGGGGTGTCTTCAAGTGCGCTGACCAGCCCGGAAACGACCTTGAGTTGCGGTCGTCCGAAAGAATCGATCAAAAATACAGCGGCCTGCTTGTAGGGCAGCAAGTGCCAGGTTTCGTTGGCGATCAGAAAGGCGAGTTCGGCTTCATCAGCGGCGGCCAGCGCGCGCTGTTGCAAACCGAGCACTATCGGCAAATTGGCCGTCGCCTCATGCATCGTGACTTAATCCCTGCCTGCCGCTACCGAACTCACGATGGCGGGGTGAAGCGTGCGGTGCCACTCATGCCGGGCAGCAGATCCGGGGCTTTGTTGATCATCGTGGCTTCCAGCTCGATGGTTTGGCTCACGGCATCAATCCGGGCATTGAGTGCTGAAACCTTGGCCTGATAGTGCTTGCCGGTTTCTTCGATAATTACCTCGAAAGGGCTGCCAATCTTCAGCCATTTGACCCACTTGGCCGGGGCATTCAGGCGCAACTTGAGCGGGCCGTCGCTGATGATTTCCATCAATGGCTGCGCCTGATTGACGCCCTGGTGCGGCTTGACCGCGATTTTCACCACCTGACCGGAGAAAGGTGCCTGTATCGAGCACTGGCCGAGTTGGGCTCGATAGAGATTGACTTGGGCACGCGCCTTGGCGGCATTGCTTGCCGCCAACGAGACTTCAACTTCTGCGGCCTGCTGCAGGCCTTGCAGGCGTACCTTGGCGTTGTGGTTCTCGCGGGCCGCTGCCAGCTCCGCCTGCGCCATATCCACGCGCGCGGCTTGCTCGCTGCAATCGAACTGGATCAGCGTTTTGCCCTTGCTGAAACTTTGCCCCAAATGGACGTTGACCGCAGCAATCCGCCCGACGATCTGGCTGACCAACGTGGTTTCCAGTTCAGGTGCCAGCAAAACCCGAATTTCATTCGGATTTTCTACGGCTCGGGCGCTGAGTGCGGGCTGCGCTGGGGGTTTGGCCGGCGTCTGGGCAAAACCATGGGTGCTTGAAGATATCAAGCTGAACAAAAACAGCGAATTCACTAATCCCCGGTTCATTAGCGAACCGCAGTGGCGCGCAGCCATTGATCAATTTTCTTGATATTGGCGACGGTCGCCGCTTCCGCAAAGGCTGTCATTGCCTTGTTGTTGTCACCGCCGATGAGGGTACTGGCGTAACTTACCGTACCCATCTGTTTGCCATCTCCTCTGTTGACAGAAATTTCCCACTTGACGCGCCGGACGCCATCTTGTGCCGGTGCTTGAACCAGTTTCATGTCGAGTCGCGGCGTACCGGACTCAAGACTGCCGAGGACAACGATATTGTTTCGCAGCAATACTTTTTCAACGCCCTGGCGCAGGGCGTTGCTCTCAACGCCGCTCATGTTGCCCGGTAGTTCGATCATCAGGCGCGTTGGCGGCGCGGCGCTCGTATTGGCATCCATACGAGGGAAGGCTTCAGCTTCCAATGTGCGCAGATTTTCTGCAACCGCGCTGGCCAGTTCTGCTACGGACGCGGTTTCCAAATTGGCTGGCAGGACTTCCAGACCAATCGAATTGTAAATGCGACCAAACGCTGTTTGCGCTGTGGCATACGCAGCGTAGCGCTGATACTGCGAATTGAGCGCCCGTGTTTCAGCTCGGATCAACTCGAGTTCGGTATCGGCTCTTGTGCTCTCAGCGGCACGAGCGTAGCTGACCAGTCGCTGGTCGACCGTATTGGAGTCCCGCGCAATATCAAGGTCATGCAAAGCCAGGCGATAACGTTCTACCGATACGCGAACCTGCGTCAGGATGGCCATCGACAAGGCAAGACGGCGCGCCTGGTCATTTTTTTTCTGGGCCTCCTGGACGTCTTTCATTGCCGGGTAGGAGAGCGCCTTCATCAGATTGAAGCTGACGCGAACCCCGGATTCGATCCAGTTGTTGTTGTACAAATACTGGTTTGAATCGTACTGCGCACCGGCAGTGAAGCTGATCCCCGGTAACAAGGAGACTAGCTGGCGACGGGCTTCGTCTGCCGTGATGCGTTTGCGGAAATCTTCTTCACGCAATTCCGGGCGGTTTGAAAGCGCCACTTCTTCCAGTTCGGCAATATTGAAGGGAACCGGCATGAGCGCTGGCTCGACCCCTTCAACAACCGTAAAGTCGGTCCCCGGCGTCACGTTCATCAGTGCAGCCAACTCACGTTTGGCAAACTCCAGTTCCTGGCGGCGTGAGGCAAGCAAGGCCACCGCATCGAGCAGCATGCGTTGATAATTGAGTGCATCGCGCGGCGGTAGCAGCCCCTGAGCTTCGGCTTCGCGTGACCGTTCGAGCGCCGAACGGGCGCGTTCGCCGAGCACTTCAGCATCCCGTGCCAAACGCTGGGCACCCACGGCACGCCAATAGGAAGCGCGCGTGTCCTGCAAAATGTTCTGGATGACGCGACGGCGACGTTCTTCGGCGATCAGATACTGATCTGCCTGTTGCTTCGCGCGGAAGTAGCTAACGCCAAAATCCAGCATGTTCCAGGAAAACTCGGCACTGGCCAGTTGGCGATTGCGCTCCTGGGAGGTTGAGTTGGTCAGGGTGCGCTGGCCGGTGTCAATATCGACGCTATTGCCACCCGAGTCATTGTTGCGAGATGCATACCCGGCGTTGGCCAGAAGATTGGGCAGCATGTCGTAACGCGACAGGTTGGCCAGCCCGGAGGCCAGCGCGGATTCCATGATCTTGAGGCGATAGTCGAGGTTGTACTTGAGCGCTCGTGCCACAGCTTCATCAAAGCTGATCGGCTTGAAGACCTGCTCCTGCTCAACGTAAAGCAATGCCTGATCGTCATGAACTCGGCTTCTGACTTCGCTATCGGTGAGCTGCTTGGGGTTGATGGTGCAACCTGAAAGCAGGGCGATAGCGCCTGTCAGTGCGGCAAGCCGTTTTAGTTTGAAGCGGGAGTTTTGGTGAATGGCCATTTTAGTCAAACGAAATTGGTGATATTTAAATTCAGGCTGCACTACGGTCAGCAGGGGTGGAATGATCGGTTGTTTCGTCAATGTGCGGCACTACAGCCAAGCCACGCGCTATCGGCGAAAATTTTCCGAGGTAGCGATCTCGCGCAGCAAGATTGAGCTGTTGCGCAAAACTCTTGCGCGCGATGGGGGCGGCAACGGATACTGGTTTTTCAAGGCTGGAAATCTGAGCCTGACTGGCTGCAGGAGGCAACGCGCCCTCAGCAGTTGCCAGATCGAAGGCAATAGGGTCCGCGCCCAGCAAGTGGGCGCCAGCATTCGGACCGAATGATCTGGCCATGGCGCCATTGATCGCGGCGGTAATAGCTTGACTATCACTGCCAACATCGCCGACTGCGGGCAGGACATACAGGGCAATATCCATCCCCAATCCGGCTCCAATGCTTTGCGAGCGAATTAATCTGCCATCCGTAATGCCTGAAGTTTGTTCTTGCGCATCGCTAACCGCCGGCAGGACATAGAGCGCCGGAATAAAGCCTGTCTCAGCAGCCACGAGTTCCGAGCGAATCGGCGCATAGTGGATAAAACCGGAGTTTGCCAATCTCGGTATGGCGTCATCAACACCGATGATGGTGATGGTGATATTGCGTGTTGAACCATCAACCGTACGCACCGTGAAGGTTTCAACTTTGGTAGCGCCCTGGCTCAGATACTTAACCGCCGCATTCGCAACAGTGTAAGTCCACTCTCCGGTGGCCGTAATCGTCAATGTTCCAAGAGCACCAGACGAAGCGGTTGTGGCTCCGGGGACAAATGAAGACTCGCCAACATCTGGATCACTGACGCTTAACTGCCCTGACGTAGTCAAGATTTGCGGTGAACTGTTCTCGATGACGGAACCAGCATCGTTGCCAGTGATGCTGGCAGTATCAACGACCGGGTTAACGGTGACGTTGAGGGTGCTCGTTGTGCTGGCCGGTGCGGCACTGCCATCGGTGGCGATGGCGGTGACGGTCAACGCGATATTGCCGTTGAAATTGGCGGGCGGCGTCAGGCTGAGTCCCGCGAGTTGCGCCGGTGTCAGCGTGATGCTGCCGCTGGTGATGGTGAGCGTATCGCCGGCCGTATTGGTCAGGACGCTGCCGACCGGCAAGCCGCTGATCTCGATTGCCAGCGTTTCGCTGCCGTCGGTGTCGGTCAGGGCCGGGGTGATGGTGAGCGGAATCGCCGTGTCTTCGTCACCACTGCCTGAGACGCTTAGGGTCGGTGTGTCGGAGACCGGGGTGACGGTCAGGTTGACGGTGCGCGTCAGACTTTCGCCGGAGGCGACGTCGGTGACGGTGTAGGTGAAGCTGTCCGCGCCGCTGTAGTTGCCGGTCGGGGTGTAGGTGTAGCTGCCGTCTGGATTGACGGTGACGCTGCCATGCAAGGGGTCGGTCGTCTTGGCATAGGTCAGCGTGCCGCCCGAGGTGGTGCTGTCGTTGGCCGTGACGCTGGCGGTGACTGCCGTGTCTTCATTGGTGGTGGCGCTGTCGTCGGCACCGGTCAGATCAACGACCGGGTTCACAGTGACGTTGAGGGTGCTCGTTGTGCTGGCCGGTGCGGCACTGCCATCGGTGGCGATGGCGGTGACGGTCAACGCGATATTGCCGTTGAAAT
>CAXYZX010000110.1:0-9059 GCA_964293845.1 uncultured Dechloromonas sp.
GCGAGATCGTCGATAGCGCTCACGCCATGACTTCAGGCTCGCTGGCGCTGGCCAACGCCGCCTCGGCATCAGCCGGGCGCGCGCATCAGCAGGAAAAGGATACCGGCCAAGTGGTGCAGGCGATAGCCGGTGCCGCCCGCCAGGTGAGCGAGATCGTTGAAGCAGCAAACGCCTCGGATGCCGTCGCGCGCAGCTCGGACGAATTGGCCTCATCGGGGATGGCTTCGGTCAATCTGGCCAAGGGCGTCTTGGAAAAAATGGGGGGCGACGTGGTTCAGGCAACCGTTTGTCTTGAACGGATGGAGGCTGAAACGCGTCAGGTTTCCTCGGTGGTTGCGGTGATTGCCGGCATCGCCGAGCAGACCAATCTGCTGGCCCTTAACGCCGCGATTGAGGCTGCGCGTGCCGGCGAAAGCGGGCGTGGCTTCGCTGTGGTCGCCGACGAAGTGCGCAAGCTGGCTGAACGTACCGCGCACAGCACCAAGGAAATCAGCCAGATGATCGCCCGCATGCAGGATATTGCGGCGGCGACCGGAACGGCGGTGCGCACGGCGGCTAGTCACGTGGCGACGAGTAATGTGCGGGCCGGTGAAGCGGCGCTGGCGATGAGCCGGGTGCGTGATCAGGCACATCTCGTTGAGGCGGCCAGTGCGCGTATCAGTAATGCACTAGGTACGCATCGCGAAGAAACTGGCCGTATCGAGTCGCTGGTTTTTGGGATCGCCCGTCTCTCGGAAGAAAATGGCGCAGCGTTGAAGGGGGCTGCCGCTTCGGCAAGATTGCTTGAAGGTCTGGCCGGCAACTTGCGCCAGGCGATCGGCAAGTTCAGGCTTGAGCGTTAGGCAGAATGTTGCGGTCCACAGCAAGAAACACCTGATTTTTTCGCGCCCTAAAAGCGCCGTAGCATCAGGTGTCGTCCTTCGACGATACTTTTCCGGATATCGACAAAGCCAAACTCATGAAAACGCTTGGTCTTGGTGCTTGAAACCAGGATGCGCCCGGACTCAAAGTGCTCTTCAACCCACTCGATTCGCGCTTTGAGCAAGGCCCGGCCGATGCCCTGGCCGCGGTGCTCGGGGGCCACCGCCGAGAGGTAGAGCAGGTGCGTGTGCGATGCCCAGTCGGCCGCCTTGATGCCGCCGACGCCGATGATGGCGCCATTGGCGACGGCGACAAAAAACTGCCGATAAAAAACCGAGGTGTCACCGCGCAACTCTTCATGCAGGCGTTGCGCGCTGTAGCGTTCCGGTTTGGCAAAGGCGTTGACCAGCAGAGTGACGCAGGCTTCCAGCAGCAGCGGGCTGCTCGCATCCAGCGTGTCAATGCGATATTTGGCCATCGCTCGTCAGCGCTGGAGGCGCCGCTCGCCAAGTGGTACAAAAATCTGCTCGGCCAGTTGCTGGGCGTTCTCGCGGTTGATTTCGCTTTGCAGACGACCAAAGGCGTCGCGTTCGCCGGTTGAGCATAGTGCCGCTTCGATAGTGCGCCGGCAGCGCCAGCGAAAGCCGTGGCGGGTACGGAAGCGATGCATCTGTTCACTGGGATGATGGACTCGGCAGCAGTAGCAAAAAAGCGTCTCTGTCATGGTGGCCTCATGGTGAAGTGAAATTTGATGTCAGCAGAATGGCGGGTAATGGTTGCAGAATGATTACGCTCAGTATTTCGAATGGGAGACAGGCACAAAAAACCCGGCGGAGCCGGGTAAGGGAGAGATCGCACAAATGCTTTTTGTTGTTTTATTCTTCGGCCTTTTTGCGGCTCTTGGTTGGTGTTTTACTGGTCGTCTTGCCCTTGTCTGCAAGGCTGTCGGAAAGCTGGTGAATTTCCTGCTCGGCCAGTTCAACCGTCTGAATGGCAGCGTTGCTCATGCCGTGCAAAGTACGTTCGGCGCCCTCCAGGGTCGAACGCATAGCGGCGAAAGTCATTTCGCTTTCGCGCGGGCTGAAGTTGCTGAGGCGGGAAATGCTGGCCAGAACAATCTCGTCAAATACGTGAATCTGTGCCTCGGCCGCCTCGATCATCGCTTTGTGGGTGTTGCCGAGAATTTCAAAAAACTGCTCAAAAAACTGGCTTGAATCGGAGCTGCCTTGACCGAGAAATCGGATAGCGTCGGCCAGCGGGTCGTAATTGCCGCTGCTGATCTGCTCGATGTGGCGGCTGCTGCGGCCAAGACTGGCACGACTTCGTTCCGCGAATAACTCGCTCATGCGCTGGCTGGCATCGAGGCAGGCGGAAGAAACTCCCAGCAGGTTATTCAGGGCATGTTCACGGGTTTGCGTGATCTTGTGCGGCGATAACAGCATGGCGTACTCCAGTCAGAACGTGATGACCGATAGCCTAGCCGTCGACTGTTACAACAAAATGACTGGCTTGCACCGTAATTTCAAGGTTCGGAAAGGAAAACCCGGTTGGCGACTTCCAGCGCGGCTTCACGGTTGATTTCAGTCTGCTGCTTGCCGAAGGCGTCGCGTTCATCACGGCTGCGCTTGGCTGCATCAATGCTGCGCTGACAGCGCCAGCGCAGGCCCTGGCTGGTCATGAAGCTGTGCATCTGATCACGCGGGTGATGGACCCGGCAGCAGTAGCAGTACAGCGTTTCCGACATGGTGGCCTCGTTGAGGTTGGTGGTTACTAACTAGCATAGCGCGCATAATTTACTGGAAGATTACGCCTTTGTGCTGTCACAGTGATGAAATCTCTGCACCCTAAACTGGCTGTCCTGTTTTGGTTGAGCGCATCACGATGACAATTCTGATCGAAGATCATTCCCAGGAAGTCCTGCGCATTATTGGCGAAGGCTTGCTTCACCCGGTATTTCAGCCTATTTTGGACTTTCGTGCGCGGGCCTATCTGGGCTTTGAGGCGCTGATTCGCGGTCCGGCCAATTCGCCCCTGCATCGTCCTGATCAGCTATTCGCCGCAGCGCGCCAGGCCGGGGTTGCACGTGAGTTGGAGCATGCCTGCCGCGAGGCCAGTCTGCGCGCTTTCGCCCACCATCGTCTGCCCGGCCGCCTCTTTCTCAACGTGACCCCCGGCTGTCTGCTTGATGAGCGCCTGATGAATGGTGAAACGCGCCAGTTGCTGAGTGATCTGGGCATAGCCGCCAACCGGGTGGTGATCGAGTTGACGGAAAACGAGCAAATTATCCATATGCCCGGCATTCAGGAAGCCTTGCTGCATTATCGCGGGCAGGGGTTTCAGATTGCGATTGACGATCTCGGCGAAGGCTTTGCCAACCTGCGCATGTGGTCGGAGGTGCAGCCCGAATACGTGAAGATCGACAAACACTTCGTGCATGGCATCGCCGACGACCGCATCAAATACCATTTTGTGCGCGCCATGCAGGATCTGGCCGAGATCTGCAATGCCTCGCTGGTTGCCGAAGGTATCGAGCGCGCCGAGGATTTTGCCTGCATTCGCGACATGGGCATTTCCTGTGTTCAGGGCTATTTCATTTCCATGCCCGAAGCAGTGCCGGTGCGCCAGCTCAGGCCGGCGGTTGTTGAGGCACTTGGTCAGCAGCGTGTATCTCTGTCGCCGGGCGGGGCAAAGGCGGCAACGGCGTTCAATCTGCTGCGCCCAATCGCGCCGGTAGCGCAGGAGGCGACCAATGAGTGCGTGATCGCCCGCTTTGAGGCCAACCCGGATCTCGATGTGCTGCCCGTTGTGCATGGTGACTTGCCGGTCGGCATGATCAATCGCCACAGCATGATCGACCGCTTTGCCCGGCCCTTCCGCAAGGAACTGTTCGGGCGCAAGAGTTGCGAGCAGTTCATGGATCATGCACCGCTCGTTGTCGATCAGCACGCCACATTGCAGGAACTGGCGATGATGCTGGCCCTGGCGCCCAAGCATTACCTGTTCGATGGATTTGTCGTCACCGGCAACGGCAAGTATCTCGGTGTCGGCAGCAGCCATGATCTGATGGCGATGATTACCGAAATGCAGATCAGCGCCGCGCGCTATGCCAATCCGCTGACCCAGTTGCCGGGCAATGTGCCGATCAACGAACATATCGACCGCATGCTGGCGGCGAACACCGGCTTTGTCGCCGCCTACATTGATATCGACAGCTTCAAACCCTACAACGATACCTATGGCTATCGTCGCGGCGATGATGTGATCCAGTTGCTCGGCAGCCTGATCTGCGAAGCGGTTGATCAACGTGTCGACTTCGTCGGCCATATTGGCGGCGATGATTTTTTCGTTGTCTTCCAGAGCGCCGATTGGGAGCAGCGCTGCTGGGAAATCGTCCACCGCTTTGGCGAGATGGTGAGTGGTCTGGTCAATGTCGACGACCACACGCAGGGTGGCTACCTGGCCGAAAATCGCAAGGGCGAAGTCGTTTTTCAGGCCTTGCCGACGCTCTCCATCGGCGTTGTCAATGTGCAGGCCGGTGAGTGTGATTCGCATCGGGAAGTCGCTGCTGCCGCCTCGGATGCCAAGAAACAGGCCAAAAAAGCGGGGAAAAATTCGGCCGGACGGGTCGCAACCGGCCATGTTTTTATTGAGCGTCGACGAATAGGTGCGGGTGAAGTCAGCACGGCACCCGCGCGCCTCTTGAATTGAATTGTTGCGGTCAACGCCCGAAAAGCCCCGGTTTTTTAGTAGAACAGGCCTTCCAGATCAACCGTCGACTGCTGACCAATGGCGCCGTGGTGCTCACTGAGCCAGGCTTCAGCATGGGCCTGGCCATTGTCAAAAAGACGTTTGAAGAAAGGCAGGTTGACGGTCAGCTTGCTCTCGGCGTGTAGCTCGCTCATCAGCGATTCGGCGCTGATCGCATGAAAGCGCGCCCGGTTCAGGCGGCGTTCCATACGCCCCAGTGGAAAGAGCGACGAGCCGACCTGGGCGCGCAAGTGGGCGAACATGCGCATTTCACGCAGGAAGGTGGCGTTGAAGGCCAGTTCGCGCAATCGCCCCTTGATGTCCTGCGCCGAGGCTGGGGTTTCGGCATAGCGCAACGGGGTCAGCAAAACGAGCAGGGTGTCGGCACTGTCGCACTCGAAAAATAGCGGGAAAACTGCCGGGTTGGCGCTGTAGCCGCCATCCCAGTAAGGTTCGCCGGCAATTTCTATGGTGTGGTGAATGGTTGGCAGGCAGGCCGAGGCGAGGATCGCATCAACCGACAGTTCAGGATTGCGAAAAATGCGCACCTTGCCTGAATTGGCGTGGGTGGCGGCGATGAACAGCCGGATCGGGTTCGCGCTGTGCAGGCGCTCAAAGTCGATCTGCTCGACAAGAATGTCGCGCAGCGGGTTGATATCCAGCGGGTTCAACTGTTCCGGCGAGAGGTAGTCGGTCCATTGCAGCATCAGCTTCAAAGCTGCCGGCATTTTCGGTGGGTCACCCGAGGCATCGTTGCTGGCACTGGGGAAGGGTGAGCTATCGGCAACCGCGTGCCAGAAACGCGCCAGGGCTTCGCGGGCGCCATCGCGGCCACCGCTCATCAGACCTTGGGCCAGACAGATGGCATTCATCGCGCCGGCGCTGGTGCCGCTGACGCCATCAAAATCAAAGCGCCCATCGGCCAGCAAGGCATCAAGCACGCCCCAGGTAAAGGCGCCGTGCGCACCACCGCCCTGCAGGGCGAGGTTGAGGCTGGGGCGGCGGGGTTTTAAGAATGGAAGGTGCAATGAGTGTCCGTTTGGAAGAGAGAAGGATGGTCAATCTTACGCTACGGTCGACCGCCAAAATGACAAAAAAATGCCCGGCAGTGCCGGGCAGGTCAGTCTGGGTGCCATCTGTTACCGGGTGATGACTCAGCGGATGGTGCGTACCCCATCGGCCGTGCCGAGCAGTAGCACATTGGCTGGGCGCACTGCAAACAGGCCGTTGGTGACAACACCGGTGATCTGGTTGATCTGCGCTTCCAGCCCTTTGGGGTCGCTGATGCTGAGCCCTTTGACGTCGAGAATCAGGTTGCCGTTGTCGGTCACGAAACCTTCGCGCAGGACCGGCGTGCCGCCCAGTTTGACCAGTTCGCGAGCGACGTGGGCGCGCGCCATGGGGATCACTTCAACCGGTAACGGGAACTGGCCCATGGTCGTCACCAGCTTCGAGCCGTCGGCGATGCAGACAAATGTTTGGGCGACAGCGGCGACGATTTTTTCACGGGTCAGGGCGCCGCCACCGCCCTTGATCATGTTCAAGCCATGATCGACTTCATCGGCGCCGTCGACATAGACCGGGATGTTATCAACCTCGTTGAGGTCGAATACCTTGATTCCATGCCCTTCGAGGCGCTTGCGCGTCGCTTCCGAACTGGCCACAGCGCCGCGATATTTGGCCTTGAGCGGGGCGAGGGCATCAATGAAGAAGTTGGCGGTCGACCCGGTGCCGACGCCAATAATGCTGCCTTCTGGCGTGTTGACCGCAACATAATCGGCGGCAGCCTGAGCAACTGCCTGTTTGAGTTCGTCTTGCGTCATGATCAGCCCTGTCTATAGTGTGGCGAGTATTTTACTGTCAAAAAAGTTTAACTTTCGGCAGCTCAAAAAACTCTAAACTGCACATACGGTTTTTTCCAAGGAGAGAGTTAGATGGCCCAGAACAAGAAAAGTGAAGCAAAAGAGACTGCTAAGCCCGTTGCCAAAAGCAGCGCGCCCAAGCCACCGAAGAAACTGATTCCGCGTACCGCACCCAAGATGCCAGCGCCAGAACCTGAAGTGGTAGCCGAGCCGGTCGCTGCGCCGAGTGTTGCGATGCCGGCCGCCGAGGTTTCCGTTGCGCTGGCTGCTATTCCCGCTGCCAAGCCGGCAGTAAAGCGCGTCAGGAAAGTGGACGTTGAGCTCGAAGCAACCAATGCGCGTAACAAGAAAGCGATGTCGGAGGCTTTGGCCAAGGCCATGGCGGTAAAGATTGCCCAGCCACTGGGTCTTCCGGTGCCAGCCCCCGACCTGCCAAAATCAAAAAAGCCGCTCAAGGCTGTCAAGCCCAGAAAAATCAAGCTGGTGCGTGACAGTTACGCGATGCCGGAAAATGAATACGCTGCCCTTGGCGCCTTGAAAAAGCGACTTGCCACCCTTGGCAGCGAGTTCAAAAAAAGCGAGTTTTTGCGTGCCGGCATTGCCACTCTGGTTGCTCTGAACGACGTGGAACTCGCCGCAGTCATGGGGCGTGTCGAAAGAATCAAGACCGGGCGCCCAGCCAAGTAAGCCAATAGTTGTATTGTTACAGCCTGTCATTCGGCTGTAACAATCGGGGGTTAACCTGCACATTGTTGTCCAACTAACTATGTGCAGGAGTCCCCATGTTCAAGCAATCCAAGCTCGTATCCGCTCTCGCTGTTGCTGGCGTCGCCCTCTTCGGCACCCAGGCAGTTCAGGCTCAGGTCATCAAGATTGATGGCTCTTCGACGGTTTATCCGATCACCGAAGCAGTTGCTGAAGAATTCCAGAAAGCCAAAAAGAACGCCATCAAGGTGACGGTTGGTATTTCCGGTACCGGCGGCGGTTTCAAGAAGTTCTGCCGCGACGAAACCGATTTCTCCAACGCCTCACGCCCGATCACCAGCAAGGAAATGGCTGACTGTAAGGCGGCTGGTGTGGATTACATCGAAATGCCGGTCGCTTTTGATGCGCTGACCGTGGTGATCAACCCAAAAAACACCTTCCTCAAGGAAGCCACCGTTGCCGAGCTGAAAACCCTTTGGGAACCGGCTGCCCAAGGCAAGATCATGAAGTGGAACCAGGTCAATCCGGCCTGGCCTGATGCGCCGGTCAAGCTGTTCGGTGCCGGTGCCGACTCCGGTACCTTCGAGTACTTCACCGAAGCCATTGTCGGCAAGGCCAAGTCCTCCCGCGGCGATTACACCGCATCGGAAGACGACAATGTGCTGGTCCAGGGCGTTTCGCGTGACGTCAATGCCATCGGTTACTTTGGCTACGCCTACTACGCCGAGAACACCGCCAAGCTGAAGGCGCTGCCGATTGTTGCCAAGCCGGGCGCTGTTGCCGTTGGTCCTTCTGAAGAAGCTGTGATCAAGGGCACCTACCAGCCGCTGTCACGTCCGATCTTCGTGTACGTCAAGGCCAAGTCGCTTGAGAAGCCGGAAGTTCGCGAGTTCGTCGAGTTCTACATGAAGAACGCTGCCAAGCTGACCAAGGAAGTGAAATACGTACCGTTGCCGGCTTCTGCTTACACCGGCAATCTCGAGCATGTGAACAAGAAGAAAATCGGCACGGTGTTCGGTGGTCATAATGAAGTGGGCATCACCATTGAAGATTTGATGAAGCGCGAAGCGAAGATGTAATCTTCGCCCCGGCGAATGCCATCGCCCGCTGTTGAAAGCCCGGCCCCGGACGGGGTCGGCTTTCTTGTTTATGGAATTCTCAAAGTGAATTCACACGCTATGTCTGCAAATAACACCTCTGGCCTGCCTCAGGTCAGTGATCGTCTGGCTTACAACGCCATGCGCAACTGGAAGGAAAAGCTCATTGAAGCCATCCTTCTCGGCGCAGCCGCCGTTTCTGTCATGACCACTCTCGGCATTGTTTATGTGCTCGTCTCCGAGTCCATACAGTTTTTCAGCCATGTCAGCATTGTCGATTTTCTGACTGACACGCAATGGACACCGCTCTTCGATGATGCCCATTTCGGCATCATGGTACTTATTTCCGGCACCCTCGTTTCGTCTGCCGTCGCGCTGCTGGTCGCGATTCCGATGGGGACGGTGATCGCCATCTACCTCTCCGAGTTCGCCAATTCCAAAGTGCGCGAAGTGGCCAAGCCGATTCTCGAATTGCTCGGCGGTATCCCGACCATCGTTTTTGGCTACTTTGCCCTGCTCGTCGTGACGCCTATCCTGCAATTTATTTTCCCTTCGCTACCTGGCTTCTCGCTGCTCTCTGCCGGTCTGGTGATGGGCATCATGATCGTTCCCTACATTGCCTCGCTCTCCGAGGATGCCATGCGCGCCGTGCCGATGAGCATGCGTGAAGGTGCTTATGCGATGGGTTCGACCAAGCTTTACACCGCCATCCATGTCGTGGTTCCCGCGGCCTTTTCCGGCTTGGCGGCGTCCTACATTCTGGCCATTTCACGCGCCGTTGGCGAAA
>CAXYZX010000111.1:0-9022 GCA_964293845.1 uncultured Dechloromonas sp.
GCTCATGCAAGGCGATTTTTGGCAGGCGTCCGAGCAGATTTGAATAATCCAATAATTGCTGTTTCATACAGGAGCGATACATGTCAAAAGCACCCATGCGCGTAGCTATTACCGGCGCTGCCGGCCAGATCGGTTATAGCCTGCTGTTCCGCATTGCCTCCGGCGAAATGCTCGGCAAAGACCAGCCAGTCATCCTTCAGTTGCTTGACCTGCCGCAGGCTCAGCAAGCCGTCAAAGGCGTCATGATGGAACTCGACGACTGCGCCTTCCCGCTGCTCGCCGGCATGGTCGCTACCGATGACCCGAATGTTGCCTTTAAGGATGCTGACGTCTGCTTGTTGGTTGGCGCCCGTCCGCGCACCAAGGGCATGGAACGTGCAGACCTGCTGACCGCCAATGGCGCCATCTTCACCGTTCAGGGCAAAGCCATTGCCGAAAATGCCAGCGAAGGCGTAAAGGTTCTGGTTGTTGGTAATCCTTGCAACACCAATGCCTATATCGCTGCTGCTGCTGCCAAAAAAGTTGGCCGCACCAACCCGAACAACTACCACGGCATGCTGCGTCTTGATCACAACCGTGCTTTGTCACAGTTGGCCGAAAAGGCTGGCCGTCCAGTTTCTTCGTTCAAGAAACTCGTCGTTTGGGGCAACCACTCGCCGACGATGTATGCTGACTACCGCAACTGCGAATCCAATGGCGACAATGTCAAGGCACTGATCAACGATCACGCTTGGAACAACGACACCTTCCTGCCGACCGTTGGCAAGCGTGGCGCCGCCATTATTGAAGCCCGTGGCCTGTCTTCTGCTGCTTCTGCAGCCAATGCAGCTATCGATCACATCCATGACTGGGTTCTTGGTTCCAGCGACTGGGTCACGATGGGTGTTCCGTCTGATGGCTCCTACGGCATTCCTGCCGGCATCGTTTATGGTTTCCCATGCGAGTGCAAGGATGGTTCCTTCAAGATTATCCAGGGCCTGGAAATCGACGAGTACAGTCGTGAGAAGATGAATTTCACGCTGAAAGAACTGACCGACGAAGCCGAAGCCGTCAAGGACATGCTGTAATCCAGCATTAGTTCTCAGCTTCAAGCAAAGGCCGCGATAAAATATCGCGGCCTTTTTTATTCTTGCTCAGGAACCTCATGCGCCATCCCAAAGCTGTTCTTTTTGCCGGCGAAAAGCCCTTCCCGATAATGCCTGCGGTCGACCACTACGCTGGCTCGGAAAAGTTGATGCGTAAAGCGCTGCAACTGCAAAAGGAGTTGGGGCCGATCTTTGACATTACCTGCGATTGCGAGGATGGCGCCCACGCCGGCGCCGAGCGCGAACATGCCGAAATGGCAGCTCAGCTCATCATGTCCGATGACAACCTGTTCAATCGCGTTGGTGCCCGTATCCATGACGTGACTCACCCGCACTGGCGGCAGGATATGGAGATTCTGGTGAGAATTGCTGGTCGCCGCCTGCCCTTCATCACGCTGCCCAAGCCCTGTAGCGCAGGCGACGTACAGGTGCAGATCGAAGCCTTGCGAGAAATTGAGCTGCATTATGATGTTGACCGCAGAATTCCCGTACATATCCTGATTGAAACGCACGGCGCCCTGCGCGAAGTATGGGATATAGCCGCTCTACCCGGCGTCGAAAGCCTCGACTTCGGCCTGATGGATTTTGTTTCCGGCCACCATGGCGCGATTCCCGGCAGCGCAATGCGCAGCCCCGGTCAGTTTGATCACCCGCTGGTCGCCCGAGCCAAGTGTGAAATCAGTGCCGCCGCACTGGCTTGTGGCGTCGTTCCCTCACACAACGTAACTACCGAACTGAAGGATCTCGAATACATCCGCAATGATGCTCGCCGTGCGCGTACCGAGTTTGGCTTCCTGCGCATGTGGAGCATTCACCCCAACCAGATCGTGCCGATCGTTGAAGCCATGCGCCCGGACTTTTCCGAGGTTCAGGCTTCTGCCGAAATTCTGATCTCCGCCCAAGACAAAGACTGGGGGCCAACACAGCACGAAGGCAAGCTACACGACCGTGCCTCTTATCGCTATTACTGGGAATTACTCGAGCGCGCCCACATTACCGGCATGGAAATTCCATCCGAGGCCAAGAGCCGCTTTTTTGCCTGAAACCCTGGACATTCTCTACCGCGATGAGCACATCATCGCGATAGACAAACCATCCGGACTGCTCGTCCATCGTTCGGAAATCGACCGCCACGAAACCCGTTTTGCGATCCAGATTCTGCGCGACCAGATCGGGCAATGGGTATGGGCCGCACACCGCCTTGATCGTGGGACATCCGGCGTACTGCTATTCGCGCTCAGCGCTGACATGGCAAGCGCGCTTGGCAAACAATTTGAAGCCAGTACCGTAGAGAAAAAATATCTGGCTGTTGTCCGTGGTCACCCACCTGAGGCAGGTGAAATCGATCATCCGCTAACTCGCCAGCGCGATGAGCGCGAATGGAAAGGTGATCGTTCAAGTGACGAAGCGCAGACGGCACTCACCCGCTACCAACGCTTAGCCAGCGTTGAATTGCCTGTTGCGGTCGACCGCTACCCGAGCAGCAGATATGCCTTGGTTGAGGCAGAACCTCTAACCGGGCGGCGCCATCAGATTCGCCGCCATCTCAAGCACATTGCCCATCCCATCATCGGAGATGCAACCCACGGCAAGGGGATTCACAATCGTTTTTTTGCCGAACAATTCAGCTGCCCACGCATGCTGCTTGCCTGCACCAGTTTGACTTTCAATCACCCAACGAACGGCGAGCTAGTGAATGTAGAAGCGCCAGTGTCCGGCTGTTTTGCCGCGACCCTGGCGCAGTTGGGGTGGAGCGAGTGGATCAATAACCGATAGAACCTTCCAGTTCTTCACGACGCTTCATTTCCTTCTCCAACTCCAGCATATCTTGACCCAAGGCATCACGGGCCGAGACCATACCAAGCGGCGTACCGTTGTCATCAACGACAGGCACATGGCGGAAACCGCCATCAGCCATCATGGCCAAGGCGAAACCTAGCGGCTTGTCAGCACGAATAGTCATCGGGTCGGCAACCATCACTTGTGAAAGCTTGGTCGTATCTGGATCAATGCTGGTAGCCAGCACCTTGTTAAGCGCATCACGCTCGGTAAAAATGCCGACGATCCTGAGGTTCTCAACGACCAGCATGGCACCAATCCGCTTCTCTGCCATCAGGCGGCAGGCTGCACGAACAGTCATATCTCGGGTTGCAGTGATCAGGGTTTGACCCGCGATAACATTGCTAATTTTTCTGTTAGGCATGTTTGTCTCCTGTTATTTGTTTGGGTATGTTTATGGTCGCCGGTTCTGCCGGCGGATGCAAGCATTGCGGGAATTTATTGCGACTTGATGACAACGATGGCGATCACCACAAAGATGATGACCATGCCAATAAGCTCAATATTCACGATCACGTCTTACTGAAAACTTTAACATGCCTTCTTGGGCTGACATCCCTTAAGTATCCACAACGAAATCACCCCGGCAGCTTCGTTGGCCATTGCCTTGCGTGCCATGGATGTCGGATCGCGGCCAATGTTGGTTTTAGCAAACGGGTCAGCCCCGGCCTCAAGCAAAAGCTGGGCATGTTTGGCATTCTGCGTGTAGGCGGCCATGTGTAGCGGAGTCGCGCCATCGCCGTCACGTGCATTGGGGTCAGCTCCGGCAGCAATCAGTGCCTTGAGCGAAGAAATATCCGGGTTAGTTGCTGCCAGATGCAAGGGAGTCGAACCCTGAGCCGTGCGCGCGTCACGGGCAGCAGGTTGCGCCTTGAGCAAGGTGCTGATCTCGTTGCCATTGCCGATCCGTGCCGCATCGTGGATCGGCTGGTCATTGGCCCCCATTACTTCGGCATGAGCCTGGCCCACCAGGAACAAGCATGAGAGCAAACAAATCTTCCAGCGTTTCATGGGAGTCTCCTACGAAAAAGCCCGGCTAGTGCCGGGCTATTGTGAGCAATTCCAGATCAGGCCTCTTGAGGTGCCGGAAGCGCAATTTTATTGTCGGTGCTGAACTGATAGTCTTTAAAGACATGTTCAGCCGAAAGCACCTGATAGCTACCATCAGCCAAGCGGTGTGTCGTATCTTTCAGGCGATAAGTCAATTGACCACAGGTCCACAAATCGAAATTACGCATGTGGGTGCACAGACAGGTCTTGTCCTTGACCGAAATCTTGCGCGCCTCCGGATGAGCCAGCACTTCACGATTGTAGGCAGTGACATAGGCACACTTGCCATTAGCGTCAAGCAGATAGCCGTAAGCCTCGCAATTAGGACGAATGCCATCACCAATCGCCGGGCTGCTCTTGATCATCCGCATCGGGTAACCCGTTGGGGAAATCTCATTAACTTCGATATCGTCCTTATTGGCAGTGAAGTAATGCTGCTGCACATCAGCCGGCAAACCACATTCACGGGCCACGGTAAAGCGAGTTGCCACCTGAACGGCAGCGGCACCGTTTTCAAGGAAACCGGTGGCATCGCTACCGGTGAAAATACCGCCGGCTGGAATGACGGGAATATTGAGATGTTCGTTCTTCAGATATTGCAGCACGTCAGCAACAATCGTTGCCAGATCATATTGCGCCCAGTCCATGCCAAAACCAAGGTGGCCACCAGCCAGCGGGCCTTCAACCACAACGAAGTCGGGCAGACGATTGGTGCGAGCACTCTTCTTGAGGAAGATTTGCAGGGCACGCACCGACGAGACAATGATGCCTAGCTTGGCATCACGAAAACGCGGGTGATCTTCGATCAGGCCAAAGGAGCCAAGGTGCAGACCTGCGGCCAGTGTGATGCCGTCGATACCGGCATCAAGGGCAGCACGCATGCGCACACGCAGCGTTTCCTTGGGAGCATTCATCGTCAACTTTTCCATGCAGTTGACGAAGACCAGGCCGGAGCCGGTCTTACGCTCCATCGTGCTTGCCACATGCAGACGAGTTGCTTCTTCAATTTTGCCAAGGTCAAACTTGACGGCAGTTTTGTCGTCAGTTGCTACGCTGGACTTGTACTGGGCGAGCTTTTCCTTGACGTATTTGGTCTTGTAGCGGCGGTCTGTAACCGTCTTGATCATGGCATCCGAGATGTGCCCAACACCACCCAGACGAGCAGCCTCCAAGGCCAGATCGGCAGTAGAAATATCGACACCCATGCCACCGATCATGATCGGTACAAGTTCATGCTTGCCAAGCTGCAAGCGGAAATCGTCCACACGCTTCATTTGTATCCTTCAGGAAAGCACGGCTACGCCCGCGCCAAAACGAAGCGTAGATTTTACGCGAATGTTAAGGCTCATGCTCGCCTGCAAGGGGATAAATCCGGCGCCAATCCGTCTCAGCGATCACAATCAATCCGTGGGATACTCCGCATCCCTGCCAAAGATAGCAAACACAGATGACGGCCCCAGCCCAAAAACCCGGACTTCACCCGCGTAACAAGAATGCAGCCGGTTACGATTTTGCTGCACTGACAGCCGTAGCACCCGGACTGGTCAAGTATGTGATCACAACCAAGGCTGGCACGCCGAGCATCGATTTCGCCAACCCTGGTGCTGTCAAGGCCTTCAATCGCGCTCTGCTTGCACTGCATTATGGGGTGCGCGGCTGGGAGATTCCAGCCGGCTACCTGTGCCCGCCAATTCCTGGAAGAGCCGATTACATTCACCACCTTGCCGATTTGCTGGCAACCTGCAACAAGAAAGTAATCCCCACCGGAGCGGGAGTTCGCGTCCTTGATATTGGCGTTGGAGCGAACTTTGTCTACCCATTAATCGGCCATGCTGAATACGGCTGGAATTTCCTCGGCGTCGATATTGACGAAGCAGCCTTGGCCAACGCCCAGCTAATTTTGAGCAAGAATCCCGAGTCGACCGCGGCATTTGAGCTGCGCCATCAAACCGTCTGGGACAACATTTTCCTTGGCCTGCTGCGCACCGGCGAAAACTTCGAACTCAGCATGTGCAACCCACCCTTCCATAACACCCCGGATGATGTCATCGCCGTCAGCCAGCGTAAGTGGAACAAGCTGGGCAAGCCCGGTCCTAAAAAAGGCGCCGCCCTGCCCCGCCTGAACTTCGGAGGTGGCGGCACCGAGCTCTGGTGCAATGGGGGTGAACGTGCCTTTGTCAAATTGATGATCGAACAAAGTACCGACATTCCGAAGCGGGTAATGTGGTTTACCAGCCTTGTTTCAAATGCCGAAAATCTCGAACACATCGAAATCGCCCTGAAAAAGGCCAAGGTCGTCGAATCACGCACCATTCCTATGGCACAAGGGCAGAAGCAAAGTCGCTTTGTGGCCTGGACTTTTTGTGGCAACGGTGAGCGCGAAAAATGGCGCAAGGCGCGCTGGTCTGTCGAGAGCAGCAATACGCCGGAACAAGATACGCCGCCAGTCGAGCCCGTATAATCCGAGGTTCATTTTTTTGGCCTGAATCCATCGTGTCTGATCGCCTCGCAGTACTGCCCCAATACCTCCTCCCCAAACAGGCGTTGACCCTACTTGCCGGCAAGTTTGCCAGTGCCCGCGCCGGTAGCCTGACGACCAATGTGATCCGCTGGTTTGTTGGGCGTTACGGGGTCAATATGGCCGAGGCCGCCAATCCCGACATTGCCAGCTATCAGAGCTTCAACGACTTTTTCACCCGTCCGCTAAAAATTGACGCCCGCCCGTTGGCCGAGGCGGCTTTCCTTTGCCCAGTCGATGGCGCAATCAGCCAATTTGGCCCCATTGAGCGCGATCAGATTTTTCAGGCCAAGGGCCACAGCTACTCGACCACCGCACTGGTAGGCGGTGACCGCGAGCTGGCCGCAAAATTCGAAAACGGCAGCTTCGCCACGCTCTATCTCAGCCCGCGTGACTACCACCGCATCCATATGCCCTGCGATGGCAAGCTGACACGGATGATCTATGTGCCCGGCGAACTGTTTTCGGTCAACCCGACGACGGCACGTGGCGTACCTGGTTTGTTTGCGCGCAATGAGCGTGTTGTCTGCGTCTTCGAATCGGCTTTTGGACCCTTCGTGCTGACGCTGGTTGGCGCCACCATTGTCGGTAGCATGGCTACTGTCTGGCATGGCATGATCAACCCGCCACGCCCTGGTGTGATCCGCGAATGGCGCTACGACAACAATGTGGCGGTCAACCTGAAAAAAGGCGAAGAAATGGGCCGTTTCCTTCTTGGCTCAACAGTCGTCATGCTTTTCCCCGAAAAAGCACTGTCCTTCAATCACGACTGGACGCCAACCCGTGCTATCCGCATGGGCGAAATGATGGGTAGCCAACCAGGGTTCCCGAGTTAAATCTCAAATACCAATTTTCTGGGGGTTCCATAAAGCTGAGAACTCGAGGGTTGGCTGAGCATCATGGTTTTTTACGTGTGCATGTTTTCACTGAAATGCCCCAGGTGAAAGATAACTACTGACGCGCAACGGACGACTACCCAACGGGAAGGTGAACTCGGCACTCGGTAAGAGATTGATGTTACGTACACTACCCGGCACACGCACAGCCCCGCGCAAAGACGACGAATTCGTCAGGCGCAAAGGCAGGCCACCGTACTCAATCAACTCAGCCTTTGAAAGCGAACGATTCCCCTCAAAGCGCCCCTGCGCCGGCTGGAATAGATTGCCGTTACCTACCGTCAGATTGTTGATCGCCCAAACCTCAAATCCACCAGCAAATTTTTCGGCCCATACCTTGAGAAAATCGCCGGCATGATGATCGTTAACCAAGGTGTTGTGCGAAAGATAAAGCGCGTTATCCGGCCAGCGCTCTCCTTCGGCACCGTAGGCAACAATGATTGTGTTATCGGTTTCAGCACTTTGCGCAATCACGTTGCCGATCACGTAGGCAATGCCACCATTAGGAAACTCCAGTTCGTAGGAAGCCTTGCCGCCGTCGCCATCAGCCAGCATGTTGTAGAGCACATGGTTCTCGCGGGCGCGGGATTTGACCAGATGACCGAGATAGCCATTGTGAAAACGGCTACCACGCAAAACGAATTTACCAATCGCCCCCACGTAAAGTAGATGATGTAAATCACCCGTATGTCGTGGTGCATCGCCAAATTCGCTATCGAAAACAGACAGACTCTGTTCAACCGAATTACCGGTGAGTATTCCCATTTCGTTATCGACAAAGCGACAGCCCTGAATCGTCAGATATCCCTTTTCGAACCGAATCCCGGCACCGTTGCGACTCGCCACCCGAGCACCGCGAAATTCAATATTTTCAATCCGCACATTCCCGCCCCTGACCACCCAGATCGCCTTGCCCTCGGCACTTTTGCCATCGGCCAGCATCACCGGACGCTCACTAACGGCACGAATAATCAGATTATTCTGGGTCCAGATTGCCGGTTGACCGCGGTAATTGCCCGGCTGAATATCGATCACCTCACCATCTTTGGCCAGCCGTGCGGCATCAGTCAACGTGCTGATTTTTTCACCCGCCCCAACAAGCATCGTCGCCTTCGGTGCAACAACATTTTTCGCCGCTAGCTCAGTCGTCGGTATTGCGACCAGTTTGCCGTCCGGTGTCCGGCGAATTTCCCCGAGATAGTTTTGTTGCGGCGGCAGTTTATCTGGAGTCTGGGCGCTGACCAGATCGGAGGTTGCGAGCAAAAGAAGACACAAGGTAAGACTAGGCAGTTTCCAGGACATGGAATTTCCTTCCGCATGATGAAGCCGCTCTGCGGCATACGCTTTTCACTCATTCTAACGGCATTTGATGAGCATAAAAAAACCCCTGCCGGATTTTCCGACAAGGGCTTCTAGTGCGGTCGACGCTAAAAACGCGTCGATTTTTGCTAATTACATTTCGACGGTCGCAGCCTGTTCCACAAACGCCGGAATCTGGTCGAAGTTCATGTAGCGATAAATCTCACCTGACTTGGCATTGACTGCTTTGATCTGCTCCATGTATTCCTCAACCGTAATAATCCGACCGGCCAGTGCGCACATCGCGGCCAATTCGGCAGAACTCAGGTAAACCT
>CAXYZX010000112.1:0-8810 GCA_964293845.1 uncultured Dechloromonas sp.
GTTTGAAAGTGGATTCGTGAGAACTGGCGGCGATTTTCGGTCATGGCGGTCTCCCCTATTTAGCGCGCATGTTACCCCAAAGCAGCTTATGCAGTTGTAGCTGGAAGCGAACCGGCAAACCGTCTTCGAGGATCCAGCTGGCGAGGTCTGCGGGTTCGATTTGGCCTTGGGCTGGCGAAAACAGGACTGGACAGCATTGGTCGAGATGTTTGTCGCGCAGGAGCGCAGCGGCCCATACGTAATCAGCACGCGAGGCGATGACGATCTTGATCTCGTCACGCTGATTCAGTAGTGGCAGATTGGGCCACAGGTTCTTGTCGCTCTCACCGGACCCCGGTGCCTTCAAATCCATAATGCGCGCCACGCGTGGGTCGACCGCAGCAATGTCGAGCGCCCCAGAAGTTTCCAGCGAAACATCGTAGCCGGCATCGCAGAGTTTGGTCAGCAGGGGCAGACATTCCTTTTGCGACAACGGTTCTCCGCCGGTCACGCAAACCTGGCGGGCCGGGTATTTGGCGACCTCGGCCAAGACCGATTCGATGGTGGCCGGCGCGCCGCCGGTAAAGCTGTATTCGGTATCACACCAGACGCAGCGCAGCGGGCAACCGGTCAGGCGTACAAAGACCGTCGGCAGGCCGACGCGCGAAGCTTCCCCTTGCAGGGAATAGAAAATTTCTGTGATGCGTAGCGCCAATTACTTCTTCTTCAGACGTTGTTGCGCGTTCTCGGCGGCAGGTGAAGTCGGGTACTTGCCGACAAGGGTTTCCAGCGAACGCTTGGCGCCTGCCGCATTACCCATTTCCTGCTGGCAGGTCGAGATGGCCAGCCAGGCGTCCGGCGCCTTGGGCGTTTCGGCGTACTTGGTGGTGACGATGCTTTGTGCCTCGATCGCCCGCTTGCAATCGCGCTGGGCATACCAGGCGTTGCCCAGCCAATATTGGGCATTGGGCGCCAGCGAACTGTCGGGATATTTCTGAACAAAAGCCCCGAAGCTGACCGCCGCTTCCTTGTATTTTCCGCCCTTGAACTGGTTCAGTGCCGCTTCGTACTCCTGGCTTTCCTTGGCCGGATCGCCAGCCGGCTTGGAATTTGCGCCATTTGCCGGGTCGACCGCAGCAGCTGCATTGGCCTGCCCTTCAAACTTGCGCAGACGCGTATCGAGGTCGAGATAGAAGTCCTGCTGGCGTTTTTTGGCGGTTTCCAGCTCGTAATTGAGCGTTTCGATCTGGCCGCGCAGACGCGCATTTTCTTCGGCCTGACGCTGGATCTGGTTAGCCAGATCCAGCTGGGCCTTGGCCTGCTGGTCGAATCGCGCCTCGATCTTGATCTTTTGATCAGTGATCATGCGCCGGGCTTCTTCGTCGTCGAACATCCCCGCCTGGGCCTGTGAGGCACCCAGCGCGGCAATAAGGAGCGCGATTCGAACCGGATGCATGACTTAGAACTCGCCGCGGCCGTCAGCCGCCTTGTAGAGAATGTCGGCACGGCGGTTTTCTGACCAGGCAGATTCGTCATGGCCAGGATTCTTTGGCTTTTCTTCGCCGAGGCTGACGGACTCGATCTGGTCTTCCCTGACGCCGAGCAGGCTCAATGAACGCTTGACGGCTTCAGCACGTTTCTGGCCCAGTGCGAGGTTGTACTCGCGGCTACCGCGCTCGTCGGTATTACCCTGAAGCAGGACCTTGAAGCCTTTGTTGGCGATAAGATACTTGGCATGCGAGGCGACCAGATCCTTGTACTCATCCTTGACTTCGTACTTGTCGAGATCGAAATAGATGCTGCGCTGTGAGAGCACGCTCTTCGGATCGGTCAATTCCTTGGGCAGACCACGTGAGTCCAGACCACTGGCAACCACTGGTGTTACACCAGAGCTAGCGCCGGTGCTGCGCGATTCAACCGGCGCGCCGCCGCCTTCGTCAGGGATGGGGGTAGAGCTACAACCAACAACAAGAGCGGCAAGCAGTGCGGGGATAAGTAGTTTTTTCATGGTTATCTCAAATGAGGATTATTGAAAGAATGGGCCCCAGGCCGGTTCGCGTACATCACCAGCGGCGACCGAAAGGCGTTGTTTGATCCGGCCATCGCTGGAGACAGCCGATAGAACGCCGCGCCCGCCCATTTCTGTAGCGATCAGGATCATGCGGCTATTGGGGGCGAAACTTGGCGATTCGTCCTTGTTTGAGTCAGTCAGCACCTGTACCTGGCGGCTGGCGAGATCCATGACAGCAAGCTGGAAGCGGCCTTCGCGGCGGGTAATGAAGGCCAGGCTCTTACCGTCCGGTGAAGGTCGCGGTGAAACGTTGTAGCTGCCCTCAAAGGTGATACGCTGAGCATCGCCACCGGTGGCGATGACGCGGTAGATCTGCGGGCTGCCGCCACGATCGGAGGTGAAGTAGATATTGCCATCCGGTGCGTAGCGCGGTTCGGTGTCGATACCGGGTGATTGGGCGACGCGTTGCAGACCGCTGCCATCGGCATTGACGCTGTAGATCTGCGAATTGCCATCCTTGGAGAGCACGATGGCGAGGCGGCGACCGTCCGGCGACCAGCCTGGTGCGGAGTTCGAGCCCTTGAAGTTGGCGGCAATATGGCGCTGGCCGTTGGCCAGTGAATGAACGTAAACCACGGGCTTTTTCTTCTCGAACGAAACATAGGCCAGCTTGCTGCCATCTGGTGACCAGACCGGCGAAATGATCGGTTCGGCCGAGGTCAGCGCAGTCGCCGCGCCCTGCCCGTCGGCATCGGCGATTTGCAGCAGGAACTGGCCGCGTGATTTCACCACATAAGCAATGCGCGTCGAGAAGACACCTTTTTCACCAGTCAGCTTTTCGTAAATTTCATCTGCAATACGGTGGCCGGCGGCACGTAATTGTTCGTTGCCGGTGACAAAGGCCTTGCCACCCAGCATCACGCCTTTTTGCGTGTCGTAGAGGCGGAAGCGCGCTTCCATGCGACCATCCGGGCTGCGCCCGAGGCTGCCGGCAGCCAGCGCATCGGCGCCCTTGCCCTTCCAGTCGCCATGATTGATCGGCGAATTTTCGTCGAGCGCTGCACCGGTTGTATCGACCAGCTTGAACAGGCCGCTACGGTCGAGGTCAGCACGGATGGTGGCGGTGACGACGCGCGAAGCGGTCGCATCACCGCTGAAATCAGCGATGGCAACCGGAATGCGGTTGGCACCAGCACCGGTGATTTCAATGGAAAGCTGAGCTTGGGCAACTGTTGCGGTCAACAGCGCAAAAGCCAGGAAAATACGGCGGGAAAAACTAGGCATTGTCTTCATTTTCAATAAGTTCGCGCGATTTTACTCTTCAAACGGTTTGTATTTGATTTCCAGTGTGCGCTGGAAAAGGGCTGGGTCATCCGGTTTGGGCAAGGCTGAAGATTTGAGAATGGCACGCTCGATGGCTTGGTCCAGCCCGGCATTGCCACTGGAGCGTTTCAGTTTGACGGCGAGGACTTCGCCGGAGGGCAGTTGATCGACCTCGAAGATGGCTTCCGGGTTGCCTGAAATATTGGGTGGCAAGACGATATTGCCGCGTACCTTGCCACGTATCTTGGCAGCGTAATCCTTCAAGCCCTTTTTGTTGCTTGTGGCGCGTTGTTCCGATTCAGCCGCCGCTGCATTGGCCATCTGCTGGGCGCTGGCATTGGGGCGCGGTTTCAGTTCTGAAGTCTCGCGCTTGAGCATTTCGTCGAAATTCGGTGCCTTGGGTTGCGGTTTTGGCTCCGGCTTGGGAGGGTCAGGCTTTTTAGGTTCGGGTTTCGGCGGCTCCGGCTTGGGTTCGGGCTTTTTAGGTTCCGGCTTGGGTGGCTTTTTCTCTTCTTTGATGGCGATATCCGGCTTTTTCGGCGGCTCCGGCTTCGGCTCAACTTTGGGAATCGGTTTTGGCTCCGGCTTGGGTTGCGGCTTAACTACCGGTTCGGGGGGCGGCGGTGGTGGTTCTGCGACTTGTACCGCTGGTACCGGGCGGCTGGACCACAGTTCAACTTCCATCACCTCGGGTTTGCTGCGCTTCCATTGCACACCAAAAAAGAGCGCGGCGATTAGTCCGGCGTGCACCATGAAGGTGAACGCCATCGCGTATTTCTTGCCGGGCTCTTCAGGGCGTTCGAGAATCATTTACCTGAGGTCTGCACCAGCAGGCCAACGCGTTTGATCTGGGCGCGCTGCAGTTCGTCCATGACCATCAGTACCGCCTCGTATTTGACGTTCTTGTCGCCGGCAATCAAAACCGGCTGATCCGGATTGCGTTGCTGTGCGGCCTTGACCATGCCCAGCAGTTCCTTGCGGTCAACCTTGATTTCCTTGCTGTTTCCCGAGCGGTCGGTTACTGAGAGGCTCTGATCCGCTTTGATTGCTACTTCCAGCGGCGCCGTAGGTGCAGCGGGCGCCTTGCCAACCGAGGGCAGATCAATGCTGGCGGTCGTCATCATCGGCGTCGTCACCATGAAGATGACGAGCAGGACCAGCATGACGTCGATGTAGGGGACGACGTTGATCTCGTTTTTGAGGCGACGCTGGCGCATGGCTTAACGCATCTGCCGCTGGATGATGTTGGAGAACTCTTCCATGAAGCTCTCGTAACGGATGGAGAGGCGGTCGATGTCGTGAGCGAAACGGTTGTAGGCGAGCACCGCAGGAATCGCCGCAAAGAGGCCGATGGCGGTCGCGACCAGGGCTTCGGCAATGCCCGGAGCGACGGCGGAAAGCGTGGCCTGGCCGACGTTGGCGAGGCCACGGAAGGAGTGCATGATGCCCCAGACGGTGCCGAAGAGGCCGATGTAGGGGCTGACCGAACCAACCGAAGCAAGAAAAGCGAGGTGCGCTTCGAGGCCATCGACTTCGCGCTGGTAGGTGGCGCGCATGGCACGGCGTGAGCCATCGACGACGTCTTTCGGGTCGAGGTTTTTCTGGGTCTTGAGTTTGGCGAACTCGCGGAAGCCGGCTTCAAAAATACGTTCCATGGAGCCGGCGTGGTGGCGGTCGTTAACCGCACTGTTGTAGAGACTGTTGAGATCGCCGCCGGACCAGAAATCACGCTCGAAAACCTCAGTCTTGGTGCGCGCCTGACGTACCGCGAACCACTTCATGAAGATGTAGTACCACGACATGACCGAGACGCCGGCCAAGATGGCCATGACGATCTGGACTACGGCGCTGGCATTGATGATCAGGTGGAGGATGGAAAGATCCTGGGTGACGTTCATTTAAGCGTTTCCAGTTTGTGATACAGAAAATCGGGGATGGCAGTAGGGGTCATGGTGGCCATGTTGACGCAGGCGATTTCAACGGTGCCGGTGACCAGTTCAACATCACCGCGCCGCACATGCTGGCGGAAGATGACGCGCACGCGGGTGAGTTTTTCGACTTCTAGGCCAACGGATAACTCATCATCAAGGCGCGCTGGTTTCAGGTATTCGCAACTCGCCTTGCGCGCCACGAAGCCGATGCCGGCATCAGTGGCCAGTTGCGACTGATCATGACCGGCAAAACGCATCCATTCTGTGCGGCAACGCTCGAAGAATTTGAGGTAATTGGCGTAATAGACAACGCCACCGGCATCGGTGTCTTCGTAATAGACACGAACCGGAATCGAGAACGCGTTGGGTTTAGGCTCATATTTCATCGAGCGATTTTACCTTGCGCCGCAACATTGTTGTGTAACGGTATGTTTCCATGCCAGTTATGGATTTTTCCCGGCCAGATAAAATCCCAAAATGGAACCAGCGGGGCGAGGCAAAGCAGTGCCCACAAAGCCCCGTTCGGGCGGTAGAAAAGGAACTGCCAGCAGAATGCAGTGAAGGCGACCAGAATCACGTGAAAGCGGCGAGCCGCCGGACGATTGGGCAGAGTCATCGGGTCGGAAATCATGAAAAAGGCAAAAAGCAGTAGTGCGCCGTTGAGCGCCTGGTGGGCAAGGATTTCGCCGCCGCGTTCAACGCTGTAGCCGAGCAAAAACAGTCTGGTTGCGGTCAACCCCAAAAATACGGCCAAAAATAGCCAGGCTGCATCGTCGCGTCTGGCGCGCTGGGCAACCAAGGCACCCAAAGCCACAACCCAGACTGCCAGTCCTAGATCATTGCCCCACTGCCCCGGCGAAACCCAGGCACCGGGCAGGCCGAGCAAGGCCAGACCCACCCCGAAATTGGCCGGGTTGAAAACGTGCTTGCCGCGGATCCGGATCAGAAACTTGCTGCTGATGGCCAGGCTGGCGACTAGCGGATGCAGCCATAGCGTGTCGGCGCGCAGTAGCAGCGAGAGGCCGAAGCCGGTAATCAAGGGGCTGAGATAGCCGACGTTTTGCAGCTTGAATACATGTAACCAGAAGGCTTGGCTGGCGCTTGCCGCCAGCAGCGCCAGAGCCATTTGTGCCGGCAACAGGCTGAAATCACGCAGCAGAACGCCCAGCGTCAGCAGAACGGCTTGAAAGCCGATCTGGAAAAGCCGCGCATCGACGTGAAAGCGCACGACTGCTTACTTCGCCGTGCCGTTACCCCACATGCCATCCCACCAGGGCTTTTGTGGCGGTGCGGGCGGCAAACTCAGTTTCTTGCGGATGGTGTTGATGTCGCCGCCGGTCAGTGTCGCCAGTTGTTGCGCTTCCTGTTCCTGGCGTTTGACGACGCCTTCGAGGTAGGGCTTGGCTTCCGGGCAGGCGTTTGGCTCGACTTTGGCTGGGTGGCGCAGGACGTAGCGTGTCTGGAAGTTCTGGCGGTCCTTGGTTTCCTGGAACATCAGGTCTTCCGGGAAGGTTTCTGGCGTGTAGCGCACGTGCAGGCGGGTCAGCATGACCGGTTGGGCGCCGCCGGGCAGCGGGCGCGGGGGCATGATGCGGCCTTGGGCGAGCGGCGGCGAGCTGGCTTCGCTCCCCGGATTGTTCACCCAGAAGACGCCGGCCTTGCGTAATTCCTCATTGGATAAGGGGTCGGCGGCACAGGGGTCACACCAGCTCATATCCCAGAAATATTCGGTAAAGACGGCACGATAGCCTTCTTTTTTCGCCTGCTCACCGAACATGCCTTTGTAGAAATTGCGGAATTCATCGCCCTGCTTGAGGAATACTGGCAAATCCATGTTGGCCGGCAATTTCACGGTACGGTAGTTGGTCGTTTCGACGCGCCCATTTTTGGTCAGCATGTAGGCGATCAAATCCTGCGGGCCGTTGGCGTTGGCCATGCCGAGGCGGATCGGCAGCATGAATTTTTCGGATTCATAGGCAAACTGCAGTGGGCGCAGCATGTTGAAGCCGGTTTTGGCCTGCTCGGCGAGATTGACCTTGGCGACGAAAAACTTCATGTTCTGCCGGATGTAGGGGGCAAGCGCGTTGGCTGAGTTTTTCGGGATGCGATAACCGCTTTGCTTGAGCCAGGTTTCCAGGCCATCCGACTGCGTGGCTGAGAGGATCACAATGTCGTATTCGCCAATGGTGTAGCTGGCTTCGATGGTCACGCCCAGTGCTTTGGCCGATGGCGGAGCGCTGGCCGGTGCCGGCGCGGCGGACATCGCCATGTCCTTGCGCATCATTTCATAGCGCGCGCGGTCGCAGGGGTTGGGGTCATAATATTCTGCGAGACGCGGCGCTGAATAGGCATCGAGGCGGTCGAACATCTTCTTGTCGCCGACGTTGATCTGGCCTTTTTGCAGCACGCTGGGTACTGGCACGACGATGGCGAATTCCTTGAGCTCACCTTTGTAGTCGTTGAGCATGCTGACCACGGTTTTGTCGCCATCACGAACGACAATGACTTGCGAGGCTTCGTTGAACAGATTGGCGTCGGCCTTGCCCACATAAAAGCCGCAGAAAGCCTGCGCACAGTTGATTGTTGCGGTCAACGCGCCAAAAACGAGCAATTTTTTCATGGAACTCCTCCGGGGTAAGCGTGCTTAACGCATGATACCCCGGGCTGGTGTACCGCTATTCGGTCGCTAGCAGGTCGCGCACGACGGCGCTGTTCGGCTCGCTGATGCCGAGGTGGCGATAAATCGCCGGGGTGGCGATGCGCCCGCGCAGGGTGCGCTGCAGGTAGCCTTGTTGAATCAGGTAGGGTTCGAGCACATCCTCTATCGTGTCGCGCGCTTCGCCGATGGCCGCTGCCAGGTTGTCGACACCGACCGGCCCGCCGCCGAATTTATCGATGACGGCTGAGAGCAACTTGCGGTCCATGATGTCGAGGCCGGCCGAATCCACATCGAGCATGATCAGCGCCTTGTCGGCGACTTGGCGCGTGATGTTGCCATCGGCCTTGACCTCGGCGTAGTCACGTACCCGGCGCAACAGGCGGTTGGCGATGCGTGGCGTGCCGCGCGAGCGCTTGGCGATTTCCAGCGCGCCTTCCGGGTCGATGGGCGCGTTGAGCAGCGTTGCCGAGCGCAGGACGATGCTTTGCAGTTCTTCCGCCGAGTAGAACTCAAGGCGGGCGACGATGCCGAAACGGTCGCGCAGCGGGTTGGTCAGCATGCCGGCGCGCGTGGTGGCGCCGACCAGGGTGAATGGTGGCAAATCGAGTTTGACTGAACGCGCCGCCGGGCCTTCGCCGATCATGATGTCGATCTGGAAATCTTCCAGCGCCGGGTAAAGGATTTCCTCGACAACCGGCGACAGGCGGTGGATTTCATCGATGAACAGCACGTCATGCGGTTCGAGGTTGGTCAGGATGGCGGCAAGATCCCCTGCCCGCTCAAGTACCGGGCCTGAGGTCTGGCGCATATTGACGCCCATTTCGTGGGCGACGATGTGGGCCAGTGTGGTTTTGCCCAAACCCGGCGGGCCGAAGAGCAGCACGTGGTCCAGCGTTTCGCCACGATT
>CAXYZX010000113.1:0-8706 GCA_964293845.1 uncultured Dechloromonas sp.
AAAGATTACAGAAGGTGAGATCGAAGCTCACATCACGCTCACAACCCCGCGCCTTGATTTCGCCGGTCGGTGGTTTGGTGAAGCGGATATTGAGAAAGTATTTATTGGCGCTGACCTCCGGGATAGCCGGTTCGTCGATATGCACCGAGACACGCACCATCTGCGATGCTGAGCCGCCCAAATTCAGCTGAAACTGGCCGTTGACCGCAACATATTGCTTGGCGTGACCGCTGGAACGCAGCAAACGCAAAACAATTGCCGCCGCGTCACGCAGCGGCAGAAGCGGCTTGACCCAGCCTTCAATCGCCGCACGACGCGTTTCCGCTGGCCGATGCAGCCACCAATGGTAAGAGGGCAAATCAAATTCGCAAACACCGCCGGGAATCGCCGCGCGGCTTTTGATCCCCATCAGCCAGTCGTTGTCACGCAGGTACTGGCCCATCTTTCCGGTCATCGACAACAGCGCTGCAGATGATTGCTCGATTTCGTAAAGCGCGCCCGAGAGAGCCTCTTCAGAAATATCGGGATTATTGCGGTAGGCAAGTAGGGTTTGCCGCTGACGCTCAAGTTCCTGAATAAGATCCATCTTGAGGTCGGCGCGACCGGCAACTTCGAGAATCTCGAAGAGGGTAACCAGTGCCGTATGGTGTTCTAGCTGGCCGTCGCTTTGAGTAAAAACAGACGTTTTTTCGAATAAGTCCTCCAGCCGCAGCAGGGTGCGGATGCGCTCATTGAAGGGATATTCGTAAGTGATCACGCGGCCTAGGGGGTAAGAACGAAAAATTGCCCTAATTCTGAGCTATTTGCAGCGAAATCTCAACAGTTTGCTTTAGCTTTTTCGCTTGATTTAGCGAGATACTTTGCGTGGAGTTCGGCGACCCTGGGATAAAGTTTTGTCAGCTCACCCGAATTGTCGATCACATCATCGGCTGCCGCGAGTCGCTGCGCACGACTGGCTTGGGCGGCGAGAATGGCATGCACTTCTTTTTCAGACAGAGCATTGCGCGCCATGACACGCGAAATCTGTACAGACTCTGTGCAATCCACCACCGCAATTCTGTCGCAGCGCTGGCGGTAGTCGCCGGATTCAACCAGGAGCGGGACGGCGAGAATAACGTATGGCGTGGTGGCAAGGGCGCAACGCTCAGTAGAGATATGCCGAATCATCGGGTGGAGAATCGCCTCCAGCCTTGCTCGTGCTCCCACATCGGCAAAGACCAAACGGCGCATCGCCCCTCGATCAAGTGCACCGTTCACATCCGTAACAGTGCCACCAAAAACGCCGACGATAGCAGGCATCGCCAAGCCACCTGGGCCGGTAAGTTGGTGGGCGATGGCGTCGGTATCGACCAGGCTTGCCCCATGAGCGACGAAAAGATCAGCAACGGTACTTTTCCCGCTGCCAATACCGCCGGTCAGCCCGACCACGAAACCACTCACTGGCAGGCCAGCGCCTTGGTTTGCGGCAGCAATCCCGCCACCGCCTTACGCAGGGCGAGACGCTCGGTTTCCGGACCGTTTACATCGACCGTCACATGGCTATCTTTTCCCGGTCGCAGGTTTAGTCTGGCGGAGCGAACACCCAGCGCCTTCACTTCAGCCAGCCTGTCCTGCCCACCCTTTTCGCTCGAGAAAACACCTAGAGAAATTGCATATCGACTGGCCCCGGCTTCCTGAACGATGAAGTAATCGGTAATCCCAAAATCTCGCAACTCGCCGGCCTTCTTGTCGGCCGCTGCCTTGTCCGGCAACGGTGGAATGAACACCCACCAGCCGTTACCTTCGCCGGGCTCAATGCGACGAGTCACCTTGAACGTCGCAAACTTTTGCGCAACCAGCGCCGCCAGACGATCCGCATCAGCTGGCGGCAACTGCTCCCAACGGCTACAAGCATTGACGACCGGAGCAGGAACCGGCTCGGGTGTCTCCGGCTTCGGCTCAGGTTCTGGTGGCGGTGCAACTTGAACCGGCGGAGGTGGCAACGCGGGCTGTTCGCCACGCGCGACAATCTTGATACGCTCTGGCGCCACCTGCTGGGCGACCCGATGAGCATCGGGGCCTTCACTGTGTCCGAAATACCCTGCGCTAAAGGCATAAAACAGGAGATTGGCAAAAACCAGCAGGAAAACGAGTAAGCGCACGGGGTCAACCTATCTTGGGCAAATGCTTGAGCGACTCGGCAATTGCCGCGGCCGGATAATCGAAATCTTCCAGCTGACCGGAGAAAAACTTGTCGTACGAGGCCATATCGAAATGGCCGTGCCCGGTCAGACTAAACAGTATGGTTTTCGGCTCGCCTGTTACCTTGCACTTGAGCGCTTCATCAATCGCCGCACGAATCGCATGGCAGGATTCAGGCGCCGGGATAATGCCCTCGGCGCGTGCGAACTGCACGCCAGCCTCGAAAGTAGCCACCTGTGGCACCGCCAGCGCCTCGATCCGCCCTTCATGCAGCAGTTGCGAGACCAACGGAGAGTCGCCGTGGTAGCGCAAGCCACCGGCGTGGATGCCAGGCGGCATGAAATCGTGACCCAGCGTGTACATGCGCATTAACGGGGTGTAGCCGGAGACATCGCCGTAATCGTAGGCGTAGTGCCCTTTGGTCAGCGTCGGGCAGGAGGTTGGCTCGACGGCAACACAGCGCAGATTGGTGGCGCGCTTATCCCCCGCCGCCTTATCGGCAAGAAAAGGGAAGGCGATACCGCCAAAACTGGAACCGCCCCCGCAGGGACCAAAGATTACATCCGGGTAAAGGCCGATTTTGTCGAACTGTTTCTTGGCTTCGAGGCCGATGACGGTTTGATGCAGGAGCACATGATTGAGCACCGAACCCAGCGTGTAGCAGGTATTGGGGTCAGCGGCGGCCTCCTCGACGGCTTCGGAAATCGCCAGGCCAAGCGACCCCTGATTGTTTGGATCGAGTGCCAGGGCGTGGCGACCGGCTTCGGTCATGTTGGTCGGGCTGGCAAAAACCTCGGCGCCCCAGGTTTGCATCATCGAGCGACGGAAGGGTTTCTGCTCGTAGCTGACCTTGACCATGAAAACCCGTACCGGCAGGCCAAACATCTGGCCGGCGAAGGCGATGGAAGAACCCCACTGTCCGGCACCGGTTTCGGTGGTCAATTTTTTGGTGCCGGCCATTTTGTTGTAGAAGGCTTGCGGCACCGCCGAATTGGGCTTGTGCGAACCAGCCGGCGAAACGCCTTCGTACTTGTAGAAAATTTTGGCCGGCGTCCCAAGTGCCTGCTCCAGACGTAGGGCGCGGCACAACGGGGCCGGACGCCAGAGGGCGTAAATCTGACGAACTTCTTCTGGAATGGCGATCCAGCGCTCAGCCGACATTTCCTGTTCCAGAATCGGGCCGGGAAAAATGGCACCCATTTTCTCCGGCGGCACCGGCAAGCCATCCGCTCCAAGCGGTGGTGCCGGCGGGTTCACCATATCGGCAACGACGTTGTACCAGTGAGTGGGGATTTCTTCTTGTTCTAGATTGATGCGCAGCGGTATCATTTTTATCTCCCTGCAAGCTGTTTCGCAAAGCCAGTAAAGTACCCCAAAAGCACCGCCCAACCAAGGCCGGCAGGGCAATATTCAGGCGTTTTGCATGGTCGACCGCAACAGTCGACCGGTGGAGCAGGTAAAGTACGGCCTGCACCTCAATTGCCCCCACTATCACCTTGACCAACTCGCTCAGCCACACCCTACGCTACCACCCTGATACGCCAAGCGCTGCGATCCAAAGCATTTCCGTGACCGCGCAATTTGCCGCTGATGGCGCCTTGAGCCTGCGTTATCTGGTTGTTGGCAAAATAACCGGCATCAAGCTGCCCGCCCCCCGGATCGCTGGCCCAGCCGACAACCTCTGGCAACAGACCTGCTGCGAAGCCTTCGTCGCCTCGGCCGATGGTGAACCCTACCGGGAATTCAATTTTTCACCTTCCGCGCAGTGGGCGATCTATCAGTTCGCAGCGTATCGCCAACGCGACAACCATTTTCAGCCGCTCGCCATCCCGCGAATAACCCTGCACCAACAGGCCGACGGCTTTGAGCTGGCCGCCACCATCCCATCGGAACTGATACCGCCGGGCGATGTGCTGGACCTTGCCCTCACCACCGTCATCGAAGCGAGCGACGGCAGCAAGAGCTATTGGGCGCTGCGCCACGGCGCCGCCCAGCCCGACTTTCACCTGCGCCAGAGTTTTACCTTGGCCCTGAAGCGAAATACACCATGACCCAAACCCTACAGTTCGGCATCGACCGCCTGCTCGCCGAGCCCACCCTGCGCCGCCCGCTGGCTGGCCGCCGTGTCGCGCTACTCGCCCACCCGGCTTCGGTCACCGCCGACTTGACTCATACACTGGATGCACTGGCCGCCCTGCCCGACCTCACACTGAGCGCCGCCTTCGGCCCACAGCACGGCCTGCGCGGCGACAAGCAGGACAACATGGTCGAATCACCCGAATTCATCGACCCGCTGCACGGTATACCGGTTTTCAGCCTCTACGGCGAGGTACGCCGCCCCACTGACGCGATGATGGACAGCTTCGACGTTCTGCTCGTCGACTTGCAGGATCTCGGTTGCCGCATCTATACCTTCATTACCACGCTGCGCTATGTGCTGGAGGCCGCCGCCAAACACGGCAAAGCGGTCTGGGTGCTCGACCGCCCCAACCCGGCTGGCCGTCCCGTCGAAGGCCTGACCCTGAGTGACGGCTGGGAAAGTTTCGTCGGTGCCGGTGCCATGCCGATGCGCCACGGCCTGACCATGGGCGAACTCGGTCACTGGTTTATCGCCACATTAAAACTCGACGTCGATTTCCGCGTAATCACCATGCAAGGCTGGCAGCCCGACGCCGCCCCCGGCTATGGCTGGCCGCTCGGCGAACGGACTTGGATCAACCCCAGCCCGAATGCACCCAACCTGTGGATGGCGCGTGCCTACGCCGGCACCGTCATGCTCGAAGGCACCACCTTGAGTGAAGGACGCGGCACTACCCGCCCGCTCGAGCTATTCGGCGCACCCGACCTTGATGCCCGCGCCGTACTCGCCGAAATGCGCACCTTCGCACCACACTGGCTGGCCGGCTGCAAACTGCGCGAATGCTGGTTCGAACCGACCTTCCACAAGCACGCCAGCAAGCTGTGCAACGGTATCCAGATTCATGTTGAAGATACCAGTTACGACCATGCCGCCTTCCGCCCCTGGCGCCTGCAGACGCTCGCCTTCAAGGCGATCCGCCGCCTCTACCCGGATTACGCGCTATGGCGTGACTTTGCTTACGAATACGAACATGAGCGCCTGGCTATTGATCTGATCAACGGCTCGCCGCTACTGCGTGAATGGGTCGATGATCCGGCGACCACAGCCGAACAGCTGGATGCCCTGAGCGCCACAGACGAAGCGGCATGGCAGGCGGCAACGACTGAATTCCTTCTCTACCGCTGACAGGCCAATCGCCATGACTGATGTTTTAAAACCCTACACCGATGCCACTACCAGCGGAGTAATCCTGAGCCACACCCAGCACTGGCTGGAGCGCGCCGTGATCGGACTAAACCTCTGCCCGTTCGCCAAAAGCGTCTTTATAAAAAAACAGGTCCGTTACGCGTTGACCGCAGCAAACAACGCTGACGAATTATTGGCCGAACTGGAATGCGAGTTGAATCTGCTGGCCAACACCGATCCAGCCAAACTCGACACCACCCTGCTGATCCACCCGCAGGCAATGACGGATTTTCTCGACTATCACTTCTTTCTCGCCGAAGTGGACGCCCTCAATCGCAATCTCGGCTACGAAGGCGTCTTTCAGATTGCCAGCCTGCACCCGCACTATGAATTTGCCGGCAGCGATCCCGACGACATCGCCAACTTCACCAACCGCTCGCCCTACCCAACCCTGCATCTACTGCGCGAAAGCAGCATAGACAAGGCGGTGGCAGCCTTCCCCGATGCAGCGAATATTTTTGAACGCAATATCGAGACGATGGAAAACATGGGGCACGAAGGCTGGAAAAAACTCTGGCTGGTTTGATACTTCAGGCAGGCGCCAGCAGATAGCCTTCCAAATCCTGGTCGTAATCCTTGAAATGCGCCATCAGTGTCGCTAGCGCCTGATCAACACCCTCGATGGCCAGAATGCCGTTGCCGTCTTCAGCAAACACCACGCGGATCGCCTTCAACTGCTCGGCAATCACCAGGTGCGCCCGATTGTGCGCCACCCGGTGGGCTGGCGGCACGCCGTCTTCCATATACATCGACTCGATGAGGTTATGCTTGAGCGTCACCTCGACAAATGTCTTGATCAATTGTTCAATATTGCCACGGCAGACGACGCGCAAATTGGGCTGGCAGGTATTGCAGCTATCCACGCGCTCGCGCTGGGTGCATACGGCCTTGATCCGCGCGATCAACTCCAACATGTGATCGTGATCCCGGTGGATTTTTCCGACGTCCTGCTCGCGTATCTCTGACATGGATCGAACTCCATCAATAAATCATTTTGATGCGGCACTCCATTTGCAGTCAGGCAAAATTTCATCTTTTGCATAAGCTGGAAACCCGCAATTACATATATCGGCAACAGACTCTGACTTCGATTCCTGTAGAAAAGTTCGCCGTCAGGGCCAGTTGTGCGTTAGTGACTTTCAGTATGAAACCAGTTCAATTTACGTCGCGGCAAAAGGTAATCCAGTTCATCGTCCGGCCTGTCCTGCAGACGTAACGAATGATCGATCTTGATGGAGCTCTCCTTGGCCAAGTCAACAATGATAGCTTGGCGGCGCGGGGTTTCACGATCATAGATCATCACTTGCGGACTCAAGGGCGCCTCGGTGCGTGCCGAAGCGACAACGGCACCGACCCGGCCATCGCTCAACGAAATAACTGAACCGGGGGGATAAACCCCCATGGCACGCACGAACAACTGCAGCAACACGGTATCGAAGGCACTTTGTTCCTTGCTCCACATGGTGGCCAGCGCTTCGGCGGGTGACAGCGCACGGCGCGGGTCAACCGGGTTGGACAGGTTATCGAAGCGATTGGCGATGGCAACCACCCGTGACGCAACATGAATTTGCTTGCCGGACAAACCATCCGGAAATCCTTTGCCATCGATGCGTTCGTGATGATGCAGGATGGCATCCAGCATCGGCGGTGTCAGCGACTTGGCGCGCAATGCACTCTCGTAGCCAACTCGGCAGTGGGTCTGGTAAATCGCTTCTTCGTGTTTGTTGCGCGAGGTGTTGCGCAGGATAGACGAATTGATGGCCGACTTGCCAATATCGTGGAGCAGTGCGGCAATGCCGAGCGCGCGCAAGGCATCCTGCGGAAGCCGCGCCTGCTTGCCCAGCAACAAGGCAAGCGTCATGACCGATAGCGAGTGCGCGGCACTACCGTCAGCCTGAGCCTTTTCGGCAATCAGCACGATGGCACTGTCCGGATCGGAGAGTAACGCGGCGGTCGAGCGGGTACTGACCTCGGCAATTTGTACGACGCTTTCGTCGGGATTGGCATCGAATGATTTGAAAGCGCTGCCAACCGCTTTGGCGGCACCGGCATGGTGCTTTTGTGCCATATCGAGTCGGCCACGCAATTCGTTCATGACCTTGGTACGTTCCTGCTTTTCAGCCATCTGCCGGGCTTTTTGCTCGGCTAGCCGAGCAATCTCGGCCTGGGTTGCCGGATCGGGCGGGATGATGACAGTCGGCTTGGGCAGGGGTGGCACCCGGCAACTCGCCAGGTCGCAATAAATTTGCGGGAGATTCATCGCTGCTATCTGCCGGGCCTGGTCCTCGTCGGCGATCACGAAGGAATTGAACATGAACTGGTGCTCCATCCACTGCAGCGGCAGGCGCACATGCACGCCGGGCCGCAATTGCGAAGCCTCGACGGTAATTTCACCGGCCCGCAGCTTGTTCAGTTCATTCTTTTCCGACATATTTCTTTCCGCCTCACCGGCAACAAAGCAAATTTTTCTAGCGTAGATTGAAGCACAGCGTTTACAAACGGTGAACCAAATTTGTGCCGAGAGCCGACATCACCCGCTGCGCCGCCAGTACGCCGCGATACTGCGCCTCTTCGAACAGTGAAAAGCCAGATAAATCGGCATGCGCCAGCGTGATGCGCCGGCTGCGAAAATCAGCCAGTTTTTGCCGTTGACCGTACCAGATGCTTCCCGGCACCGGGCGGCGCATGGCGTGGCCGTTACGGAAGATATCAAGGCGCGTGCTCAGACGGCGAATGTCGGGATGAACCCGTTCCAGTTCAGCCAGAATGCCTTCGGCCCAAACCTCGCGCGGCGTTTCCAGCAGCAGGCGACGACCTTCAGCCGGCGCCACATCTTGCAGGGCGCGATAGTAGGTAAACACTGTGCCGCTCAGGTGGCGACGGATCAACTGATGCGTGGCGACGACATAACCGAGGCCGGGGCTGTCGTAGAACACGTTGTCCCAGGCCGGAGGCGCACCATGACGTTCCTCGGGGAAATCGGCGAGATGCAGGTTAGCGGTCAGCCACGGGGCATAATCGCCGGCCTGGGCGGCGGCCTTGAGTTCTCCGGGAATCGCCGGCCAGACATGCGGCAGAACAAAAGCCGGGGCAGCCCAGATCAGTTGTCGGGCTTCGAAACGTACCGTTTTTCCGTCCACCACAGCGTCAACCGCAACATTTGCCTTTCCTTCATCGATACGCCAGACCATGGCCCCGGT
>CAXYZX010000114.1:0-8668 GCA_964293845.1 uncultured Dechloromonas sp.
GTCATGTTGCAGTGCAGCAAAAGAAAACAGTACCCCAACCCCGATTCAATCACTCTCCAGGAGAACCACCATGAACAAGCCCCAAGATTTCGCCAAGGCCGGTATCGATTCCGTTTCCTTCTTCGGCAACACCGCTTTTGACAGCATCGAGCGTTTTGCTGCTCTTAACCTGGGTGCCTCACGCTCCTTCATCGAAGCATCTTTCGCTAACTTGTCCGCACTGATGGGCGCCAAGGATGTCCAGTCTTTCATCAGCATGCAGAAGGAACTGGCTGCTCCGACCATCGAAAAGGGCATGGCTTACTCACGCAATGTGTACGCTATCGCTACCGAGACCAAAGACAAGATGGCCAAGGAAGTTGAAACCCAAGTTGCTACCGCCAAGGTCAATGTTGAAGGTCTGGTTGAAAAGACCCTGGCTTCTGCTCCGGCCGGTTCTGAAGCCGCTGTTGCTGCTGTCAAGTCTGCCATCAAGACCGCCAACGAAGCTTACGAAGGTCTGAACAAGGCTGCCAAGCAAGCTACCGAAGTTGCTCAAGCCAGCGTTGTTGCTACCGTTGAAGCCGCCAAGGCTGCTGCACCGAAGGCTGCCAAGAAAGCTGCTTAATAGCTTTCAGGCGAACAGCAAAAAGCCAGCGCTAGTCGCTGGCTTTTTTACGTCCACAATTTTTAAAGTTCAGTCCAGATCAGCAGCGTGCAGCATGAAAACGTACTGATCGCCGGCGCTGGTTTCCAGCCAGGTGAATGGCAGATTGGGGTAGGCGGCTTCCAGCGCATCGCGGTTGTGGCCGATCTCGACGACGAGCAATCCGTCATCGGTCAGGTGTTTGCGCGCCTCGCGCAGAATGATATGGGTGAAATCCAGACCATCCGTGCCTGAACCCAAGGCCATTTCTGGTTCGTGCAAATATTCCGGTGGTAGTCGGTTAACCGAATCGGCATCAACGTAGGGCGGGTTGCTGATGATCAGATCGTAGCGCTTGCCATGGAGGCTGCTGAAAGCATCGGAATGAATGAGGCTGACGCGGTCGTTCAGATCGTATTCGCTGACATTGCGTTCGGCGACAGAAATGGCGTCTTTTGACAGGTCGACCGCATCAACCTGGGCTTCAGGGAAGGCGAGGGCGGTAAGAATGGCCAGGCAACCGGAACCTGTACATAAATCGAGGGCAGTCTGGATCGCCCAGGGATCTTCGATCCACGGCGATAATTGCTCGTCGAGTAATTCGGCAATGAAGGAGCGCGGCACGATGACGCGATCATCAATATAGAAACGATGCTCACCGAGCCAGGCTTCGTTGGTCAGATAAGCGGCGGGCAACCGTTCTTCACAGCGCCGCCGGTAAATATCGAGCAGTGCTGTGCGTTCGTCGGGCAGCAGGCGGGCGTCGAGGAAGGGTTCAAGGCGGTCGAGCGGCAGGTTGAGCGTGTGCAGCGTCAAATAGACTGCTTCATCCCAAGCGTTGTCGCTGCCGTGGCCGAAGAACAGGCGGGCGGCGGTGAAACGGCTGACGGCATAGCGCAGGTGGTCGCGAACCGTGATCAGTTCGCTGGTAATGTCTGGTGTCATGGGCGGATCAGGGTGCCTAGAATATGGCGGTAGATGGCCGAAAGTTTGGGCAGGCTATCAATCGCAATGCATTCGTCGATTTTGTGGCTGGTGGCATTGACCGGGCCGATCTCCAGCAACTGTTGGCAAATCTCGGCAATAAAACGACCGTCCGAGGTGCCGCCGGTGGTCGAGAGTTCGGTTTCGATGCCGCAAATGTCGCGAATCGCAATACTGGCGGCATCGGCTAGCGGGCCGCGGCCAGTCAGGAAGGGGCGGGCGCCGAGCGTCCACTCGATGTCGTATTCCAGACCATGCTGGTCAAGGACGCCGCGCAGGCGTTGCTGCAGGCCTTCAACCGTGCTGGCGGTCGAGAACCTGAAATTGAACTTGATCTCGACGCTGCCGGGGATGACATTGGTTGCGCCAGTACCACCGTGAATATTGGAGATCTGCCAGGTGGTCGGCGGGAAGTATTCGTTGCCCTGATCCCATTCCGTTGCGGCCAGTTCGGCGATGGCCGGGGCGGCGAGATGGATGGGGTTTTTGCCGAGATGCGGGTAGGCGATATGGCACTGTATGCCCTTCACCGTCAGTTTGCCGGAGAGCGAGCCACGACGACCGTTCTTGATCATGTCGCCCAGCGTATCGACCGAGGTTGGTTCGCCGATGATGCAGTAATCGAGCATCTCGCCACGGGCTTTTAGCGCTTCGACGACGGCGACGGTGCCATCGGTGGCATCGCCTTCTTCATCCGAGGTGAGCAGGAAGGCAATGGAGCCGGAATGCTCGGGATTGGCCGCAATAAAGGCTTCTGTTGCGGTCAACGCCGCCGCCAGCGAAGATTTCATGTCGGCCGCGCCACGCCCGTAGAGCATGCCGTCGCGGACTTCCGGGGCAAAGGGGGGAGAGGTCCATTTTTCCAGCGGGCCGGTTGGCACGACATCGGTGTGGCCGGCAAAAACGAACAAGGGTTTGGCGCTACCGCGCCGTGCCCAGAGATTGGTTACACCATTGCGCTTGATGAATTCAATGGTAAAACCAAGTGCCGCAAGGCGTTCGGCGAAAAGGTCACAACAGCCGGCATCATCCGGGGTGACCGAAGGGCGCGCCATAATCTGGCAGGCCAGTTCAAAAGTTGAATCTTGCATAAGTGGTGGGGCTTAATCGGAATCCGAAAGGCTCAGCGAAAACTCCTTGAAGGAGGCGCCGGCTTCATTGGTGCTGTCAAAATCCAGGGTCAGGTCCATTTTCTTGTCTTCGTTGGAAGAGTTGGAATTGGCGTCGGAGTTGTTGATCAGCCAGGATAGATTGGTTGGCGAGTCGGCATTGGCCAGTGCTTCGTCCAGCGTGATGACGCCTTCGCGATAGAGGCGGAAAAGGTCTTGCTCGAAAGTCTGCGAACCGGGGGCCATCGATTGCTCCATGGCATCCTTGACTGCCTGAACTTCGCCGCGCTCAACCAGATCAGCAACGTGGCGGGTATTGAGCATCACTTCGCAGGTTGGCACCCGCTTGCCATCCGGCTTTTTGACCAGACGCTGCGAGATGACGGCGCGCAGTGAGACAGCGAGATCAAGGAAGAGCGCCGGGCGATTCTCCATCGGGAAGAAACTGATAATCCGGTTCAGTGCGTGATAACTGTTGTTGGCGTGCAGTGTCGCCAGGCAGAGATGGCCAGTCTGGGCGTAGGAAATGGCCGCCTGCATGGTTTCCTTGTCGCGGATTTCACCGATCAGAATGCAGTCGGGCGCCTGGCGCATGGCATTTTTTAGTGCTGATTGCCAGTCGACCGTATCCATGCCGATTTCGCGCTGATTGACGATGGATTTTTTGTGCTTGAAGAGGAATTCGATTGGGTCTTCAACCGTCAAAATATGTCCGGAGCGGTTACTGTTGCGGTAATCAAGCATGGAGGCAATGGTTGTTGACTTGCCTGAGCCGGTGGCGCCGACAATCAGGATCAATCCCCGTTTTTCCATGATCAGATCGGCCAGCACGGTGGGCAGACCAAGGCTGCCCAGTTCCGGAATATTTCCCAGAATAAAGCGGACAACGATACTGATGGTGCCGCGCTGGCGGAAAATATTGACCCGGAAGTTGCCGACTTGCGGCACACCGAACGAGAGATTCATTTCGTTGCTGGCCTCGAAAGCTTTGGCCTGCTCTAGTGACATCAGTTCGTGAGCGATCTTGTCAATCATGTCGGGCAACATGACCTGCTGGTTGACCGGCAGGGTGTTACCCTGGATCTTGATGTGGATAGGCGCGCCAGCGGAGATGAAAATATCCGAAGCCTGCTTTTCCGACATCAACAAGAACAGTTTGTCGAGAATCATGACAAGACCTTCGCGGGGTGGTTTGACTACGGGCGCAGCAGTTCGTTGATACTGGTCTTCGAGCGGGTCTGCGCGTCTACCTTCTTGACGATGATTGCAGCATACAGGCTGTAGGCGCCATTGGCCTTCGGCAAGGTGCCGCTGATCACGACGGAGCCTGGCGGCACGCGGCCGTAGGTGACTTCACCGGTTTCGCGATCGTAGATTGGCGTGCTCTGGCCGATGTAAACGCCCATGGAAAGGACCGAGTTCTCGCCGATGATGACGCCTTCGACGACTTCCGAACGGGCGCCGATGAAGCAGTTGTCTTCGATGATGGTCGGGTTGGCCTGCAGCGGCTCCAGCACGCCGCCGATGCCGACGCCACCCGAGAGGTGCACGTTTTTACCGATCTGGGCGCAGGAACCGACGGTAACCCAGGTGTCGACCATGGTGGCTTCATCAACATAGGCGCCGATATTCACAAACGACGGCATCAGCACGGCGTTCTTGGCCACGTACGAGCCCTTGCGGACGATGGTGCCCGGCACGACGCGGAAGCCGCCCTGGCGGAATTGCACTTCGCTCCAGCCTTCGAACTTGGTGTCGACCTTGTCGTAGAAGCGGATGTCGCCGGCTTCCTGAACGCGGTTGTCGCGCACGCGGAAGGAGAGCAGCACGGCCTTCTTGACCCACTGATGGGTGACCCAGTCACCGTTGATCTTTTCAGCGACGCGCAGGGCGCCGGTATCGAGCATGCCAACCACTTGGTTGATGGCAGCAATGGTGTCGACCGGGGATTGCGGGGACAACTCGGTGCGTTGTTCCCAGAGTTCGTCGATGATGGTTTGCAGGGGATGCGTCATGGGTAATCTCTCTGATTAAAGTTGTTGGGCAAATTGACGGATACGGCTGGCGGCATCGAGGCACTCGTCCAGCGAAGCGACCAAGGCGATGCGGATGAAGTTTTTGCCCGGATTGACGCCGCCAACTTCGCGCGCCAGAAAGCTGCCGGGCAGGACTACAACATTATAGTGTTCGAGCAGGCCACGGGCGAATTCGGTATCTGCAATCGGCGTTTTGGCCCACAGATAGAAACTGGCATCCGGCATGGCGGTGCCCAGTACTTCGGCAATCAGTGGCGTGACGGCGGCAAACTTTGCGCGGTATTGGTGGCGATTGTCGAGAACGTGCGCTTCATCGTTCCAGGCGGCAATCGAGGCAGCCTGTACCGGGGGAGACAGCGCGCAGCCGTGGTAAGTACGGTACAGCAGGAATTTTTTCAGGATTTCAGCGTCGCCAGCGACAAATCCGGAGCGCATGCCGGGCACGTTGGAGCGCTTCGACAGGCTGGAGAACATCACCAGCCGTTCATTCGTGCGACCAAGCAACTTGGCGGCCTGCAAGCCACCGATTGGCGGGTTGGCTTCGTCGAAGAAAATTTCCGAATAGCACTCGTCGGAAGCGATGATGAAACCGTATTTGTCGGAGAGCGCGAACAGCGTCTTCCAGTCAGCCAGCGACAGCACCTTGCCGGTCGGGTTGCCCGGCGAGCAGACGTAGAACAATTGAACGCGCGCCCATTCATCTTCGGATAGTGCCGCGTAATCGAAAGCGAAATCGTTGTCTGGCAAATTGTTCAAAAAGCGCGGCTCCGCGCCCGACAGGTAGGCGGCGCCCTCGTAGATCTGATAGAACGGGTTGGGGCTGACTACCAGTGGTACGTGCCCACGACTCGGATTGATCACCGTTTGCGCAAACGAAAAAAGTGCCTCGCGTGAGCCGTTGACCGGGAGGATTTCAGTTTCCGGATCAAGTGCCAGGCTGTAGCGGCGCTGGCACCAGTCGGCAATCGCCTGGCGCAAAGCCGGCACACCCGCTGTCGTTGGATAGTTGGCCAGGCCCTTCAGATTCTTGGCCAATGCATCCATGATGAAGGGCGGCGTAGGGTGTTGCGGTTCACCGATGGAAAGCTTGATTTCTTTGTATTGGGGGTTGGGCGTGACGCCGGCGAACAGGGCGCGCAGCTTTTCGAAGGGGTAGGGCTGGAGTTGGGCGAGATGCGGATTCACGTCGGCGTCGAATGTGGTGTAAAAATGTCGATTATCCCTGAAAACGCTGACTCTGCCTTATGTACAAACCCTTATTCAGTAGCCTTTTTCTGCCTCTGCTGCTTGCAAGCTGTGCCTTTGGCTATCAGGCACGCGGCAGCTTGAGCGATGTGGCGGGTGAGATGCGCGGCAACGCTTATCCGGCCAATAGCGGTGGTGGGCGTTTTTTGCTGATGGATACTGAAAGGCGTCTGACTTGCGATGGTCAGGCTTCGCCGCCAAAGCAATCGCCCAATCCTGGCAGTTGCGCCGGGGAGGTCGGTCAAGGTCAGGCGCTGTGCAGTGATGGCCGGGAAATCAGCTTTCACTGGGAAGCGATAAGTTGCCGCGCCTGGAAAGGAAGTGGGTTTGATGCACAAGGCAACCGGCTGGAGTTTCGTGTTGAGCGGCGCTGACCCGGCTTTGGCCTTTCAGGATTAAGGTGACTCCGCTACTATCCGTGCGCTTGGCCAATAAAAGTAGCCTCGGAATTTCATGATCTCAAGCAACGCCGCGTTATCTCGTTTTCATCGCTGTCTATGGCTGACACTGATTGTCTTTGCCATCTTTGTCGTTTCCTTTGTTCTCTACGTTCGCGCCGAAAAACAGATTGATCAGGCCAATGATTTGCGCAACCTGTCACTGAAGTTGGCCAGCGAGTTGCGCCAGTCTTCCGACGATCTGACGCGTATGGTGCGCAGTTACATCGTAACCGGCGACCCTGCCTATAAAAGGCACTATGAAGAAATTCTGGGGATTCGGGATGGCAGCAAGCCACGGCCACTGAGTTACCACAATGTTTATTGGGATCTGGTGTTGGCCGATGATCAGCGCCCGCGGCCAGCCGGGCCGCCGATAGCCTTGCTCGATTTGATGCGGAGGGCGTCATTCAGTGATGCAGAGTTTGCAAAATTGGCTGAGGCCAAGGGCAATTCGGATGATCTGACACGAACCGAATTTGCCGCTATGCAGCTGCTTGAGGCTGCTCAGCCACTAGATATGGCAAGTCGGGAGCAGGCCCGCTTGATGCTTCATGACGTCGCCTATCACAAGGCCAAGGCGAGCATCATGCGGCCGATTGCCGAGTTCAACGAAATGAGTGAGCAGCGCACGCTGAATTCTGTTCATGTTGCGGAAAACAGTGCAGCGCTGTTACGCGGCCTTTTTGTCTTGTGTAGCTTGTTGCTGCTATTCCTGCTCTGGCAAATTTATCGCACATTACATGCAACGCTGGGTGGTTCGGTTGACGAATTGCATGGCTATATTTCGCGTTTGGGCAGTGGGGATTTTTCCAGTCTTGATGCATCGCGGGAGGTACCGAAAGACAGCGTGTTTGGCTGGCTTATGGAAATGCGCTCACGTTTGCTGGCGACGGACAACCAGCGCAAGGTCGCCGAGGCGGATCGGGCGGAGAGCGAAGCACGGCTCAGGGCGATCATTGAGGCCGAGCCAGAGTGCATCAAGATTGTTGATGGCGACGGTTGTTTGCGGCAAATGAATCCGGCCGGCCTGATGATGATAGAGGTGGAAGAACTGATGGCCGTGGCCGGGCAGCCGGTCGTCAAGCTGATCGTACCTGAACACCGTGCACTGTTTGAGGCTATGCATCGTGAAGTTATCGCGGGAGCGAGTCGCGTGCAGGAGTTTGAAATTCTTGGACTCAAGGGTACGCGACGCTGGGTGGAAACCCATGCGGTTCCCTTGAGACTGGGTGGTCAGGTGGTTCAGCTTGCCGTGACCCGCGACATCTCGGAGCGCAAACGGGTTGAGGCCGAACTGGCCGGCTACCGTCAGCATCTTGAGGATCTAGTTGCCGAGCGAACCCGTGATTTGTCTGAGGCAAAACTGGCGGCTGAGGCGGCCAATGTGGCCAAGAGCGCCTTTATCGCCAACATGAGCCATGAAATACGTACCCCGCTTAACGCCATCACCGGCATGGCTTACCTGATCCGGCGCTCGGGAGTTAGTGCTCAGCAGGCAGAGCGTCTCGATAAAGTGGATGTTGCTGGCGAGCATCTTCTGGAAATCATCAATGCCATCCTTGATTTGTCAAAAATTGAGGCCGGCAAGTTCACCCTTGAAGAGGCCGAGGTCAACGTCGGGGCGCTTATGGCTAATGTCGTTTCCATGCTCCATGACCGGGTTCATGCCAAAAAATTGAAACTGCTCGTTGAATGCGAGGCGCTCTCCTGTCGTGTGCTTGGAGACCAGACGCGTCTGCAGCAAGCTTTGCTCAATTACGCCACCAACGCCATCAAGTTTACCGACAGTGGCAGCGTGACACTGCGTTGCCAGTTGTCAGCGGCGAATACAAATAGCGTTACGCTCCGCTTCGAGGTCCAGGATACCGGGATAGGCATCGCGCCCGAGGACATGAGCCGTCTTTTTGCGAGTTTTGAACAGGCGGACAACTCCATCACGCGTAAATATGGCGGCACTGGCCTGGGTCTGGCGATTACGCGCAAGCTGGTCGGCTTGATGGGCGGCGAAGCAGGGGCGGAAAGTACGCCGGGTTTGGGCAGTACTTTCTGGTTTACGGTGTGCCTGAAGATCGGCCAAGGGGCTGCAGCCAGTGTGGCACCGGCTCGCGATGACTCGGCCGAATCCCTGCTGCAGCGCGACTTTTCTGATCTGCGCATCTTGCTGGTTGAGGATGAGCAGATCAATCGTGAAGTCACGATGGATCTGCTGAGTGATGTCTGGCGCTCAGT
>CAXYZX010000115.1:0-8617 GCA_964293845.1 uncultured Dechloromonas sp.
GCGGCGGCATTCTGTCCAATCTGGATCAGCAGAGCCTGCACATAGCGAAGGGCAATGCGCAGCAGCGCCCCCCCTTGATCAAGCTCGCTGCGCATCTGTTCGATGCCAATCCGGTAGGCATGGCCGGCACTTTTTGCAACCGCCTGATGTACCGACCTCGCCCCGCCAAGTACCGCTGAGACTCCAACCACGCCATCCTTGCCAACGATGGCGAGTTCCGAACTGGCGCCACCCTGGGTTTTAGACCTTAGTGAAATGATGCAGCTGACAGGGAAATAGAGAAAATCCAGCACCTCGCCGGCTTCATGGATCACCTCTCCGGCAGACAAACTCACCTTCTCGAGCTCAAGTTCCAGTCGCAAGTAGTCTGCCAAAGGCAATGCCGCCAGAAGCAGGTTCTTCTTCGGCGTCTCAGGTTGTGTAGTTGGCATCCACTCTCCCTCCGAGATTGCCTTTGTATCTGTTTTTCAAAGGTCAGGTTTTATGCTACCCGTTTTTTCCGCTGCTGAGAGATGAGCCTATGGTCATGGCTATTTCCGGTAACCCTTGCACAGCTTATGGATTCCTTTGGTTGCCCCAATATCGGTCGAAAATTTGCCGGAGCGCAATCTTCTGGAACGGCTCCTATACCTTGTTACCCGCCTATCAACAACTAACTGCTTGAAACAGCGGCCGGTCGGATTGTTCCCAGATTCAGCTTGACGCCCTTTTTCATTTTTCCTATGACATGCATTTCGCAGGCCTTGCAGTCGAATTTCAGGATCAGTTTTTCGCTGCCGTTGACCAGGGTCATCGGGTCGGGCTTGAGGTGTTTGACCTCTTTCGGGCAGAGATTGAAGCTGTAGCGCAGGCAGTGGCGGGTGATCATCAACGAGACCATGCCTTTTTCCTGATTCGCTTCATAGGCCTCGGCAATCAGTTTGACGCCGTGCTTTTCGTAGAACTGGCGGGCCTTGGCGTTGAATACATTGCCGAGATAGGTCAGTTCATCTTGTGGGTATGGTATCGGGTGGCTGGCTGGTTTGGCGCGCGGTGGGCGCGGGTGCGCAGCGAGGCGGGCGGCCGCCAGTTTTTCAGTCGCCTCACGGCGCAAAGCGTTCACCGCGCTGGTCGGTAGAAAGTAGGCTTGCGACAGCTGAAGTTGGACTGGCTGGGCGGCGAACATCGTGTTGCCGAATTTGCCCAGTTGCTCCTGTAGGCTTGCCAGCGCCCGTTCACCGTTTTTGGCAATTTCCTTGCCATGTGGCAGGTCGACCGCAACAGTTATGCCATCTTCGTCAGTCAGGTTCAATGTGAAGCCGTCGTCGGTTTCGCTGAACACGGGGGTCACTGAAATGTAACGCTCAGCCGATTCTTTTTCCAGCGAGCGTTCAAACTCCTGGTCACGATTGCGGAAGAGAGTGGCGCCTTCAGTGAGTGCTTCCGGTATTTCAGCCGGATACAAGGTTTTGCCGTCGGCACGATTGATGCGCATGCCAAGCACTTCGCCGTGGCTGTCATAAAAACAGACGCCATCGCCATTGTTGAATTGCTGCTCCGCAGTCACCTTGAACCAGCCATCGCCAATTTCGCTGACTTCGCCGATTAATTCGCCAACAAAAGCCGGGGAGTCAAAAGCGCCGATATCGTCCTGACGGTCGTTGGCGAAATAGTCGGTATAGCCCCTGTTATAGGTTTTGTCCGGTTGCGGGGTGAAGCTGTAAGTGCAGTGGCCGCTGGATGCCCGGCTGAATTCCGGGTTTTCGGCGATTACCTCGTCGAGCAGCCTGCGGTAATGCGCAGTTATATTCTTGACGTAGCTGAGATCTTTCAGCCGCCCTTCGATCTTGAACGAACTGACGCCAGCGCGCGCCAGGGCGAGGATGTTCTCGCTCTGGTTGTTGTCCTTCATCGACAGCAGGTGCTGGTTCTCGGCGATGGTTTTGCCTTTGTCATCGATCAGGGTGTAGGGCAGGCGACAGGCTTGCGAACACTCGCCACGGTTGGCGCTGCGCCCGGTATGAGCATGACTGATGAAACACTGGCCGCTGAAGGCAACACAAAGTGCGCCATGAACAAAGTATTCAAGCGCGACATTGGTTTGCGCAGCAACTTCGGCGACTTCTTTGAGCGACATTTCGCGTGCCAGAACAACCTGCGAGAAACCGGCATCTTCGAGAAATTTGACCTTGGCCGGGTTGCGGTTGTCGGTCTGCGTGCTCGCGTGCAGCTGGATCGGCGGCAGATCAAGCTCAAGCAGGCCCATGTCCTGGATGATCAGCGCATCGGCGCCGGCTTCATACATTTCCCAAGTGAGCAGGCGAGCTCCCTCGAGTTCATCATCGCGCAGGATGGTGTTGAGGGCGACGAAAACCTTGGCGTGGTAGCGGTGGGCAAAGGCACTCAGGCGGGCGATGTCGGCGATGGTATTGCCGGCGCCATAGCGGGCACCGAAGGACGGGCCGCCAATATAGACGGCATCGGCGCCATGCTTGATGGCTTCAATGCCGAAATCAGCATTCTTGGCCGGCGCGAGTAGTTCGAGAGGGTGATGGGGGCGGGTCATGGCGCCTTAGTACGTAAAACGTGGAGCAAGTTCTTCAATATTGAATTCGCGCAGGATAGCTTCAGCGCGTTCGCGGGCAATCTGTTGCGGTCGACCGGATTTTGCGCCTGATTTTGTGGCGATGATCAGTTCGTTCTTCATCGAGTGTTCCCAGCCAACCAGTTCGGTGACGGTGACTTGATAGCCGTGGGCTTCAAGCAGCAGGCAGCGCAAAACGTTGGTCAGGTGGCTACCCAGTTCGCGAGTGTGAATCGGGTGGCGCCACAGTTCGGAAAGAGCTGTTTTACCCAGCGACTCACTTTTGCAGGCACGCATGGTGGCGGCGACTTCAGCCTGGCAACAGGGGACGAGCACGATATGTTTTGCGTTCTTGGTCAGCGCAAAACGGATGGCATCGTCAGTCGCCGTGTTGCAGGCGTGCAAGGCAGTGACTACATCAATCTGCTCCGGCAGGGCGCTTGAGTGAGTTGACTCTTCGACCGTCACGTCGAGGAAGCTCATGCGCTTGAAGCCTAGTCGCTCGGCCAGTTCGCGCGATTTTTCAACCAGATCCTTGCGCGTTTCTATACCGTAGATGTGGCCCGCCTCGCGTTCCTTGAAAAACAGGTCATAAAGAATGAAGCCAAGGTAGGACTTGCCGGCACCATGGTCGGCCAGGCTGTGCGCATCGGCCAGTAGCGGCTCGATAAACTGGTAGAGGTGATAAACCTGCTTCAGCTTGCGCCGCGTGTCCTGATTGAGCTTGCCATCGCGTGTCAGGATATGCAGCTCTTTGAGCAACTCGATGGATTGTCCGGGGCGAATCTCCGGAATGGCAACGGGAACGTTTTGCTTTTTCATAAGGCTTGAATTATCGCATTCATTGAACTACGACTTTCGTGTCAACCGAATCGAAAGTGTGTCGTTATTAGGCTCATGGTGATTTAACACCGCACTGAAAACGGAGAGACAAATGGGTAGTTTGAGCACAGAATCCTTTGACCAGTTTCTTGATTCACTCAAGGATGCTGGCATTACGATTTCCAACGAAGCCGAACTGCGTGAGCGTCTGGCAGAAGCCCAACGCTGGCGCTTTGCCTTCCAGACCCTGGCCGCGAACGGCAAGGTAATCGGTATCTGTTTTGAAGATCATTCCGAAGGCCGCAACGAAGCACAGATCGACCGCGCTTTTGCCGACTTTCAATTTTCAGCAAAAACAAAAGAAGTTTTTTCTGCTAATCTGAAGCACTAAGTTTTTCCGCACCTCGTTTTGGCGGGGTGCAAAAAAGGACGGGCGCCATGCGGCGCCCGTTTTGCCGTCTACAACTAAATAATCAGCGCGTGATCGGCTTGTAGCGGATGCGCTTCGGCTTGGCACCTTCTTCGCCTAGACGCTTCTTCTTGTCTTCTTCGTATTCCTGGAAGTTGCCGGTGAAGAAGTTCCACTGCGATTCACCTTCAGCCGCCAGAATGTGTGTACAGATGCGGTCGAGGAACCAGCGGTCGTGCGAGATGACCATTGCGCAACCGGGGAATTCGAGCAACGCATCTTCAAGCGCGCGCAGGGTTTCTACATCAAGGTCGTTGGATGGTTCGTCAAGCAGCAACACATTGCCGCCAGTCATCAGCGTTTTGGCTAGATGCAAACGACCGCGTTCACCACCAGACAGGTTGCCAACCTGCTTGCCCTGATCGGCGCCCTTGAAGTTGAAGCGGCCGATGTAGGCGCGTGACGGCATTTCGAATTTGCCGATCTGCAGGATGTCGCTGCCCTGAGCCAGTTCCTCGAACACCGTCTTCGAGCCATCCAGACAATCGCGCGACTGATCAACGTAGGCCATTTTCACCGTCGGACCGATGTCGACCGTACCGGAATCGGGCTGCTGCTGGCCGGTGATCATCTTGAACAGTGTTGATTTGCCGGCACCGTTCGGGCCGATGATGCCGACGATGGCTCCGGGCGGGATGGTGAAGCTGACGTTGTCCATCAACAGCTTGTCGCCGAAAGACTTGGTGACGCCGGCGAACTCGATGACCTTGCCGCCCAGACGCTCGCCAACCGGAATGAAGATCTCCTGTGTTTCGTTGCGTTTCTGATATTCCTGGCTCGACAACTCTTCAAAGCGCGAGAGGCGTGATTTTGACTTGGCCTGACGGGCTTTCGGGTTGGAGCGCACCCATTCGAGTTCCTGCTTCATCGCCTTCATGTGGGCGTCGATCTGCTTGTTCTCGGTTTCCAGGCGGGTTTCCTTCTGCTCCAGCCAGCTCGAGTAGTTGCCCTTGTATGGAATGCCGTGGCCGCGGTCGAGTTCGAGGATCCACTCGGCGGCGTTGTCGAGGAAGTAGCGGTCGTGGGTGACGGCGACGACGGTGCCCGGGAAGCGGACGAGGAACTGTTCCAGCCATTCGACCGATTCGGCGTCGAGGTGGTTGGTCGGTTCGTCGAGCAGCAGCATATCGGGCTTGGCCAGCAGCAGCTTGCACAGCGCGACGCGGCGTTTTTCACCGCCGGAGAGAACACCGATGACGGCATCCCAGGGCGGCAGGCGCAGGGCGTCGGCGGCCAGTTCCATTTGCGCTTCGGTGTCGGAGCCGGCAGTGGCGATGATCGCTTCGAGGCGAGCCTGTTCTTCGGCCAGCTTGTCGAAATCGGCATCTTCTTCGGCGTAGGCGGCATAGACAGCTTCAAGCTTGGTCTGCGCCTGCATCACTTCGCCAAGGGCGGACTCGACTTCTTCCTTGACGGTTTTGGCCGCATCAAGCTGCGGCTCCTGTGGCAGATAGCCGATGGATACGCCAGCCAGATGCTGGACTTCACCGTCGTATTCCTTATCGACCCCGGCCATGATGCGCAGCACGGTCGATTTGCCGGAACCGTTCAAGCCGAGTAGCCCGATCTTGGCGCCAGGGAAGAAGGAGAGGGAAATATCCTTGATGATCTGCCGCTTGGGCGGCACGATCTTGCTCACGCGGAGCATTGACATCACATATTGGGCCATGGGTTCTCGGGTAGGGCGAATAAAGTGAAACAGTTTACCCAAGAACTGTGGTGTCGGACATCGATAAACGACTCAGGGCGTGATTGGATGCCTGGCGACTGGCAAGTCAGGTAGCTGAAGATGGGTGCGGGAAGCCCGGAGTCTAGCCTTGTGGGGCTGTTCCATGTCGCGATACAAAAGTAAGGCAGGGGCGTCTACCCGTGGGCAGACGCGAAGAGGACCTAACTCGGTAAATCCGATTTCACGCTCGTAGAAGCGTCTATGCCGTGGGTTGATTTCGACGATCGCATCTTTTGCCAAAAAATGGGATTTTGCGAGGTCATAGGCCATACGGAAAAAATGTTCCATAAGCTGGGTTGAACTGGTAACCGGATCGATGGCGAGGCGCGAGTATTCACAAATTACGCGTTCCTTGCTTCGCAGGTCGGCAATCTCTGTCGGATAAAGTGCTTCGGCCAAGAGATTGCTTCCATTGTCGCGTGACAGGGTCAGGGTAGCTGCCAACTCGCCATCACGCCACGCGGCCAGGGTGAGGCGGTCGTGTGACAAATGAGTGCTCGCTGGTTCGGTCAGGTAGCCGCGCCAGGCATACATGCGGCGCACCAGTTCATTGCAGGCATTTTCTTCGCGGTGGCTTGCTGTCGGCCGAACCAGCAAGCCACCATGGTTGACAGGCAATGACAGCTGCGTGACGGAAACCGTTGCAGTCTGGCCAGAATGTGATAGAGCGCTGGGTGAAATGAGCATGGAATGATTTGGCTTTGTTAGACGTCGGTATTCAACCAGCGATGGGGTTGAGACTCGGCAGGGTTTCACGATTCTGGCGCTGCGGTGTTAGATTTTCTGCAGATAGAGCGTTAATGTCACCACAAAGTTCACCACCTTCGTCGATGACCAGTTTCCCATACCGAATTTTACCGCTTACTCGTCCGGTAGCGTGAATAATCAATTGTGTCCTGGCGGTGAGATCGCCTTCGAAATGGCCGTGAATTTCGGCGATGTCGATGCTTACCTTGCCGGCAAAGGAACCATGTTCGGCTATGCGGATGACGCGACTATCCATTGTCGCCTCAACTCGGCCTTCAACTACCAGTGTGTCACAGTCCAGAATCTCAGCACCCTTCAACTTCACGTCAGGGCCAACGATCAGGCGTGCCCCGCTGGGAATCTCGCTGATAACCTGATTGCTTGCGGGTGCGAGGGGAAGCGGTTGGGACGGATTGACTAAGGCCGGCGTTGAACGTGGAGAGAGATCACTCGATGACGAAGGGGGGGCGTTGTTTGGCGTGCTCAGGCTGCGTCCATCTTTGCCGGAAATATTGTCATTGCGATTGAGGATGTTGGGTTTGGAGAACATGGTGTTTCCTTTGGTTGTCATCAAAATTCCGAATCTCAATGCGATATCCATGCCAGTAATTATTTAAGTCTTAAAAACAATGTATTAAGTGTGCTGGAGTATATCCGACAAGAAATTGCTCTCACCATCGTGTCGTGAAATAGCGACAGGTATTTTTTCATTTTCTGATGAGCAGGCTGGAGTTGGGGTGGTGGCTTGTCGCATAATGGCGACAATGTATTCAACTCATTGATTTTTATGTTTGTTTTTTTGTTTTTGATATTGCTGGAAAGGCTGGGGTTTGAACTGTTGCGGTCTACACTGGAATTTTCCGGAAAATTGATTTCATGATTCGAGTTTCATTCCGTCAAGGGATGCTCACTGGTTTTGCCCTGATTGTCCTGTTTCTGGGAGGCGCCGCCTTGAATGGTTGGCTCCTTCTTGAGCGACTGCTCGAACAAAGCCGGACGAGCAGTGAATACGCCCTGCAGCTGACAGCATCTATCCAGGAGCTGGATGAGCGCACCATAGATATTGAGCGTAGTGCCCGGCAATATCTGGTGCTTGACGATCCGGCTTTCCGGCAGCGCTTTGATGAGCACTTGGTGCAATCCCTGGCTTTGGTAGATACCCTTGAAGTGCAGAGCGGAAAACGCCTGTCGCCCTTGCTTGGTGGTTGGCGGATGGTGGCAGAGGCTTTGCGCAGCGGCTTGGAGAGGCGGATCAGCAATGCCGAACTGGCCCCCTTGTTGGATCGCCTGTTTGAACTGAATGATTTGTTGCGACAAGCCAGTCAGCGCAGGATAGAGGCGCAGAGCAAACAGGTGCTGGATGAATTGGAGACGCATCGTCTGCGGCTCGGTGGTCTGATGGGGTTGGCACTGGCCGGCGCGATGCTGGTTGCTCTGGGCATGGGGTGGTGGCTGGTGCGTCCGGTACGGCAGCTTGATCAGGCAATTGCCAAGCTTGGGGCGAGTCGTTTTGATGAGTCTATCGTTGTTGGCGGGCCGGCAGATTTGCGTCAGGTTGGGCGCCGTCTCGACTGGTTGCGTACTCGCCTCTCTGGGCTCGAATCAGATCGTGAGCGTTCCTTGCGCCATGTCTCGCATGAGTTGAAGACACCATTAACTGCACTGCGCGAGGGGGTTTCGCTGCTTCAGGAGGAGGTTCCGGGGACCTTGAGCGAAAGTCAGCGCGAGGTTGTGGAAATACTCCAGCACAACGTCCTGGGGTTGCAGCAACAGATTGAGAGTCTGCTGAGCCTTAATGCCGCGGCTTTCGAAGCACGTCGTTTGCGACCCACATTGAACGATTTGAACAAGCTCTTGAATGAGGCCGTGCAGCGTCGTGAGCTGCAGATACAGGCTCGTCATCTTCACGTTGTAGTCGACGCACCCAATGAAAAGCTCATGCTGGATGGCGAAAAAATCTCCATCGTGCTCGATAACCTGCTGTCCAACGCGGTTGATTTCAGCCTGGAGTCTGGCGAAATTTTGCTGAAAGCGACTCACGAACAGAATGTACTGTGCATCGAATGCATTGATCATGGGCCAGGCGTCGCCGACGAAGACGCGCAGCGGATATTTGACCCCTTCGTTCAGGGGCGACGCCTGGCACCCTTGCCACGCAAGGGAAGTGGTGTTGGCTTGTCGATTGTTCGCGAATTGGTGCGGGCAATGGGGGGCAGTGTAGTGCTTCAGCCTAGTGAGTTTGGAGCGCATTTTTGTGTGGAAATACCTGATGAAAAGTAAGCTCGGC
>CAXYZX010000116.1:0-8614 GCA_964293845.1 uncultured Dechloromonas sp.
CGTTCCTTCATGATGTCCATGATGGCGTGGGCTTCCTTGACCAGATCGGCTTCGGCCAGCGAGTGACCGATACGTTTGCCGTCGGCGAGCAGGAAGGTGTTGGCAATGCCGCCGCCAACGATCAACTGATCAACCTTGCCGGCCAGTGATTTGAGGATGGTCAGCTTGGAGGAGACTTTGGAACCGCCAACGATGGCGACCAGCGGGCGCTTCGGGTTGGTCAGGGCTTTGGTCAGGGCATCGATTTCAGCACCCATCAGCATGCCGGCGCAGGCTACCGGGGCATATTTGGCGATGCCATGCGTGGTGGCTTCGGCGCGGTGAGCGGTACCGAAGGCGTCATTGACATAAACATCGCAGAGTTTTGCCATCTTCTGAGCCAGTTCGTCGTTGTTCTTCTTCTCGCCCTTATTGACGCGGCAGTTTTCGAGCAGAACGACTTCGCCCGGCTTGACTTCAAAACCGCCGTCGACCCAGTCGGTAATCAGGCGCACGGGCACATGCAACATCTGGCCAAGGCGCACGGCAACCGGCGTCAGGCTGTCTTCGTGGCGTAGTTCGCCTTCGGTCGGACGGCCGAGGTGCGAGGTGACCATCACTGCTGCGCCTTTTTCCAGGCAGTATTTGATTGACGGTAGCGAAGCGCGGATGCGGGTGTCTTCGGTGATATTGCCGGCTTCGTCCTGTGGCACGTTGAGGTCGGCGCGGATGAAGACGCGTTTGCCGGAAAGGTCGAGATCGGTGAGTTTGATAACGTTCATGATTGCTCCCAAGATTATTGAATTAACAGGATTCTTGCGTCCAGCGTTGTGACCAGTAGTCGGCCACTTCTAGCATTCGGTTGGCAAAGCCCCATTCGTTGTCGAACCAGACGAAGAGGTTGACCAGGTGAGGCCCGCTGGTTCGTGTCTGACTGCCATCAATGATGGCCGAATGCGGGTCGTGATTGAAATCGATCGAGGCGTGCGCCGCCTCGGAGTAAGCGATCAGCCTGGCCAGCGGGCCTTGTGCCGCATCGGCGAGCAGGGCGTTGATTTCGCCGGCGGAAACCGGGCGTTGCGTGCTGATGGTCAGGTCAATGGCCGAGACATTCAGCGTCGGGACGCGAATCGCCTTGGCCTGCACGCGACCAGTCAATTGTGGCAACAGGCGCTCGACGCCGCGCGCCAGCCCGGTCGATACCGGGATGATCGACTGCATGGCAGAGCGGGTGCGGCGCAGGTCATCGTGGTGATAGCCGTCGATCAAAGGCTGGTCGTTCATCACCGAATGCAGCGTGGTGAGCAGGGCCTGCTCGACGCCGACTTCGCGGTCGAGCAAATCGAGGATCGGGACGATGGCGTTGGTTGTGCACGAGGCGGCGGAAACCAGACGTTCGTTGCCGGTCAGTGTGTGCTGGTTGATGCCGTTGACGATGGTGGCATCGACATCGCTGGCGCTGAAGCCGGGGTGCGAAAGTAACAGGCGCGGGCAACCGGCTTCCAAAAATCTGGTCAATTCTGGCCGTCGACCGTAATAACCTGAGGATTCGACGATCAGGTCGATCTCCAACGCCCGCCAATCGACTTCTTCCGGAGTGCGGGCATGGCTGACGCTAATCGGTCGTCCATCGACCAGTAGCTGGCCATCGCCGAAATCAACTTGGCCAGGGAAACGGCCATGGGTCGAGTCGTAGCGAGTGAGGTAGGCCATGCTTTCCAGGTTGGCCGGCTCATTGATGGCAACCACCTGAAGATTGTGCGCTACCGGAGATTCCAGTAGCGCGCGCAGGAAACAGCGACCGATACGGCCGTAGCCGTTGATGGCAAGACGAAGAGGCATGGATCGGTCGTGTGCTTTCAAAGCTTACTTGGGCGCTTCCGCAGTGGTTTCCGGGTTGTATTCGACATAAACCAGATCAAGCGGCGTGCTGCCCTTGCAGATGCGGAATGGCAGCAAGGTTACGCTGGCGTTGAACTCAAGCTTGCCCATGCCCTTGAAGATGGCTTGAGCGCGGCCCTTGTCGTTGCCGAAATAGAACGGGATGTGCTGTTTCCCGGTGCACCAGCTGCTTTCGCTGCTTGGCTTGCCTACGATGGCGATGGCTTCATCGTAGGTCATGCCAATTTTTAGTTTACCGAATGGTGAATCGGCGGGCGGGTTGCCAACGATGACCGGTGCGGCGGGTTCCGCGCTGGCGGCGGGGGCATCGGCCTTCTTCTCGCTATCCTGAGCGATGGCGGAGCCGCAAGCGATGGTGAGCAAAGTGATGAAGGTAATTTGACGTGCTTTGAGCATCTTGATTCCTCCGAAAGTTTGTTGGGGAGAAGCAAAAGGGGCCTTGCGGCCCCCTCTTGAAACAAACCGCTTACTTGGCGTTCATCCAGGCACGCGCGGCATCCAGCATGCGGCAGGAGTATCCCCACTCGTTGTCGTACCAGGCCAGCACTTTGACCAGGTTGCCGTCAATAACCCGCGTCTGCGTCGCATCGAAGGTCGAAGAGACGGTGGTGTGGTTGAAGTCGGAGGAAACCAGCGGATCGTTGTTGACCGCCAGCACGCCCTTGAGCGGGCCATTGGCAGCATCGCTCATCAGCTGGTTGATTTCATCCTTGGAGGTCGGACGCTCGGCGGTGAACGTCAGGTCGACCAGCGAGACGTTGAGGGTCGGCACGCGCAGGGCGAAACCATCAACCTTGCCCTTGAGTTGCGGCAGCACCAGGCCGACGGCAGCGGCAGCGCCGGTCTTGGTCGGGATGATGTTCTGGGCGCCGGCACGGGCGCGACGCAGATCCTTGTGGCGCACGTCAACCAGCACCTGGTCGTTGGTGTAGGCGTGGATGGTGGTCATCAGGCCTTGCTTGATGCCGATGTTGTCGGACAACACCTTGGCCACCGGGGCCAGACAGTTGGTGGTGCATGAAGCGTTGGAAACAACGGTCATGGCTTGCGTCAGCAGGTTGTCGTTAACGCCGAAAACAATGGTGGCATCGACATCGTCACCGCCGGGGGCGGAGATCAGCACGCGCTTGGCGCCTTGCTCAAGCAGCGCCTGGGCCTTGGCCTTGGAAGTGTAGGCACCGGTGCACTCGAGCAGTACGTCAACGCCGTGCTCGGCCCAGTTGATGTCCTTCGGGTTCTTGGTGTTGTAAAAAGCAATGCGCTTGCCGCCGATGATGATGCAGTTTTCGCCATCGGTTTCGACCGGGGTCGTGAAACGGCCGTGCGTGGTGTCGTACTTGAGCAGGTGGGAGTTGGTCTTCAGGTCGCCGGACGCATTGATGGCGACGACGTCGAATTCGTTCTGCAGACCCTGTTCCCAGATCGCGCGCAGGGTGCAGCGACCGATACGACCAAAACCGTTAATAGCAACCTTGATAGCCATGAGAGTTTTCTCCTCGTTTGAATTTGAATCAGGACAGCAATGCCTTGGTCGTCTTGACGACGTTGGCAACAGTGAAGCCGAACATTTCGAAAAGCTGGCCAGCCGGGGCCGATTCGCCAAAGCGATCGATACCGATCACGGCGCCGTGCAGGCCGACATACTTGCGCCAGAAATCCGGGTGCGCGGCTTCGATGGCGATGCGTTTCTTGCAAGAGCCGAGTACCGCTGCTTTGTATTCAGCGCTCTGGCGGTCAAAGACATTGGTGCAGGGCATCGAGACGACGCGGCTGGCAATGCCTTCGCTGGCCAGTGCGGCTTGTGAATCAAGCGCTAACTTGATTTCGGAACCGGTAGCGATAAAGGTGATTTGTGCTTCGCCGGCGCACTCGGAGAGCACATAGCCACCCTTGGCGATGTCGGCATCGGAAATTTTTTGCGTGACAGTCGGCAGGTTCTGGCGTGAGAGAGCCAATAAACTGGGGCCATTTTGGCGGTCGACCGCAGCAGTCCAGGCGATGGCCGTTTCGGTGGCATCGGCCGGGCGCCAGACGTCAAGATTCGGGATGATGCGCAGGCTGGGGATGTGCTCGACCGGCTGGTGCGTCGGGCCGTCTTCGCCGAGACCGATGGAGTCATGGGTATAAACCATGATCTGGCGTTGCTTCATCAGCGCCGCCATGCGGATCGCGTTACGGGCGTAATCCGAGAAAACCAGGAAGGTGGCGGTGTAGGGCACCAGGCCGCCGTGCAGCGCGATGCCGTTGGCAATGGCGGTCATGCCAAATTCACGGACGCCGTAGTAGCAGTAGTTACCGCCTTCCGTACGGGTAACGCCCTTGCTGCCCTTGACGAAAGTCAGGTTGGAGCCGGCCAGATCAGCCGAGCCGCCGAAGATTTCCGGCACGGCCGGGACCAGTGCGGCGATGGCGTTTTGCGACGCCTTGCGCGTGGCAATGTTCTCAGCCTTTTCGCGACAGCTCGCGATGTAAGCTGCCTTGGTCGCTTCCCAGTTGGCTGGCAGTTCGCGCTTCATGACGCGGCGCTCGAACTCGGCGGCTTCGGCCGGGAAGGCAGCTTGGTAAGCCTTGAAGCGGTTGCTCCAGTTTTCTTCGAAAGTTGCGCCGCGTGGCTTGCCGTTCCAGGCGGCATAAACGTCGTCGGGAGTCACGAAGGGCGGATGATTCCAGCCGATATATTCGCGGGCCGCCGCAATTTCGTCCTTGCCGAGCGGCGCGCCGTGGCAATCGTGCGACCCCTGCTTGTTCGGTGCGCCCATGCCGATGGTCGTCTTGCAGCAGATGAGGCTCGGCTTGTCGGTAACTGCCTTGGCGGCGAGCAGGGCGCGTTCAATGGCGTCGGAATCATGGCCGTCAACGTGCGCAACAACATGCCAACCATAGGCTTCAAAACGCTTCGGGGTGTCGTCGGTGAACCAGCCCTCGACGTGGCCGTCGATTGAGATGCCGTTGTCGTCCCAGAAGGCGATCAGCTTGCCGAGGCCGAGGGTGCCGGCCAATGAACAGGCTTCGTGTGAAATGCCTTCCATCAGACAACCGTCGCCGAGGAAGGTGTAGGTGTGGTGATTGACGATTTCGTGGCCGGGCTTGTTGAACTCGGCAGCCAGCACCTTTTCAGCCAGCGCGAAGCCGACGGCATTGGTGATGCCCTGGCCGAGCGGGCCAGTGGTTGTTTCAACGCCGGGTGTGTAACCATATTCCGGATGGCCCGGGGTCCTGGCATGCAACTGGCGGAAATTCTTCAGGTCATCAATGGAAAGATCGTAGCCGGTCAGGTGGAGCAGGGCGTAGATCAGCATCGAGCCGTGACCGTTCGACAGCACGAAGCGATCGCGATCCGGCCAGTGCGGGTTGGCCGGGTTGTGGCGCAGCTGGCGACGCCAGAGCACTTCGGCGATTTCGGCCATGCCCATCGGCGCGCCGGGGTGGCCAGAATTGGCCTGTTGGACGGCATCCATGGCCAGGGCGCGAATCGCCCCCGTCAATGGTGAAAATTTGGGCGCGTTGCTCACGGTCATGGGGTGAAAATCCAGCTTGCTGAAAAGATGAAATTATCCGGGAAAAGCCCCGTTTTGGGTAGGGCGAACTGCGAATTGGCAGGCTAAAAACCTGCCAATGGCTATGTTTAAATGTTCGGATCGTAATTGATCATCATCAGAACGCCGCGCCCGCCACCCCAACTGCCGCCGGTGTAGGAAACGCTGCCCTGGCCGCGATAGACGACTTCATAGCGATGACGGTCGGTGCCGTAATAGAACGGGATAAAGGCCTTGCCGGTGGGCATGACGCGAACCTCGTTGCTGGTGCCGCCAAGGATGCGTTCAACCTCGGCTTGCTCCATGCCGATGATCAGGCGTGACCACTTGCTGCCGGCCGGGATGTTGCCGTAAACCTCGCCTTCGAAGGTGCCATCGCGTGATTTCATGATGCGAGGTTTGCCGGGTTCGCTCTTGGCTGCGGAGGCCGCCGCTGGTGCGGCAACTGTCGGGGCCGCTGCCGCCGCCGGGGCTGCCTTGGCGGGCGCCGGGCAATCCGCTACTGCTGGCTTGCTGCCCTTTTTGCCTTTACTGGTGGTTTTGGTGCTTTTGGTTGGCTGGCAGTTGCTTTGCGTTACGCTGGCCATCGGTTGGTCCGCCGGTGGGGTCGATGTCACGACAGCTGGTGGCACAGGTTCTGGCTTGTTTTCCTTGGTTGCGCAAGCGCTGACCATGGCGGCTATGCTGAGCAGTAGGGCAAGGCTGCGGATTTTCATCGGGATATCCTTTTTAATGCCCGGTTCAGGCGAGGTGATATGAAGTGATGCGGTCAACTTCATTTTTTGACCCCATTATTACCGCGCAGCGCTGGTGAATCTTGTCCGGTGAAATGTCGAGAATACGTTTGTAGCCGGTTGTTGCGGCACCACCGGCTTGTTCGACGAGTAGCGCCATCGGGTTGGCTTCATACATCAGACGCAGTTTGCCGCCTTGGGCGTGCGTCTTGCTGTCGATCGGGTACATGAAAATACCACCGCGGCTGATGATGCGATGCACATCAGCCACCATGGAACCAACCCAGCGCATGTTGTAGTTCTTGCCGAGCGGGCCATCCTTGCCTTGCTGCATTTCAGCAACATAGCGCTGCACGGGGGCTTCCCAGTAGCGCTGATTCGACATGTTGATGGCGAATTCCGCGGAATCGGCCGGAATCTGCATGCTTTCGTGGGTCTGGATGAAACTGCCTTGTTCTCTATCGAGAGTGAAACTGACGACACCATCGCCAACCGTCAGCACCAGCAGGGTGGTTGGGCCATAGACCGCATAACCGGCAGCAACCTGTGCCGTGCCGGGTTGCAGGAAGGCGGCTTCGGCGGCTGCCGGAGTAGAGAGATCGGCGCCTTCCGGGCATTTGAGAACCGAAAAAATGGTGCCGATCGAGACATTGACGTCAATGTTTGAAGAACCATCGAGCGGATCGAAGAGCATGAGGAATTCACCTTGCGGGTAACGATGTGGAATGGTGTGCGGCAGATCCATCTCTTCGGAGGCCATGGCAGCGAGGTGGCCGCCCCATTCGTTGGCGTCAAGCAAAATGTCGTTGGACAAGACATCCAGTTTTTTCTGCGCCTCGCCCTGCACATTGTCGCTGCCGGCTTCACCGAGTACGCCACCGAGGCCACCCTTGCCGATGGCCACAGAGATCGCCTGGCAGGCGCGGGAAACTACTTCGATTAAAAAGCGAAGGTCGGCGTTGATGACGCCCTTGCTACGTTGTTCTTCAATGAGATAGCGAGCCAGCGTACGCGCAGCCATGACGGATTCCTGCATGAATGACAAAAAACGGGATTTTACTCTGCAAGGTCGCGTGCGTGCAGAAAGGCGAAGGTGGCTGCACTGCTCAATGGCTTGCTGAAGAGATAGCCCTGCACTTCGTCGCAACCGTTGGTCCGTAACAGTTCAAGCTGATCTTCGGTTTCAACCCCTTCGGCAATGACATTGAGGCCGAGCGAGTGAGCCAGGGCAATCGTGCCGAAGGCAATGGCGCGGTCATTGAGGTCGAATTCGATGTCGGCGACGAACGAGCGGTCAATCTTGAGATGATCAATGGGGAATAGCTTGAGATAGGCGAGCGAGGAATAGCCCGTACCGAAATCATCGATTGCCAGGGTGACGCCCATGCGGCCGATGCGTTGCAGGATTTCGATCGCCTCTTCCGGATTTTCCATCACTGCGCTTTCGGTGATTTCAAGCTCCAAAAGCTCGGCAGGCAGACCGGATTCAGCCAGAATGCCGGCCACTGCTTCGCAAAAATCGCGCCGCCTGAGCTGGCGTGCAGAGACATTGACCGCCACGCGTATCGGCTTGAGGCCCCGGTCGATCCAGTTCTTCATTTCGTGGCAGGCGGTGCGCAGCACCCATTCGCCAATTTCAACAATGAGTCCGGTTTCTTCGGCTACCGGAATGAAACGTATGGGAGAAATCATGCCATCCGTAGGGTGGTGCCAACGAACCAATGCTTCGACCCCGGTGGCTTTTTTTCTATCGGCACAAAATTGCGGCTGGAAGCAAAGTGCCAGTTCGTTACGGCTGATCGCATGGCGCAGCTTGCGCTCGATATCGAGCCGTTCCGTTGCCGATTTGTTCATGTTTTCAGCATAGAACTGGTAGTTGTTTCGTCCTGCTGCCTTGGCGTGGTACATCGCTGTATCGGCATTTTTGAGTATGGTATCGCCATCCGAACCGTCATCGGGGAAGACGCTGATGCCGATTGACGGGCTGCTATGCAACTCCTGTTCGTTGGCATGGATGGCTTCCGACAGCGCGGCAATAATCTTGTTGGCGACGACTGCGGCATCTGCCGGGCCGCCAATGCCGGGCAGGATGATGACAAATTCGTCACCGCCAAGGCGTGCCACAAAATCTGTTTCGCGGATCACATGGCTGAGGCGGATGGCTACCTCGCGCAGCAACTCATCACCAATCTGGTGGCCAAGCGTGTCATTGATGATCTTGAAACGATCAAGGTCGATGAACATGATTGCCAATTGCCACTGATGGCGCCGCGCCTCGGGAAGGAGCTGGGCGAGACGAAGCTGCAGTGCAAGGCGATTGGGCAGACCGGTCAGCGAGTCGGTCTGGGCAATGTGGCGCATACGCTCTTCGGTTTGCTTGCGCTCGGTGATGTCGGCAAGAATCCAGATGTGGTGCGCGGGCAGGCCGGAGTGCGCATCAAGGATCTGGCTGACGCGTATGCC
>CAXYZX010000117.1:0-8553 GCA_964293845.1 uncultured Dechloromonas sp.
ACGATGACCGTATCAAACTCCAGCCCTTTGGATTTGTGGATGGTCATCATCTGCAAGGCCGTTCCGGCCAGCGGATCGGGCGGTGCGAAGAGGGTGGCGGCTTGCGCCTGCAGGTTGTCCGGGGTCAAGGTGCCGGCCGCGACCAGTTCATCCATCAGCGCAAAAAATGCCTCGACATCAGGCAGTTGCGTTGCTGACTCCAGGCAGCGCGGGCCGCCCAGCATCAGCCAGACACCCTCGACCCAGCGCCGCAGATGCTGGCGCCCGCGCTGGGCCAGCGCTTCACCCAAAATGGCGCGCACGTGCAGCAGACGCTGGCGGCCCTCTTCACTTAACCGCTGGAGGCGCGCTTCGTCCTGCATCAGTTGCCAGATGGTGCTGGCGTGATCATCAGCGCACAGCACGTGCAAATCAGCCAGTTGCAGACCGCACCATGGGGCACGCAACAGTGCCAGCCAATTGACCCGGTCGGCGCGATGGAGCAGCGCACTGGCCAGAATGATCAGATCCTGAACGTGCTGACGGTCGGCCAGCCCCTCGATTTCCACCGCCTGAAAACGCTGCTCGGGGGCCACCCGGCGCAACGTGGCGACCAATGTTTGCAAATGGCTGCGCGCCCGCACCAGGATGGCGATACTTTCTTCGGGATAAGCCTGGCGCGTTTCGCGGATGATCTGCAGCAACTTGTCCGCTTCGATCTGTGACGCCAGCGCCATCTCGTCGACCACCACCGGATGCACCTGCACGGCGCTGTCGGCCCGCGCACGGCGCGTTGCCAGCGATGGCGTGTAACGCACGGCGCCGCGTTCCGGGTTATCCAGCAGCGGAAAGATGTGCGGAAAGGTCGCGTTAACCCAATCGACGATCGCCGGATAGGAGCGGTTGTTGCGATAGAGGCGCAGGTTTTCGAGGGCAATGCCGCCGATGCCATTTTGCCGCACGCGCAGGAAGAGCCCGACATCGGCCTTGCGGAAACGGTAGATGGACTGCATCGGATCACCGACAACGAACAGCGTACGGCCGTCATCCGGCTGCCAGCCACGGGTCAGTTGTTCGAGCAGTTCGACCTGTACCGGGCTGGTATCCTGAAACTCGTCCACCAGCAGGTGCGAGATGCGATAGTCGAGCGCCTGCGCCAGATCGGTTGGCGCCTCATCGTCACCGAGAGCCAGACTGGCGCGCGCGGCGATCTCGATGAAATCGACCTCACCGCCCTCCTGAAAGGCCAGCCACAACTGACCAGCCGCCAGACGCAGCAGGTGCGAGAAGGTTTCAACCGTCGCCCATTCTTCATCGCTCAAGGCCGCGCCGGGCATTTGCTGGGCCTGCAGCAGGGCCGTCTCCAGTCCGACAACGGCGACCAGTCCGGCCAGCGCCTCACTCAAGGCATCCTTGAATGGCTTGGCTATCTTGTCTGCCGGAAAGCCTTCGTTTTTCGTATACCGACTACGCCACTTGCCGCTGCTGGTCAGCAACAACCCAGCCAAGGCCTGCCAGCGCGGCAAATCTTCCAGCGTGGCGCTAAGCGGCTCATTCCAGTCGAGCAGTTCGCCCAGCCATTCCGGCTGATTGGCTGCAGCAAAGCGCACCGGCGCCATCAACGAACTTTGCAGTGCTGGTGTCAACAATTGCGCCAAATCGCTCAGATCGCGCGCCAAGAGGTCGGCAAAACCGGCATTGACCTCAGCGCGCAGGCCGGCATCGCTGATCCGCCCGGCATGCCGTACCCACTGGTCACGCCTTGCAAGCAGGGAAACGATCAGGCGCTCGAGGCGGCCGGCATTGTTATCCATGAAGTTCAGCGCCGCCGCCACTACCTCGCCACTCGGCGTCGCCTCTTCAACCATTTCCAGGGTGCGGCGGGCTGCCGTCTGGTAGTAGGCCTCGGCCCCATCGGTCACCCGCGGCTGCGTACCGAAGCGGCTGAGATAGGGCATCTGGCGCGCCAGACTGGCGCATAGCGCGTCCAGCGTCGTGATGCGCAAGCGGCCGGGATGCTCAAGCAGCCCCCAGGCGCGCGCCTTGTCGTGAGCCAGCACAGCACTCGCCAATTCGCGGGTCTGCAATTTGTGCGGCGCCACATCCGCAGGCAAAGGCAACAGGGCGGCGTTCAGGCTACCCAGGATGCGGTCACGCATTTCGGTAGCGGCTTTGTTGGTAAAGGTCAGCGCCAGAACTTCTTCAGGATTTTTGACCACCGCCAGCAGACGCAGGTAACGCTGGGTCAGCAACTCCGTTTTGCCGGCACCGGCCGGTGCCTCGACGATGAATGAGGCGAGATCAAGGGCGCGCAGTCGGGCCCGGCTGTCTTCGAGCAAAGGATCGTGCAGCGTCATGCCTTAGCGCTTTCCAGAGACAGCAGGCGCTGGCGCTCGGCGAGGCGCAGCAAGGGCAAAACCGGGCAGTAGGCCAGTGCCGCTTCGTCAGCCACCATGACGCCAGCCACGCCGTCACGTACTTCGCGCGCGATGGCGTGCAGGCTGTCGTGCCAATGGGTAATCACCGCCGGCCAATTCGGGAAGTGTTCAGGGTCAAAACGTTTCTCTTTGGGATCGCCCAGGCCGCGAACGCCAGGCAGCAAATTCGCCTCTTCCGCGATACCGGAAAAACCCGGCTTATCGGCCAGCACCTTGGCAAAAACCACGGCAGCTACCGGCTCACGAGCGGCAATCGCAGCGTAGATCGGCAACTGCGGCTCGGTGATGCGCGGGCTGGCCCAGTTCCTGGTATCAATCGCGGCACCGGTTTTGTAGTCGATAATCACCCGCCGGCCATCGGCCAGTTGATCGATGCGGTCGACGAACATTCTGACGCGAATTTTTTCGATCTCGACCACTGCTTCCTGCTCGCAAGCGACGACGGAAAATCCCGTTTCTCGTTGCTTTTCTACCGCCAGCCAAAGGCTCAACAGGCGCGCCAGACGCCCGCCTTCAAGCTGGCGAAAACGGACGGGTAGCACTTGATGGCGTTGCGCTTCAAAATCATTCAATGCAAGAGCAACGGCCTCGCTGATCGCCAGGTGCAAGGCACTTTCGCTCAAGGCATTCAGTGTTTCGCTATCTCTGGTGACCCGCCAGAATGCCTCCAGCGCCCCATGGACCAAAGTACCCCGGGCGCGGGGGTCCAAGCCTTCAACCGGTTGCTCAACGGCCTCCGCCCCCAGGCGAAACTGAAAATAGCCCCAGGCCGGGCAAATCGCTTGCGCACGCAGCAACCAGGTTCCGCCAGAAACCTTCTCACCGTCGGCAACCGCCGGGGCGACGGCATCGGCCACCGCTTCGAGGTCAGGCTCAGCCGCCATTTGCCAGGCCAGGCTGGCCGGCTGATGAGCCGGACCATCAACGACGGGCAATCCGGCCAGCAAGGGGCTGGCACGCAACAAGCGCGCACCGTCACCGCGCGCATAAGAAAAAGTGAGGTGCGGCGCCGAACGCAGCAGGCGGGCATGAACGCGATTGGCAAAATCGAGTTCGACTTCGGCACTGGCATGAGCCACCTGTTCGCGGCGCAACAATTCGGCGGGCAAGAGCGGATTCGGCCGTGGCGCCGGGGGCCAGACATCGTCACTGACCCCGGCAACCCACAGGGCATCAAAGCTCAGGCCTGCACTTTCCAGCGTACCGAGCACCTGTATCGACGGCTGACCGCGCGTTTCGGGCTGGAAAACCCGCTGCCGGCACAACTGGGATAACCGACGCCAGGCTTCCTGCAACGCCACCGGGCCGAGGACGCCATCAAGGGCGGCCAGATTATCCAGCGTTTCGAGGAATGCCCGGCGCGCCTGGAACTCATGGCTGGAGAGCGCTCGCTCGCCGGGCCACGCAGCCTCCTTCAGCCACAGGCGAAACTGTGCCGCCCAATCGGCTAGCGAACGCCGCCGGCTGCCCGTTGCTTCAGCCGCCAATTGCAGGGCAGCGAGGTGCGCCATGCTTACCGGACACAGCACCTCGCCACTTTCAGACAGGCGAGTGGCGAGGCGCAGCAAACCATTAACTCGGGTGAAATAGGGCAGTTCGCTGCGCATTGCAGCATCCAGCCGGGCCCGCCCATCCGCCTCACTGATAGCGGCTGACCAGCAGGGTGAATTGAGCAAGGCGCCCAGGCGCTCTTGCTCACATTTGCCGCCACTGGCCAGAGAAAGTAGCGACAGGGCGGTTTGCACCAGCGGCTGATCGGCCAGCGGGGGACCCAGTGACAGGTTAAAACAGCGCGCTGCTTCGGCACTGGCCGGACGGATCAACCCCGGATGCAGCTTGTCCTCAAGCGCAAAAGCCAGACGATCACGGGCGCCGGCCAGATCGGGCACAACCACGCCAAGTCGCCACGCCGGATTATCGGCCAGCAACCCGGCCGCCCATTCGGCAATCGCCAGATACTCGGCTTGCGGGTCAGAGTAGGCCACCACGCGCAAGCTGGCAGCCGGCACCTTACAGCCAGTCGACAATTCGGAAAGACGGACACCACGCAGGCGCAATGCAGCCTTCAGGCGGGTCTCGAACGGCGTATCGCGGTCAAAGCCGGCAAATTGAATTTCGCTCGGCAAAACCAGTTGACCGCACTCAATCAGCGCAATGATTTCCAGTTGCTGCCCGGCCAGATCCAGCCACTGCCCGGCCTTGCAGCGACGCAAAAATTCACTTTGCCAAGCCAGAAAAAGACGGGTTTCGTCGCCCCCATGATCGGCGGCAACATCCAGGTTCCAGCGCCGCATCTGTGCATGCGCCTCGAGCGCCGAGGCGGCCATGCCCTGAATATCGAATAATGGAGAATCGCCCGGCGCCATCGCGCTGGCAATCACCTGCTCCCAGAGCAAGCGTTCGGCAAAGGGATCGAGTGCCTGAGGTAGCTTGTGCAACCCGGAGAGCAATACCTCATCAGCGAGTTCGGCAAACCATTGGTTCAGCGTCAGTGCCGGTGCGGTGCGCCAAACCTGTGCGCCGTCCGGCACCTCGCCACGCAATGTCTGGGCGAGGCGCGCGGTAGCGCAGAGAATCAAGGAACGGCTCAAACGCCGGCCATCAATAGGCGGCAGGACGTGCCGGTTGGGCGGGCTGGGCCGGACGCGCCGGGGCAGCTGGTGCTGCAGATGCCGCCGACTTGGCCTCGCCAACCGGCTTGGCGGGCATTGCCGGCATAGCGGGTTTGGCCATTGTCGGCATGGCCGGTTTTGCCGGCGTAGCCGGGGCAGGCGCCGAGGACTTTGCGGACTCGGCTTGGGGCACAGTGGCAGTAGCCGGTTTGGCCGGCGCAGGTTTCTCGGACTTTGGTATGGCCGGGGATGCCGGCACAGGTTTTGGCTCACTCGGCGCGGTATTGCGGGCGGCCGGCGCAGGAAGCGCAGCAACCGGACGTGAAGCGCCGGAAACCACTACGTCGCTACGCAAATCCTTGAGTGTCGCCGGACCAATACCCGGCACATTCTGCAAGTCATCGACCGACTTGAACGGGCCATTTTTTTTGCGGTAATCAACAATTGCCTGGGCCTTGGTCGGGCCGATACCTTTCAGCCCATCAAGATCATCCTTGCTTGCCGTATTGATATTGATCTGGGCAAAGGCCAGACTCGTTGCCAGCAACCAGCCGGCAGCCACCATCCATAGTTTTTTCATCGTCATCTCCGTTATTTGGCGGCGCCGGGCTTCGCCGGCTTGCCCGATTTGGCTGAAATCACCGTAGCTTCCATGTAAGACACTTCGATCTGGTCACCCACTTTTACTTCCTTCAACAGGCTGGGATCCTGCAGTGCCAGATCAACCGTACGTAGCGGGCCGCGCAGGGTCACAGTTCCCTGTTCGAAATTGACCGCCATCACATCAGCAATAATTTTGACAGTCTTGCCCGACATCATGCCGGGCTGCTTGCCCTGCAAGCCATCCTTTTGCTCGGATTCGACACGCTCACGCAACGCCTTTCCGTTTTTCTTTAGTTCCAGGCCCAGTGCCGCCACATAGCTAAGGGTAACGATATCGCCCACCTTCAGCCGGTCAAAATTTTTGACATCCGGCCCGACATAAAGGGTGGACTCGACCCCCGAGCCTCCCTTGACCGTCACTTCACGATTGGCTTTATCGATAGCGAGAACTTTGCCTTGCAATTCAATAGCCTTGCCGCCCGAAACGGCTCCTGGCTGTTTTTGGGTTGCCGTTGCCATTTTTGGTGGCTCTTGCGCCAGCGACCCGGCGGAGAATGAAGCAATCAGGGCTGCAAGCAGAAGGGAACGCGATTTCATGTTTGTCTCCGAAGACCGTGGGTTACTCAGTATGCCAGCGAATTGCGAGGGCGGCACATCATGGCACACCAACGAACAGGAAGAGGTTGGATACGCCGGTTGTCGAATATCCGCCACCCAGATAAACCGGGCCAAAAGGCGTTTCGCCACCGAGATAGAGAGAGATCGAGTTGAGCAGGGCATCACTTTGTGTTTCGGTATAACGATAGCCCGCCCGCGCTACTTCAAGAGCAACGCCAAGGCGCATGTCGCCCCGCAGGCCGAGTGGCAAGCGACCAATGATCTGCTCGGCGCGAACGCCGGCATAGCTCATCTCGTCACCAATAATCTGCCCCTTGGCGTAAGCCGTCATGTTGAGAAAACCACCCAGAGTTGCGGCATCGTAAATTGGAAGCTCTCCACGCGGCGAGCCCGAATAGGCCAGGCGCGAAGAAATGACCGTGTCGCGCATTGAGAAAGCGCCACGGACTTCTGCATCGAGCCGCGAATATTCAGCCTGTGGCGAATCAAAATAGGAGATTTTTGCCGCCCAGCCATCGGTTGCAAAATACATGCGATTCATCTGGTCAAAATCCAGCGTCGCCTTGAGACCACCGAAAGTCGCATTGCCATTGGGCAACGAGGGGTCTCCCGTATCAAGCTCCGCCTGGCGATTACGCTCCAGCCAGCCAACGCGAATCTGCCCGAGCAAACCGACATTGATGCCGGCAGAAAAACGAAGACTGGCGTCGCGCATGTTGTAGATGGCAACCCGACGGTCATTCTGGAATATGTTCCACGCCGTGGTGCCTACACCCGCGGCAGCCTCGACGAAGTAGCGCTGAGCAGGATCAATTGGTTGGTAATAATCGACTCCTATGCCATTCGTGTTACCAATTTCGACACTGGTAATAACTTCACCACCCAAATCATTGATCAAGGTATTGTGATATGCCACCCGCAAGCCAAAGGTTGCCCCCTTGGTGCTATCCGCATCCAGATTGAAGGCAAAGCGCAGATAATCGGGCCCCCAGGCCTTCTCGATCGGCGCGACGCGCAGGATATTGCGATCACGCTGCGTCAATACCGTGTAATCGACACTTTCGTAATAACCATCACCATACATGCGCAACAGATCACGATTGATTTCGGACGGCCGGATCGTTGCACCTGGCTGCAAATGAAGATGGCGTTCGATGGCCGCCTGATTGACCCGTTTGGAACCAATCACCTCGACCGTATCGATGCGTGGCGAGATGCGCGATGTCACCTCTATCCCCTTCCACCAGGCAAGATAGCTGGCAGTGGGCTGTGACAGGTGCTGCAAAGCCGGTACCGTGGCCTCGGCTGCGACCCGACCACGATCGGCAGTTTCAGCATGGCGTGGAAAATCTCCGGCACTAATCCCCTCCAGATCGGGTTTGATGTAAATATCACCCGGGGTCAGCAAAGCCAATGAACGGGTTACGTTCTGTTCGGTCAGGATATTCACCATCTGCCCCGAAACAGTTAAAAGTGATCCAACCTCCTCGGCCTTCATCAATGGCGAACCGACGTTGACCGCAATCACGACATCCGCCTTGCAGCGCTCCTTGACCTCGGCAATCGGCACGTTATCGACCAGCCCGCCATCGACCAGTTTGCGCCCCTGATAATCTACCGGCGCCAGCAAGCCAGGCACCGACATGCTGGCACGCATCGCTTTGGTCAGGCTGCCATCACGAAAAACCACGCGCTCGCCGGTGCCGATATCGGTAGCGATAATCGACAACGGCATTGGCAAATCCTCGATATTTCGCTCGCCCTGATTGGCACGCACCAGTTGATTGAAAAACAGCTTGATTTTCTGACCGGCCACAACGCCAGATTGATAGCGTGCGCCATCCGGCGTGATACCGGTTTCCGAACCGGGCAGGAAGCGGGTTGCGGTTGCCTTGTTGCGGTAACTCATCTCCGAAAAATCCGGATTGTCGATGAACATGTCGTTCCAGTCTGCCTTGGCCAGCTCGCGCCGCATGACTGCGGGAGACATTCCGGCGGCGTAAGCGCCAGCAACCAGCGCCCCCATGCTGGTGCCGGCAACGCAATCGATCGGTATACGCATTCTTTCCAGCACTTCGAGCACGCCGATGTGCGCCGCACCTCGCGCACCACCACCACCAAGCACCAGGCCAATGCGTGGCCGCGCCGTCTCGGCGGCGTAAACAACAGAGGTCAGCGCCAGGCCAAAAACCGCAAGAGCGCGCAAGAACGTGGAGAATTTCAGCATTTCAAACTTTCACAGACAGAAAAAAAGCCCCGCAGTGCGGGGCTTTTCGTTGAAGCGTCGGCGGATTACTTGGTGC
>CAXYZX010000118.1:0-8534 GCA_964293845.1 uncultured Dechloromonas sp.
CTGGCTGAGCGCCCCGCGTCGCCGCAACTGTGGATAGCCGGCGGCATCGGGATCACGCCATTTCTGGGGCAACTTCGCGCCGGCGCGCTGAATCAGCCGACTTTGCTCGTTTACCTTTTTCGCACAGAGGCCGATGCAGCATTTGTCGAAGAAATTCGGGGCTTGGCGGCGAATGATCCAAAGCTCTCTTTCCGCGCGATAGCAACCGGCGACGAGGCGCCCGACCCGCAACTCTTTCTCCCTGATGCAGCAACGCTGGCGAGTAGTGACTGCTATCTTTGCGGCCCGCCAGGCATGGTTTCCGCACTGCGCCAAGCCTTGAAAACCAGAGGCATGGGCGCCCGCCACATCCACTTTGAAAACTTCGAGTTCCGATAATGCGCAGCCTCTACTTCACCTCGACCACACTTTTCTGGCTGCTGGTCACCGCCTTCTGGGCCGCCAGCCTATGGTTGCCGCCGGCAGAACAAAGCCTGGCTCTTGCTGCCGAGAAAAGCTATTCCAAGGCTGACCTGGCCAAACATGCGACTGCGGAAAATTGCTGGATGGCGATTCGCGGTGGTGTTTATGACCTGAGCACCTACCTGCCGGAGCATCCCTCACGGCCTGAACTGGTCTTGCCCTGGTGTGGCAAGGAGGCGACAGAAGCCTACAACACAAAAACCAAAGGACGCCCGCATGCGCCTTATACCGATGAACTGCTCGCCAAATACAAGATAGGAAAGTTCACGGCCGACAAACCGTGATGACCACGGCGGCGGCAACCATAGCAACCATGCAGTTCAGCATGGTGCCGCCGTATCCCCTGCCACCCAGCCCAGGGCCTTGATGCAGGCTCTGGCAATCGGGGCGGTCAAAGCACCGTGGCCGGCGCCATTGATTGGCATCCAGGTCGCTTCGGGCCAGGCGCGATGCAATTTACGGGCGGTGAGTGGCGGACAGACCGTATCAGCCATACCCTGCACAATAACGGCCGGAATATGGCGCAGGCGGTCGATGCCGGCGAGAAGCTGGTCCGGGTTGAGAAAGCAATCCTGCGACAGGTAGTGCATCTGAACCCGGGCCTTGGCCAGTTGTGTCGCATCAGGTAGCTCGGCGAGTGGCGGCTCGCCCATCAGCGCGCGCTCGTAATCCAGCCAGGCACGCACCGCCGGCAAGGCTATGCTCGGCTCGGCGGTGAGGATGCGGCGGGCGTAGGCGCCGAGCAAGTCGTGCTGTTCATCTGCGGGGATGGCATTGGCAAAGGTTTGCCAAGCGGCGGGGGCACAGCCATTGCTGCCACGAACATAGTCCTGAATTTCCTCGGCGGTGCCGAGAAAGATGCCGCGCAAGACCAGCCCCTTGACGCTTTCCGGGTAGATTTGGGCGTAGCTCAGCGCCAGCAGGCTGCCCCAGGAGCCGCCGAAGACGATCCAGGCGGGAATGCCGAGCGCTTCGCGCAGGTATTCGAGATCGGCCACCAGATGTGCCGTGGTGTTCGCCTCTAGCCGGCCAGACGGCTGACTGCGACCGCAGCCGCGCTGATCGACAAAAATCGCCCGGTAACGTTGCGGGTCAAACAGGCGGCGCTGGGCCGGCGAGCAACCGCTACCCGGCCCGCCATGTAAAAAGAGCACCGGCTGGCCGTGGACCGCAGCACATTCCTCAACGTAGAGCAGATGACCATCGCCGACGGCCATCTGCCGCGCAGTGTGCGGCTTGCTGGGCGGGAATAGCGGACTGGATTTCAATCAGGCCTCGATCAGTCCGTTGCGCACCGCCACCAGCGTCAGCTCGGCGGCATTTTGCAGATTGAGCTTCTGCTTGATGTGATAAAGGTGCGTCCCGACGGTACTCGGGCTGAGGCAGAAATCGCCTGCCACATCGTTGACCGAGCGCCCCTCGGCAAGCTTGAGGAAAACGGCCAACTCCTTCTCGGTCAGTGTGTCGACCGGGTTGGCTGAACCGGAGAGCTGGGCCAGAGCAACGGTTTGCGCCAGTTCGGGGTCAAGATATCGGCGGCCGCTGGCGACCTGGGCAACCGCGCGCAGGAATTCGTCGGGCGCCGCCCGTTTGCACAGGTAACCGCTGGCCCCCAGGCGCAGGGCGCGCACCGGCACGATGTCGTCGTGATGGGCCGAGAGCATCAGTACCCGTGCCTTCGGCGCCCAGAGCAGCAGGCGCTCAAGCGCGGCGAGGCCGCCGATGCCGGGCATCGAGACATCCATGATGAGCAGATCAGGGGTGGTTTCGGCATGGAGGCGGATGGCGTTTTCGCCGCTTTCCGCTTCGCCTATCACTTCAGCCCCGGCGCCTTCGAGCAGCAGACGAAAGCCGAGGCGGACGATGGCGTGATCGTCGGCAAGCAGAACACGAATGCCGTGCAGGGCGTGGTTCATGATATTTCCTCGCTGATGTGCTGTTGCGGCAGGCTGGCCAGCAGGCGAAAGCCGCCGCCAGCCGGTTGGATGAATTGCAATGAACCGCCAAGATCTGCAATGCGCTCGGCCATGCCGGCCAGCCCAAGGCCACAGCCAGCCTGTGCCGAGTGCCGGCCATCACGGCCGCAACCATTATCGGTCAGGGCAATGTTGAGCTGGCCGGCGCCCGTATTCAGCACCAGTTCGACACGGCTGGCCCCGGCATGGCGGACGATATTGGTCAGCCCTTCCTGAACCATGCGGATGACAGCTTGTGCAGTTTGGTCGGTGACCGGCTGGGTGCCGATCGCGATGCTGGCGATCAGCTCGATTTTTTCATGCTGCAGGCGCCAGGCGCTGAGCAGGCGTTGCAGCCTGGCTTCCAGCCCACTGCCGCTTTGCGGGCGCAGACGATGCAAAATGGCCTTGACGCCTTCCTGCATTTCGCCGGTGACGGCAACGATGCTTTGCGCCGGGCTGTAGAGCGCCGGCTGATTACTGCTACGTTGGGCGATGGCGCCGGCCAAGGCGCGCACGGCGGTAATGCCCTGCGCCAGCTCGTCGTGCAGTTCGCGGGCGATCAGGCGGCGTTCGTCTTCAAGTCGGGCCTGCATCTGCTCGGCGACTTCACGCTCGATTTCCAGCCGTACATTGTCGTTGACCGCAGCATTCAGCCGGTCGGCCATGCCGTTGAATGCCCGCGACAAGCGCCCCAGTTCCGGCGTCGTGAAGACCGGCAGGCGGGTATCGAAACGCCCGGCACCGGTCCGGTCGAGCGCCTGCATGACCTGGGCCAGCGGGCGCAGGGCACGGTCGAGGGCGCGCCGGCTGGCAAGGAAGATGACCGCCAGCAACAGGAGAGCCCAGCCGGCCATGGCCAGCAGATCATCCCAGGCATCGATCAGCGAGCGGGAGGCGTCCGGGTAAAGAACCAGTTGCAGCTCGCCAATTTGCAGGCGGCGCGGGGTGAAGTCCGGGTTGAGCAGGCTTGCAAACCACGCCGGCGCGACCCGCCCGGCCTTGTAGGTCGGCGGCGGCGAACGGTAGAGCACGCGGCCGTCGCCAGCGATCAGCTCAAGGGCATTGGCGCGGATACGGCCGAGCGGTTTGACGGCGGCCAGCAGTCGCTCCGGCAATAGCGCCGGGGGCAGCTGGCGCATTTCGCCAGCGAGGGCTTGCAACCATTGTTGTGACACCCGGCTCGCGGCCTCGACTTCTTCATGCGTCGCATTGCGGGCGCCATGCAGCCAGAGGCCGGCCAGCACCAGCAGCAGGCTGGCGGCCAGCGCGGTAAACACGAGGCCGACGCGGGTGTGCAGGCTGAGTGGGCGCCGGTTGCGGTCAACCGCAAAAAAGTGTCGAAATTTTTTCATCATTTGGCGTCGAAGCTGTAGCGCAGCCCGATCCAGGCGGCACGCGGGGCACCGGGCGCAACAAAGGTCTCCCGACGCCAGTCGCCGGAATCGATCTGGAAGCTGCCATTGGCGAAGGGATTTTCAGCGAGGGCGGCAGCAGTGGCGTAATGCTTGTCGAACACGTTGTTGATCTTGCCGAATATCTGCAGGTTGGCGCTGAGCCGTGCTTCGGCATTCAGATTGAGGATGGCGTAGCCGGGTGTTTTGCCTGGCCCGTCAAAGGTGCGCGTGTTGCCGAAGGCGTCGGTGGCGCTGCCTGACTGGTGCTGGTTGTTTTCGTTGCCACGGGCGTACTGGCCGGAGAACGCCTGAAGGTCGCCGCCGATGCGCAGCCAGTTGCTGGCCTTCCACGACAGGCCAAACTTTGCGCTGTGGCTGGGCAGACCGGGCAGATGCTTGCCCTTGTTGATGAGGATCTCGTCATCCTGCCCACCCGCCGTACATTCCGCCGTGCTACCGCGCGAGCTGTTGTTTTCGGCGAGGACACAGGCATCGGACTGGAAGGTGGCGTGCAGATAGCTGTAGTTGGCAAACCAGTCGACGCTGCGCTGGCGGCCATTCAACCCCAGCTCCAGCCCCTGACGCCGGGTCTTGCCGAAGTTGGTGAAATAGCCGGCGCTGGTCGAGGTGCCGACGAAGAGAATGTCATCTCGTGAAAGAGTGCGGTACACGCCGGCATTCCAGCTGATATCGCCGATCAGCTTGCCGCGCAGGCCGGCTTCCAGCGTTTGTGCAACAACCTGTTTGAGATAGGGATCGGCAGCCATCGAGTTGGGCAGCGTGCATGGGTTGGCCGGATCGGCGCAGCCGAGTTCGATAGGCGTCGGCACCCGGTTGCCCTGGCTGAAGCCGGCGTAGGCATTGAGCGCCGGCACCATCTGCCAGGTCAGGCCGAAAGCCGGATTAAGTTTCTTGTAGCTGTGGTCGCCATCAAGATTGGGCGGATTGGGGTTAAGTTCATCATGGGTCGTGACGCGGCTCATGTTGTAGCGCGCGGAACCGGTGAGATGCAGGTTCTTGGTCAAGGCGTAGGTGTCGGTGATGAACAGGCTGGCGGTACGCGTCGTGCCGCGCAGGGAGTTTTCTTCCTCCTGCGGCCCGGGATTGGCGATGCCGCGCGTGCTATCGATGACACCGAGTTCCTGAGTTTGCTTGAACTGCATCTCGGCGTAATCAAACGAGGCGCCGACCACCAGTTGCTGACGTTCGGTACTCAGGTTCCACTGCCCGGAAACCCCACTGCCCTGCTGGCTGGTACGAGTCCGGTTATTGGCGCCGGATTCATCATTCGAAATGCCGTCAAAGGGGCCATCCTCGAACTCGTCATTGGCGTCTCCATTCAAGGTGCGCGTCTGGTTGCGCCGATGATAGATATTGCCGCTCAGGCTTTGCGCGTCACTCAGCCAGAGCCGTCCATTGAGGGCGAGTTGGGTTAAATCGTTACGCGTCTCGTCGGGGTGGGTAAAAATCTGATCACGACGCTCGGCCAGCATCGACATCGGCAGCAGGCCATTGCCGGTCATCTTGGTCACGGCACGGGTCAGCGTCAGGTCTGCTTCACCTGCCGCGCTCTTGTGCGACAGCTTGCCGAAGAACTGCTTGGCGTCCGATTTGGAAAAGTCGCGCCAGCCGTCTTCCCTGAACCAGTCGGCAGCAACGTACCAGCCTATGGTGCCGCTGTGGCCGCCATGCTCCAGCTCCAGATTGCTGCGCCCGAAGCTGCCGGCGGAAACTTCGATCTTGCTGCCGGGATGGCTGAAACCGCTCTTGGTGCGGATGGCCAGGGCGCCGCCCAGCGTGTTGAGGCCAAAGACCGGATTCGAGCCAGGGATCAGGTCGATACCGGCAATCGCCGAATTGGGCAGCAGATCCCAGTTGACCGTATCGCCGAACGGTTCGTTAATGCGCACGCCGTCGAGATAGACCGACAAGCCCTGCGCCGTGCCGAGCAGTGGCGACGCGGTAAAGCCACGATAGTTGAGATCGGCCTGAAAGGGGTTGCCCTGAATTTCGTTGAGATTGACGCTAGGCAGCTGGCGGACCATGACCTCAGGCAGATTGAGGCTTTCCTGCTCTTCCATCTGCTGGCTGCTGATCGACTGGACATTGGCCGGCATGTGCAGGCGCGGCACACCAACGCCTGCCAGCGGCGTATTGCCGATCACCTCGACGGTTTCAGCCTGCATCACCGGCTCGGCAGCGACGCCTTGACTGAAGGCGGCGGCAAGGGCCAGGGCAATAATGCCAGGTTGCGGAATTTGTCTCATGTTGTTTTTTTGAGTTTGTAGTTGATCGGAACGACGACTTGAATTTCGTTGCTGTCGAGCGCCTCGGGTAGCGGCGGCAAGCCTGCCAGGGCTTCGAGCATGGCTAGCGCGTGCTGGTCGAGCACATCAAAGCCGCTGGAGTGATCGAGATGCACCGCTAGCAAATTGCCTTTGCGCGCCACTTTCAGGCGCAGGCGCACCTCCCCTTCCCAGCCGCGCATGGCAGCGACGCGCGGATACTCCTGATGGCGGGCAAAAAGCTCGCTCAAGCGCTGGCGATAACCGGCCAGCAACTCGGATTGCGGGCGAGGCGCCGCAGCGCTTGGCTCGGCGGCCGGCGTAACCACTGCCGTCGTTGCCGGAGCGGCGCTGGTGGTAGCGACCGGCAGTGCTGGCGTAGCTGAATTCAGCGGTGCATGGGCCGGCCCGGCAGCCGGTAGCGAGCGAGGAGCTGACAGGGACTCCACGCGCGGCGAGGACTGCCGGACCTTCTGGCGGACGGCTGCAGGCGGCGGCGCATGGAGCGCGGCGGCAACCGGTCCGGATTCGACAAGGGTGACCAGACGAATCGACGCCAACAGCGGCGGCAGGCTGATCGTTCCCTGTTTGCGCTGCCAGGTCGTCAGCGCAAACAGGCTGGCGTGCAGGACAATCGACAGAGAAAAAATAGCGAGAAAGCGACGGTCGACCGCAACACGCAGAAAGTAATCCTGGCGCAGGGGCTTCATTGCTGCAGCGCCTCAAGTTCGGCCGCCGGGAAGAGATGGCCGACCGAACGCCGGTATTCGCTGGCCGCCACCGGTAGCGCGGCAAATTCCGCAGGCAGCGGCAAGGCCAGCACCTCATTCATGTCGAGGCCAGCGCGTGCTGCCTGACGCATGGCGCCTTGCAGCCAGAGCAACCAGGCGCGCGTCTGGCGGATCGGCGCGGCATCGCGGGCAACAGCGCCATGGCCGGGCAACAGCGCGCTGAATCCGGCCTCTCGGGTGATCGCTTCGAGCTGGTCAAGCGCCGCCAGCCAGTGTGCAATGTCGGCGTGTGGCGTAGTCGGTGCCCGACCGTTGAAAACCAGATCACCGGCGAACAGTACACCGCTGATTTCGTCATAAATCGCAAGATCGGCACCGGTGTGTCCGTCGAGGGCGATCAGACGCAGTTTGCGCCCGGCAACTTCCATCGTCCCGGCCGCCAGCGCCCGGCTCGGGGCGACAACTTCGGTGCCCTTCATCCAGTCGCCGGTCAGGCGGAAGAGGTTTTCGGCAAAGGCGTTGCCCTCGCCAGCGATGCCGTCAATGGTGGCGGGCAGCGCAGCGATCGGGGTGTCGGCAAATGCCTGATTGCCGAGGAAGTGATCCGGGTGATGATGGGTGTTGATCAGCAAGGCCGGCGGCTTGGCGCTGATCGCGGCGATGGCGCGGCGCATTTGCTGGCCGTAACGGAGCGCGGGGCCGCTGTCGATGACAATGACGCCAGCCGGCGCCACGATGAAGGCGGTGTTGACGATGTTGCCACCGTTGGCCGTAGTGAAATCTTCGCGATGGCCGATGAAGGCATAGACATCCCCGGCAAGCGGCTGGGCAACCAATCCGTAGTCGAATTCGGCAGCACTCGCCAAACCGTCAAACCCGAAGATGAGAAGCAGCAGCCAGCGTTTCATGGTGCGATGCTGGCCTTGAAATTATTGCCGTTGTTGTCGCGGCCACTGGCTTCGACCGGACCGCTGACGGCGCCACGATGGAGCGTAAACACCGGGTTTTCAGCGACTGGTTCGTAGGTCTGAATGCGCACCAGTGCCTGCCCAGCGGCATCGCTGAGGCGGATTTCTTCCAGATGAAAAGCCGGTGTACCTGCTACCAGACCGGTATCCATGGGATGAACGATGCTCAGACGAACGCGGCCACGCTGCGGCCCTTCCGACCATTGGCGTCCACTGACCATATTGAGTTTTTTCTGCCAGTCCCTGGAGGCAGCCGCCGCCGAGGGTGCCGTACAACCGCCGCCGACGGTGTTTACCCAGGTGCCGCCAACATGCCAGACGCCATCTGCGGTGCGCGCCGCCGCCCGGACTGGCGTCGATTGCTGCAGCTTGACGCGAAAACCGAGATAAGCCCCACTGCCCTCGGGGAAAAAGCGCAAGACTTGAACAATCGGATTGAAGTCGGCGAAAACCAACACCTCCTGGACACCGGGCAAGGCCGTCGCATCGATGGTCACCGGCACCTGCATCGGGTTTTCGGCGGTTGACGGGGCAATCACCTTGACGCGCGGATCGAACAGCACCGGCGCTCCACCCAGCACGCTCTTCTGCATCTCGCCCCAGCGCGCCGAGGCCAGCGGGTCACCGCTTTCCTGCAAAGCCGCGGCATCGGCCGGCGACATCAGCGCAGCCAGTGCAACAGCGGCAATGCTCAGTGGAAATCTCATCTCGTCTCACTCCTTGCGCCCTGATGGGC
>CAXYZX010000119.1:0-8527 GCA_964293845.1 uncultured Dechloromonas sp.
TTGCGCTCCGCACCTTCGTAAGCGAAGGAAACGTTCTCCACTTCAACAGCCTGGCGATGCAGCTTGGCCTTCTCGTCGTAATCAAAACGAATCCAGGGATACTGACGGGAAGACGGCTTGACGTCTTCCGGCTTGAGCTTCTCAATCAATTTGACCCGGCTGGTCGCCTGCTTGGCCTTGGAGGCGTTGGCCGAGAAGCGACGCACAAAGGTCTGCAAGTCGGCAATCTGTTCCTTAGCCTTGGCATTGGCTTTAGTGAGACGTTCGCGAGCCTGTTGCGAGGCTTCCATGAAGTCATCGTAATTGCCGGCATAGGTGGTGATCTTGCCGTAGTCGAGGTCAGCCATGTGAGTACAGACCTGATTCAGGAAGTGACGATCGTGCGAAATGATGATCATCGTCGAGTCACGATTGTTCAGCACCTCTTCCAGCCAGCGGATGGTGTTGATGTCGAGGTTATTGGTCGGCTCGTCAAGCAGCAGAATATCCGGATTGGCGAACAGTGCCTGACAGAGCAGCACGCGGAGTTTCCAGCCCGGAGCAACCTGGCTCATCGGGCCGTTGTGCTGTTCGATAGGAATGCCCACACCGTGCAGCAGCTCGCCAGCGCGGGATTCTGCGGTGTACCCGTCGTACTCGGCAAATTTCGACTCGAGCTCGGCGGCGTGCATGTAGTCGTCTTCGGTCGCTTCCGGATTGGCATAGATCGCATCCTTCTCGCTCATGCAGGCCCACATTTCCTCGTGGCCCATCAAAACGACATCAAGAACGCGCATGTCTTCGTAGGCAAACTGATCCTGGCGCAGATAGGACATGCGCTCGTGCTTCTCTTTCGAGACGTTGCCCGCCGATGGGTCAAGCGCCCCACACAGAATTTTCATGAAGGTCGATTTACCCGCGCCATTGGCACCAATCAGGCCGTAGCGGTAGCCTTCGCCAAATTTGACATTGACGTTTTCAAACAGGGGTTTAACCCCAAACTGCATGGTGATATTGGCAGCGACAAGCACGGCAATTCCGATCTATTGAATAGCGCAAAAACGAAGGGACGAATTTTACCTGCTTTGAACCGGTTGACCGTGAATCCAGACGCCAAAATTGTGCACTGCGGTGTAACATTCCAAACAACAATTACTCGCCTTTACGGCACTGAGACAGCTCATGGTTCCCCACCTCACTACCGCCCTCACCGGTCCCATACTCGAACTCGAACGCAAGTTCCTCGAAAGCAGCACACAAATCGAGCACTGGCTACGCGGCCAGTGGCAGGAGTACTCGCCGCCTTTTTACTCGTCCTGCGACCTGCGCAATTCCGGTTTCAAGCTGGCACCGGTTGATACCAACCTGTTTCCTGGCGGCTTCAACAACCTGAATTCGGCCTTCCTGCCGCTATGCGTCCAAGCGGCGATGGTGGCCATTGAAAAAATCTGCCCGGAGGCGCGCAATCTGCTGCTGATCCCGGAAAACCACACGCGCAACCAGTTCTACTTGCAAAATGTCGCACAACTGGTCGCCATATTGCGTCAGACCGGCCTCAACATCCGCCTTGGCTCGATGTTGCCGGAAATCACCAAGCCAACACCCATCGAGCTGCCCAATGGCCAAAGCCTGCTGCTCGAGCCGCTGGTTCGCACCCAATATCGTTTGGGCCTGGACGGCTTCGATCCCTGCGCCATTCTGCTCAATAACGACCTCTCGGCCGGCATTCCGGATATTCTCAAAGGCCTCAACGAGCAATTCGTTCTTCCGCCTTTGCACGCTGGTTGGGCGGTACGCCGCAAATCCAACCACTTTGCTGCCTACGATCAGGTCGCCAATGATTTCGCCAAGGAAATTGGCATCGATCCGTGGCGCATCAATCCGGCTTTCTCGGTTTGCCGCAGCATCAATTTCCACGAACGCCAAGGTGAAGAATGTCTGGCATCCAACGTCGCCGCCGTGCTCGACATTGTCAAGGAAAAGTACAAGGAATACGGCATTAACGAGACGCCCTACGTGGTCGTCAAAGCCGATGCCGGCACCTATGGCATGGGCGTCATGACAGTACGCGATGCCGACGAGGTAATCGCCTTGAACCGCAAGCAACGCAACAAGATGAGTGTCGGCAAGGAAGGTCTTGAAGTCAGCGAAGTGCTGATTCAGGAAGGCGTCCATACCTTCGAGACGCTGAACGACGCCGTGGCCGAACCGGTGATCTACATGATCGACCGCTACGTCGTTGGTGGCTTCTACCGCGTTCATACCGGGCGTGGCAAGGATGAAAACCTCAACGCTCCCGGCATGCACTTCGAGCCGCTGGCCTTCGATACCGGCTGTAATCTGCCCGACTATCGCTGTGGTAACCCGGACTCACCGCCCAACCGCTTTTATGCCTACGGCGTCGTCGGTCGTCTCGCCTGCCTGGCAGCGGCAGTCGAGCTTGATCGCACAGCACCGGAAAACGGCTGAAAACCCCGGCCGTGACCCAACAACTTCACTTCGAAAAGCATCTCCTGGGCGGCAGCAGCCAGTCGCTCAAAATCGCCTTCATTGTTGACCCGATCAGCAGCCTGAAGGCCTGGAAAGATACCTCGATCGCCATGATGCGTACCGCCGAAAAACATGGCCACGAGGTTTACGCCATCGATTGCGCCAGTCTGGGTTGGCAGCGTCCGGAAGCCGGCCACGCCGGGGGGGTGTTTGGCGAGGCCGTGCATCTCCATCTGCGACCGGACGACCATGACTGGTATCGCGAAACCGGGCGTGAAACCACGTCGCTCAAGCGCTTTGACGCAGTCATCATGCGCAAGGATCCGCCTTTTGATTTCGAGTACCTGACCGCTACCTGGCTACTGGAACGAGCCGAGGCCAATGGCGTCAAGGTCTTCAACCGGCCGCGTGCGCTACGCGAGCATTCGGAAAAGCTGGCGATTACCGAGTTCGATCAATTCACGCCACCAACCCTGGTCGCCCGCGACATGAACCAGTTGCAGCGCTTTATCGACGAGCAGCGCGACATCATCCTCAAGCCGCTCGACGGCATGGGCGGCAGCCAGGTTTTCCGCATCCATCGCAACGACCCCAATCGCAATGTGATCGTCGAAACGCTGACCCACGAGGGCCGGCGCACAGTGATGGCACAGCATTACCTGCCAGCCATCAGTCGCGGCGACAAACGCATCCTGCTGATTGCCGGTAAACCCGTTCCCTATACCCTGGCGCGCATCCCGAAAGCCGGCGAAACACGGGGCAATCTGGCCGCTGGTGGTACGGGCGTAGCGCAGGACCTATCGCCACGGGATCGTGAAATCGCTGAAACGCTGGGACCAATTTTGTTCAAACGCGGCCTGATGCTGGTTGGCCTTGATGTCATTGGCGATCATCTCACCGAAATCAACGTCACCAGCCCGACCTGCATGGTCGAAATCCGCCAGCAGACCGGCTTTGATGCCTCCGGCGCCTTCATCACTGCGGTCGAACACGCATGCGGCGTCTCCTAAGCCTCATTCTCTGCCTGCTTTGCTTGGCGGGATGTGGACGGGTCAGCGTTCAGGAACAACAGGCTTACGTCTTTGGAACGCGCGTCGAAGTATTGGTCGTCAGCGATGATCCGGCGCATGGCCGTCAAGCCATCGCCAGCGTGCTGCGCGAATTTGACCGACTACATCGGGCCTATCACGCTTGGCAAGATTCAGAACTTACCGCATTAAATCAGGCCACTTTTCAGGGTCGACCGCAACAAGTCAGTGAAGAACTGGCCAACCTGATTCGTGAGAGCCAGGAACTGGCCCAGCGCGGTCACCACCTGTTTGATCCGGGGATCGGGCAATTGGTCAAAGTCTGGGGCTTTCACGCCGATGAGTTCAAAGCCATCTTGCCCCCGGCGAGCGAAATAGCGCGAATCCTAGCGGCCCATCCATCAATTGCTGATCTCACCGTCAACGGAAACACGGTGACCAGCCGCAACCGGGCGGTGGCGCTGGATTTCGGTGGCTATCTAAAAGGTGTCGCGCTGGATCGGGCAGCAAGCATCTTGCGCAAGCAAGGGCTGAGCAATGCCTTGATCAATATCGGCGGCAATGTCATGGCACTGGGTAGCAAGGAGGGCCGTCCGTGGCGTGTCGGTATCCAGCATCCGCGTCAGTCCGGACCGCTGGCGACGGTGGAACTGGCGGATGGCGAGGCGATTGGCACCTCCGGGGACTACCAGCGCTACTTTGAACTCGACAACAAGCGCTATACCCACCTGCTTGATCCGCGAAGCGGCTATCCGGCTGCCCACACCCAGGCCGTCACCGTCCTGATTCCGGCTGGCCCGAAAGCCGGCACGCTGTCCGACGCCTCGTCCAAACCAGTGTTTATTGCCGGCCCCGAAAAGTGGCGTGAACGTGCCCGCGAACTGGGGTTGGAGCAGGTATTGCGCATTGATGCCGATGGTCGAATTTTCGTTACCGAACAACTGGCGCAGCGATTAAAGTACATCGGCGCCAAACCGGAACTTATCGTTTTGCCATGAGCCATCCCCAACCAGATCAGGAATCTGCCGTAAAACGCGTTGTCGGCATTTCCGTACTGCGTCGACTACGGCAACTGGTGGATGAAGAAAATGCCCAGCAGCGCAACAATGCGCTGTGGGCATTCCGTATTGGCATAGGCTTTGTTATCGTGTTGGTGATAGTCCTGCTCTTCAGCCAGCTTCTCCGCTGATCAGAATTCGTTCTTGACGATAGGGAAGCCAAGCGCATCCCAATCCAGCATGCCACCACGGTAGTAATAGATCTTATCGACCGGGAAGCCGTCACGCACCATTGCAGCAATTGCTGTCGGGCTCTGTGGGCAAACCGGTCCGTTACAGAAGGCATAAATTTTCTTCGCCTTCGAGCAATCCCATTTACCAGCAGTCTTGGCGCAACCCAGTTCATTCAAACGGCCAGCGACCTCGGTATAGGGGATGTGATAGGAGTTGGGAATCGTCCCTTTGACCCGGTCTTCGGTTTCACGCATGTCGACAATCATCGCGTCCTTGTCATTCATCGCCGGCAGCAATTCCAGTTCAGTTACCGGATGTACACCAGGAAGCGGTATCAGCGGTTGCAGCCAGCCCTTGTTCTTCGCACAAGGGCTCATCGTCCGCGTAATCTCGAACGGGCCGCTCTTGGTCTGTACAACAAACTTCTTTTCTTCACCAATAATTCGCAGCAGCTCCTTATCTTGTGCATTTGCAGTTAAGGAAACACCTGCAGCCAGGCAAATTGCTACCAAAGCTTTGATCGGCGAACACATGGATTACCCTCCAAAAATTATTAGTTAAACCCGAAATCTACTTTATATAAGCATTTGTGTATATGGCGATATACTCCCTTATGCACTCCATGCAGATCATTCAGGATGACGTGAATCGATAAAAAGGGTGACAGGTCCATCATTAACCAGACTGACCGCCATATCGGCGCCAAACACCCCAGTGGCTAGCGGCCTGCCCAGTTCCAATTCAAGCAGCGCGACAAATCGCTCAAACAACGGTTGAGAAATAACCCCCTTGGCCGCACGACTCCAGGATGGCCGGTTGCCCTTCTTGACTGAGGCATAGAGCGTAAATTGCGAAACCGCCAAAATTTCACCGCCTGACTCACAAATACTGAGATTCATCACATCGTCTGCATCATAAAAAATCCGCATACGAACAAGCTTCCCGGCCATCCAGTTCAAATCCGATTCGCTATCTGCCTCCTCGAAACCAGCGAAAACCAGTAAGCCATGGCCAATTTTTCCGACGATTTTCCCGTCGACCGCAACATTTGCTTCGCTCACCCGCTGAATAACCGTTCTCACCTGATTTCTCCCGAAAATCTCCCTCCACCGTTAAACAATTGGCGAGCGATATTCAAACTTCAAAAATGAACAAACTTAATTTTGCTGCAGTGCAGCATTTTTAAGGTTTGTGCGTTACAATAGCCTCCGACACACTTCTAACCTTATATCGGAGACACACCATGTCCATCAATCCTGAACAATTCGCTGCCGCCAACAAAGCAACCGTTGACTCCCTGCTGTCTGTTGCAAACACCGCACTCGCCTCTGCCGAGCGTATTGCTGCACTGAACCTGAACACCGTCCGTTCAGCCTTGGAAGATTCCGTCTCCGGCGCCAAGTCCGTTATGGCCGCTAAAGATCCGCAAGAAGCCCTCAAGCTTCAATCCTCCCTGACCCAACCGGCTGTCGAGAAAGCTGTTGCTTACTCACGTTCAGTCTACGAAATCACCTCACAAACCCAACAAGAACTGGCCAAGATGGTTGAAGCCCAGTTCGGCGACTTCCAGAAGTCCATGGCTGGCATGGTTGAAATGGCTACCAAGTCTGCACCCGCTGGTTCGGAGAGCGCTGTTGCCGCTATCCAGAACGCTATCGCTGCCGCCACGTCTGCATTCGGCAACATGAATTCCGTTGCCAAGCAATTTGCAGAAACCGCTCAAGCAAACATCGCTTCTGCGACCAAGAAGACCAAGTAATTTTTTCGGGGTTTCCCGAAAACAAGGCCCCGCCGGTATTACGGGGCTTTTTTCATTTTGGGTTAGCTTTTTCACCACTTACTGATTCAAGAAGCCAAGACGCATGAAAGCGGTCAAACCGGATCCACACAAATATCTAAATAATATGTTGCAGTGCACAATACTTTCCGGCATAATGATTTCTGTCTCCTCCATCTCCTCCAAGATATGGATTTAGCCCGCCTAGAGCGGGCTTTTTTTTACGGCTGTCACGCTGAAAATGTATTTCTCAGTATCGATAGCTCAAATGGGGTAACGTCTGCTGTACGGTTATCTAGATACGATACCCACCAAGCCAAGGAAGGAATCCTGATGCACACCGCAAAGGTTCTCGAATATTTGAAGAAGCACGGCCAATTGCTTGATTCGGATATTGCAGCAGCGACCAGTATTTCCCTAGACGACGTCAGAGCCTCTCTGTCTGAGCTGTCAGCCAGTGGTGATATTTCCAGCTGTACGATTACCAGCTATCTAAAAGGCAAGAAAGTCGAAGGACTTCAATGCCGGCTATCGGGTTTTATCCCGCGCCCAGCCCCCGGTAGAAAACCAGGCGTCAAGTAAGGCCTCTGGAGATTGGAATCCCAGCATTGTTAGAGCAACGGCTCAGGCTAAAGCATGTTCTAATTTCGCTAATTGACCTCAGGCCAAGGTTTTCGCCTTTACTCAGCAATGAGAAAAGGTTAAAACCCCTTCCCTTAGCTAATGGAGTTTTAAATGTCGGACGAAGACCTAGATGCAAAAGCTGAACGTATGCTGAGTGCCGCAATGGGCGGACTAACCGCACATGAAGTATTGGTTAAAGCTTCTCTTGCAGAGAATGCCAATGCTGACGAACGTGCCGCAGCAATTGCTAAAAATCGCGAGCGTGCTTTGAAGCTGCTCGAAGCCATAGAAAAATCGCAAAATTCGTCTGGTCAGTAAAAAATGAAAATAGCAGTCGTGGGCGCAGGCGCGGTTGGCTGCTACTACGGCGGCATGTTGGCCAGAGCAGGGCATGAAGTCGTTCTGATCGGCCGACCGTTGCATGTTGATGCAATCAGCCGCGATGGCCTGTTGATGGATACCTTGTCATTCAAGGAATACGTGCCAATTCAAGCCAGCATTGACTCCAGCAGCATCAAAGGTGCGAGGCTCATCCTCTGTTGCGTCAAATCAACTGATACAGATAGTGTTGCTACTGAAATATCAGCCTACCTTGACCCTGATACCATCATTCTGAGCATGCAGAATGGCATAGAGAATGCAGAACGCCTTCAGTCTTTGCTCCAGCACAAAGTTGCCCCAGCCGTCGTCTATGTCGCCAGCGAAATGGCCGGCCCCGGCCATGTGAGGCACAGAGGGCGGGGGGAACTTGTCATCGCTGAATCGGGACATAGCAGCGAACTACGGGAACTGTTTGCCAATGCTGGCGTGCCGATAGATACATCCGATAACGTCGCTGGCGCCCTCTGGGCCAAACTCATCCTCAATTGCGCTTACAACGCCTTATCAGCAATCACTCAACTGCCCTATGGTCGTCTGATGCAGGTTGCGGATGTAGAAAATGTGATACGCGACGTAGTGCGGGAATGCCTTGCCATTGCGCAAGCCGAAAAGGTAAAGCTAACAGCAGATATCTGGGAAAGTATTCAACAAATACATCTCACCATGCCATCTCAGTTGTCCTCGACAGCACAAGACTTGGCACGGCATAAGCGAAGTGAGATAGATTATTTAAACGGCTATATAGTACGCAAAGGGAATACCTTGGGCATCCCGACACCAGCCAATCTGGTGTTAGCCACCTTGGTCAAGTTAATCGAATCACGATGACTATTCCATCCGCTACACCGAGCGACTGGCCGAAGCCGGGATCGAGCCCTCTGTCGGCAGCAAGGGCGACAGCTACGATAACGCTCTAGCTGAAACCATCAACGGCCTGTACAAGGCAGAGCTGATTCATCGCCGGGCACCCTGGAAAACGGTGGAATCACTGGAACTCGCCACCCTCGAATGGGTGA
>CAXYZX010000120.1:0-8419 GCA_964293845.1 uncultured Dechloromonas sp.
GCTGGTCTTACCAATCGAGTGAATGATTCAGCCCATGCCCCAGAACAAGGTTCAGGTACCGCGAATTTCGGATGCCGTCGCTTCATCGTTGGAGCGGCGCATTCTGGAAGGCTCATTGAAGCCGGGCGACCGCTTGCCGCCCGAGCGTGAACTGGCCATTGAGTTGGGTGTCTCTCGTCCCTCACTGCGTGAAGCCATCCAGAAGCTGGCCTCAAAGGGCATGGTGCAAAGCCGGCAGGGTGGCGGCACCTATGTCACCGATCGCCTCGAGTCCTCCTTTTTCGATCCCTGGCAAGACATGATGGGGGCGCACCCCAATCTGCATGAAGACATGCTGGAGTTTCGTCGCATGTTGGAAGGTCAGGCTGCCGAGTGGGCAGCAGAACGTTCTACCGAGGCCGATCTGACCCGCCTTGGCCAGTCTTTCGATGCCTTGAACGATGCCTTTGCGGCCGATGATATGGCGCGGCGCTCCAGTGCAGACATTGCCTTTCACCAGGCGGTCGGCGAGGCCGCACACAATGTTCTCCTTGGTCACCTGTCGGCGACGCTGCTGCGTCTGATGCACGACAACATCAGCCTTAATTTGGGCGAGCTGAAGAACATTCCGGCGGCGGGCACCTTGCTCAAGAATCAGCATGCCGCGATCTACAGCGCAATTTGCAAACACAAGCCGCAGGCAGCCCGTGCTGCCGCTGAAACACATATTGATTTCGTCCGCGAAACCCTGGCCCAGTCGCTACGCTCTGCAGCGCGGCGCGAGACGGCAGCGCGCCGTCTGCATACCGATTTTTCTTCTTCCACTTCTTGATTTGACCCCACTGAAAGGAATCCTTATGGAGCCCCTAGTCATCCCCTTTGAAAAACTGCGCATGAATGACGTCGAGCAGGTCGGCGGCAAAAATTCATCGCTTGGTGAAATGATCAGCCAACTGGCCGAAACCGGGGTTCGTGTTCCTGGCGGCTTTGCCACTACCGCCCAGGCTTACCGCGATTTTCTGGCGCAGAGCGGTCTTGATGACAAGATCAACGCCGCGCTCGACGCACTGGATGTTGAGGATGTGAATGCGCTGGCCGTCTGCGGTGCCGAGATCCGCAAATGGATCATGGAAGTGCCGTTCCCGATGGATCTGACCATCGCCATTACCGAGCAATACCAGCGTCTGGTGGCCGACTCGAGCGCCGACATGTCCTTCGCCGTGCGCTCTTCCGCCACCGCCGAAGACTTGCCGGATGCTTCCTTCGCCGGTCAGCAGGAAACCTTCCTCAACATCGTCGGCCTGGAAAACATCCTGCACGCGATCAAGGAAGTCTTTGCTTCACTGTACAACGACCGTGCGATTTCCTACCGCGTGCACAAGGGTTTCATTCACGCCGATGTCGCCCTTTCCGCTGGTATTCAGCGCATGGTGCGTTCCGACAAGGGCGCCGCCGGCGTGATGTTCACGCTCGACACCGAATCCGGCTTCCGCGATGCCGTTTTCGTCACCTCTTCCTACGGGCTGGGCGAAACCGTGGTGCAGGGCGCCGTCAATCCGGACGAGTTCTACGTGCACAAGCCGATGCTGGCTGCCGGCAAGAAGGCTGTCGTGCGTCGCAACATCGGTTCCAAGATGATCAAGATGACTTTCTCGGCTGAAAAGATGGCGGGCAAGTCGGTGATCACCGAGGACGTCGAAGAAAGCCTGCGCCACCAATTCTCCATCAATGACGAAGAAGTCATGGAGCTGGCCCGTTACGCGATGATTATCGAAAAACACTACGGTCGTCCGATGGACATCGAGTGGGGCAAGGACGGCATCGACGGCAAGCTCTACATCCTGCAGGCGCGCCCGGAAACGGTGCAGTCGCAGGCTGGCGCTGGCAAAGTTGAAAAGTTCAAGTTGAAGTCCTTCTCCAAGGTGCTCGCCTCCGGCCGTGCCATCGGCCAGAAGATCGGTGTCGGCCCGGTCCGTATCGTCAAGGACCCGAAGGAAATGGATCAGGTCAAACCGGGTGACGTGCTCGTCGCCGACATGACCGACCCGAACTGGGAACCGGTGATGAAGCGCGCTTCGGCCATTGTCACCAACCGTGGCGGCCGTACCTGCCACGCTGCCATTATCGCTCGCGAACTGGGCATTCCGGCCATCGTCGGCTGCGGTGATGCTACCGAAACCCTGAGCGAAGGCGAAATCGTCACGGCATCCTGTACCGAAGGCGACACCGGCCATGTCTATCGCGGCAGCCTCGACTTCGAAGTCACCACGCGCGATATCTCCGCCATGCCGGATGTTCCGGTCAAGGTCATGATGAACGTCGGCAATCCGGAACTGGCCTTCGATTTCGCCCAGCTGCCGAACGCCGGTGTTGGTCTGGCGCGCGTCGAATTCATCATCAACAACGTGATTGGCATTCACCCGAAAGCCATTCTCGACGTTGATCGTTTGCCGGCTTCGAAGCGCGACGAAATCAAGCGCCGCGCCCGCGGCTATGCCTCGCCTAAGGAATTCTTCGTTGAAAAGCTGGTGGAAGGCGTGTCCACCATCGCCGCCGCCTTCTGGCCTAACCCGGTTATCGTTCGCCTCTCCGACTTCAAGTCCAACGAGTATCGCAAGCTGCTCGGCGGCGAGTTGTACGAGCCGGAAGAAGAAAACCCGATGCTTGGTTTCCGTGGTGCTTCACGCTATGTCGCGCAATCCTTCCGCGATTGCTTCGAGATGGAATGCCGTGCGATGAAGTTCGTGCGCGAAGAAATGGGCCTGACCAACGTGCAACTGATGGTGCCATTTGTCCGTACCGTCGGCGAAGGCCAGGCGGTCGTTGATCTGCTGGCTGAACATGGCTTGAAGCAGGGCGAACACGACCTGAAACTGATCATGATGTGCGAAATCCCGTCCAACGCCCTGTTGGCCGAAGACTTCCTGAAAATCTTTGATGGTTTCTCGATCGGCTCCAACGACCTGACCCAGCTCACCCTCGGCCTCGATCGCGACTCCGGCCTCGTTGCCAACCTGTTCGACGAACGCGACCCGGCGGTCAAGATGTTGCTGGCGATGGCGATCTCTGCCGCCAACAAGATGGGTAAATACATCGGTATTTGCGGCCAGGGGCCATCCGATCACCCCGATCTTGCTGAGTGGTTGATGGATCAGGGCATCAGCAGCATCTCGCTGAACCCGGATACCGTTGTTGATACCTGGACCCGTCTGGCACAACACAAAAAGAGCTGATTTTTAAGGTTGACCGCAACAATCAAGGGCCGGGGAAACCTGGCCCTTTTTCATTGGGGCATGAGCAGCGAGTTGGGCTGGGTTAAAGTACTTTTACTGACGAATAACGATTTACGGCTGATTGGTTAATCAATGAATGAGCAAACCTTGGCGCAATTGGCGCATTTTCTCCGCGATCTTGGGCGGGCGCTGCATGTCAGCGGTGCGCCGGCGCATGACCTTGAAGCGGCGATGAATGAAATTGGCCAGCGACTCGGTGCGCGGGTGGAAGGTTTTGCAGTGCTGACCTTTCTGGCCTTGACGGTGGTTTCTGGAGAGCACGCGCGGCGCGTGGAGTTGTTGCGTCTGCCACCCTACGACTACAACATGGCCCGCTTGATCGAGCTTGAAGCGCTGTGCCGAGAAATATCGTCAGTTGACGATCTGCAGTGCTACCGGGAGCGGCTCGCAGCGATCATGCACCAGTCTCCGCCGTGGTCGGGCTGGCGTTTTGTTGCGATGGGTTTCCTGCTCTCCGGCTCGGTGGCCTTGTTGCTGCGCGGTGGTTGGGTGGAGATGCTCTGCGGTGGACTGATCGGCATGCTCTTTGTCGCCGGTTATCTGCAGTTTTCCCGCATTCCCCGTCTGGGACCGGCTGTTCCGGTCATCTTGTGCGCGCTGGCAGCGATGGCGGCACAAGGCTTGGCGCAATTTTTTCCGCAACAGGTACCCTTTATTTCAGCAGTTGCCGGCATTGTGCTCTTGCTGCCCGGATTCATGCTCACGGTTGCCATGTCTGAACTGGCTACCCAGAATTATCTGGCCGGTACCGGTCGGCTGACGGGGGCCTTCGTGCTGCTCTTTCTGATGGGCGCGGGGCTCGCCATTGGCACACAGATCAGCCTCGCCTTGCTGCCTGTCTTGCCGGCACCAACTCCCTTCGCCACCTTGCCCGGCTGGGCCATATGGATGGCCATCGCCGGCCTTGGTATTTCACTGCTCGCCGTACTGCAGGCACCATTGTCATCAGTGAATGTTTCGGTGGGCGCCTGCCTGCTTGCCTGGGCGGTCTACTCGCTGGTCAACGCCGAAATGGGCAATGTGGTTGGTGCTTTTGCCGGTGCCTTGGCAGTGGCCTGTGCCGGCCATCTTTACCAGTACCTCACAAAAAAGCCGGCCGCACTGGTCCAGATTCCTGGGCTGATCACCCTGGTTCCCGGCAGCATGGGCTTCCGTGGTGTTCATGCCTTGATTCAACAGGACAGCACCGCCGGTATCAGCCTGATTACCGACATGGTAATGACTGGTGCCGTACTCGCGGTAGGACTGCTGCTTGCCGACAATATTTTGCCCTTGCTCTTCGAGCGTCGTGCCGAAGGCAAGGGAAAGTAGCTCTTTTTATATCCAGTCATCAGCACCGGGAAGTCACCAGGGTGCCTGACTGGTCTCGTTCCGGTAAAGAGCAAAGCGGGCTGTGAGAAAGTCGAGGAAGGTGCGAACCTTGGCCGACAAATGGAGGCGGGGCGGATAAACGGCATGGATGTCTGCCGCTATGCCGGCCCACGGTTCGAGTACGCGTACCAGTTCGCCGCTACGCAAAAATCCGGCGATATCCCATTCCGAACGTAGCACGATGCCATGTCCGGCCAGCGCCCAGTCCACCGCAATTTCGCCGTGATTGACGGCGAGCGGGCTACGCACCTTGACCATGGTTTGCTGTTTGCCATCGGTAAGTTGCCAGTTATTGAATGCACGCTCGTTCTCGCGGATGACAATGCAGCTATGTGCCTGCAGATCGCGTGGTTCGCCGGGAGTGCCATGTTGCGCCAGATAGTCGGGCGAGGCACAGAGCAGGCGGCGGTTGGCGGCGATCTTGCGAGCCAGGATACGGCTGTCGGGCGGTGCGCCAAAACGGATGCCGACATCGAGCGCATGCTCGGTGAGATCAAGAGGGCGGTCGGAGAGTTGCAGGGTAATCTCGACTTCGGGCCAGGTTTTGACGAAATCCGAAATGAGCGGCGCAAGGTGGCGGCGACCAAAGCCAAAACCGGCGTTGATGCGCAGCAGGCCGCGCGGTGTGTCGCGGCTTTCTGATAGTGAGCGTTCCAGGCTTTCGATGTCGCGCAGTATCTGCTCGCCGTCCTCCAGATAGCGTTCACCCTCGGGTGTCAGACTCAAACGACGCGTTGTGCGGTTGAGCAGGCGTACACCGAGGCGTTTTTCCAGTGCCGCCAGACGTCGGCTTACGGCCGGTGGGGTGACGCCGATAGCCTGTGCAGCAGCCGCCAGGCTCGGTTGTCGGGCGAGCAAGCTGAAAAAGGCAAGATCCAGGGCATCGTTCATTCGTGCGCTCAAGTTAATAATCAATTAATTGGCAAGCCATTGTAGCTACTGGCAGTTTGAATATCATGTGTTTTTTACCTGTTGACCGCAGCCAATGCCTTTTCTTCCACTAAATGAGCTTGTTTTGACCCTGATTCTTGGTGCCGCCCTCGGTTTTTTCGGCGGCCTGTTTGGGATAGGCGGCGGTATTATCGCCATCCCCTTGCTGGTTTTGGGGTTCGGCATGGAACAGCCGGTGGCGCAAGGCACCGCGCTGGTGATGATGGTGCCCAACCTGTTGATTGCTTGGTGGCGTTATAGTCGGCGTTATCCGGCAGGCTGGCGTGCGGTGTTGGTGATTGGCATTTCAGGCTCGCTGACAACCTGGCTACTGGCACATTTTGCAACCCGGCTTGATCCACAGATATTGCGTTGGTTGTTCAGTGGCTTTATTGCACTCCTCGCCTTGCGCTTGCTCCTTTCCCGGCGCTGGGTTGGCGATGGGGCGGAAGAGCTACCTTTGGATATGCGATTTCTGCCACTGGTGGGGATGCTTGGTGGCAGCAGCATGGGGTTGCTCGGCATTGGTGGCGGGTTGGTTGCCACACCGCTACTCTCCGGTTGGCTTGGTCTGCGCCAGACGATGGCGCAAAGTCTGGCGCTGGCTTTGGTGGCGCCGAGTTCCATCATCGCCTTGGTGACATATGCCGGTGCCGGGCGCGTTGATTGGTCGATGGGGCTGCCCTTGGCCTTTGGCGGTCTGTTCACGGTGGCCGCCGGGGTGGCGCTGGCCCATCGCCTGTCGGAAAAGCGGATGCGAACGATCTTTGCCTGGATGCTGGTGAGTACCGCCGGCTGGCTGGTCATCGGGCCGTGGCTGATGGCAGCGCGTTGAGCGCTCAAAGTCGTTTTGGGGCGGGCGTTCTGCTAATATTCGGCCTGATTTTTCAGGTGCCACCCCTTGTCTTCCCTCCCAGAAATATTCTCCCCTGACGGTCCGCTGGCTCAGGCTATTGGCGGCTATCGTGTGCGCCAGCAGCAGGTCGACATGGCAGAGCGCATCGCCGCAGCGATCAACAGCCAGTCGGTGTTTATCGCCGAGGCCGGGACCGGGACGGGCAAGACCTTCGCGTACCTCGTGCCGGCCCTGAAGTCAGGTGGCAAGGTGATTGTTTCCACCGGCACAAAAACCTTGCAGGACCAGTTGTTCAACAAGGATCTGCCGATGGTGCGCGATGCGCTCAAGGCGCCGGTCAAGATTGCGCTGCTCAAGGGGCGCGCCAATTACGTCTGTCCTTATCACCTGCAAAATGCGCTGGCCGATGGCCGCTTTCTGACCCGCGAAGATGCCGCCGACGCGCGGCGCATTTCGAACTTTGCCAAAGTCACACAGAGCGGCGACAAGGCCGAATGCATCGAGGTTTCAGAAACCTCGCCGGTGTGGAACCACGCCACCTCGACGCGTGAAAACTGTCTCGGCCAGGAGTGCCCGAATTACAAGGAATGCTTCGTCATGCTGGCGCGGCGCGAGGCGATGGCGGCGGATCTGGTGGTGGTCAATCATCACCTGTTTTTTGCCGACGTGATGCTGCGCGATGAGGGCATGGCCGAGCTGCTGCCGGCCTGCAATACGGTGATTTTTGATGAAGCCCATCAATTGCCGGAGGTTGCCACGCTGTTCTTCGGCGACAGCACGTCCACCGCTCAGGTGCTTGATCTGGCCCGCGATGCGCGCACCGAAGGCCTGACCAACGCCCGTGACTGCCTTGATCTGCAAACCGCCAGCAAGCAACTGGAGAAGGTCGCCAAAGACACGCGTCTGGCGGTCGGGATTGATGCTGGGCGCTTCAGTTACGGTCAACTGACAGAAAAGCCTGAATTTTTGCCCGCCGTGAAGTTGCTGCAGGATGAAATCGCCAGCTTTGCCGCCATTCTGGAAACTCAGGCCGAGCGTGCCGAAGGGCTGGAGAAATGCTGGCAGCGCGCGCTGGAACTCGTCGAACGCCTTGCTCAGTGGCAAAAGACGGGCGTCAATGGCTACGTGCGCTGGGCCGAAGCATTCACCCATTCGCTGCAACTGAACTCGACGCCGCTCGATGTCGCCGAGATATTCAAAAAACAGATGGGTGGCCACCCACGCGCCTGGATTTTTACTTCAGCGACCCTTGCCGTACAGGGCAAGTTTCATCACTACTGCAGCGAGCTGGGCCTTGGCGAGCCGGAATCGGCGTGCTGGCACAGCCCCTTCGACTACGACAAGCAGGCCATGCTCTACGCGCCGCTTGGCATGCCGGAACCGAATTCGTTCGGCTATACCGATGCCGTCGTTGAGGCGGCGTTTCCAGCCGTGCTGGCGGCCGGTGGCGGGGCGTTTTTCCTGTGCACCAGCCTGCGCGCCATGCGCCGCACCCATGAGCTACTCAAGGCGCGGCTCGAGGACGAGGGCCACGATCTGCCGCTCCTGATGCAAGGCGAGGGCAGCAAGAACGAGTTGCTGGAACGCTTCCGCCGTTTGGGTAATGCGGTGCTGGTCGGCAGCCAGAGTTTCTGGGAGGGCGTCGATGTGCGTGGTGAGGCTTTGTCGCTGGTTGTCATCGACAAGATTCCTTTTGCCCCGCCCGATGACCCGGTGTTGTCGGCGCGTATCGAACAGATGCGCCAGCAGGGGCGCAATCCCTTTATGGAATACCAGTTGCCGCGCGCCGTGATCAACGTCAAGCAGGGCGCCGGGCGGCTGATTCGTGATGAAACCGATAGAGGCGTGTTGATGATTTGCGATCCACGACTTTTATCAAAGCCTTATGGCCGTCGCGTGTGGCAAAGTTTGCCACCGATGAAACGGACCAAGGAGCTCTCTGACGTGATCAACTTTTTCGCCAGCCGATGAACATTATTTTCGAGCAGTT
>CAXYZX010000121.1:0-8309 GCA_964293845.1 uncultured Dechloromonas sp.
GTCAGCAGGTTGGGAATATCCTGTCCTCCGGGTAAGGTGATCGCCGCTTTCTCCAATACATTGACACGGAAAACGCCAAGCACCCCACGCATGGTCATGTAGGCAACCAAGCCGAGGACGATGAAAACCACCACCGATTTGATGTTTCCAGCCCCGATGCGGATCAGTGTTTTAGAGCCGCAACCGGAGGCGAGTACCATGCCGATGCCGAAAGACAGGCCGCCGACGATGTAGGACAGCCAGGTGAAAGTCGGTGTGCGATAAATCGATTTGCTAAGATCAATCTGGCCGCTGGCGTGCAGCACTGCCGAGCCGAGAATGGCGATGCCGATGGCCAGCAGCCACATGCGCATACGGCTCCATTCGCCCATATTGACGATGTCGGATACCGCACCCATGGTACAAAAATGGGTTTTCTGGCCGATTGCCCCGAACCCGAATGAAACGGCAAAGGCCAGCCAAAGCACGGTGTTCGATGCGGTCGCAGTTTCCATGTCAGGCGCAGTAAAGGGTGGGGTCGGTGAGGCCGGCAGCGGCAAAGCCTTCGGCACGCAGGCGGCATGAATCGCAGACACCACAAGCACGACCAAGTTCATCGGCCTGATAGCAGGAAACCGTCAGACCGTAATCGACGCCCAACTGGCTGCCCAGGCGGATAATCTCGGCCTTGGATAGGTCGATCAAGGGCGCATGTATGCTCAATTTGACCCCTTCAACCCCGGCCTTGGTCGCCAGATTGGCCATTGTCTCGAAAGCGGCGATGTATTCCGGCCGGCAATCCGGGTAACCGGAATAATCGACCGCGTTGACCCCGACAAAAATGTCGCGGCTACCCAGCACTTCGGCCCAGGCCAGCGCCAGCGACAACATGATGGTGTTGCGCGCCGGGACATAGGTCACCGGGATGCCGGGCATGACGCCGCCAATTGGCACGGCGATATTGGTGTCGGTGAGAGCCGAGCCGCCAAACTGGGCGAGGCCAAAATTGATCGTCCGGTGCTCGGCAGCCCCCAGGGCTTTGGTTACGCGTTCGGCGGCAACTAGTTCGGCACGGTGGCGTTGCCCGTAGTCGAACGACAGGCAATAGGATTCAAAACCCTGGCTACGGGCAAGGGCCAGACAGGTGGCGGAATCGAGTCCACCGGAGAGGAGTACGACAGCTTTCTTCATCATGGGGCGCGAATATAACCGAAATCCGATCAGCTTTCAGCCGGTATCTGCTTGTTCCTGCGCTACAATTTCCCGCTTTGAGCCACTGTCGGAGAATTTCATGTCGCTGCGCCTGACTGCCCTTGCTTCCGCTCTACTTTTGTCGCCACTGCTGGCTGGCCCGGTAAACGCCGCCGACAAGGTCAAGGTTGGCTTCGTGTCCACCCTTTCCGGCCCTGGCGCCGGCCTCGGGGTGGATATTCGTGACGGCTTCAATCTGGCCATGAAACGCCTCAACGGCAAGCTGGGCGATCTGCCGGCCGAAGTGCTGATTGCCGACGACCAGCAAAGCCCCGATATCGCCAAGCAGACGGCTGACAAGTTCCTGAAGAAGGACAAAGTCGATTTCATGACCGGTATCGTCTTCTCCAACATCATGCTGGCGGTTGGCCCAACTGTATTCGAGAACAAGACTTTCTACATCTCGGCCAATGCGGGCCCGTCACAATATGCCGGTGAGCAGTGCAATCCCTTCTTCTTCAATGTCGCCTGGCAGAACGACAACCTGCATGAAGCGGTGGGCAAGGTCGTCCAGGATAAAGGTTTCAAGAATGTCGTGATCGTCACCCCCAACTATCCGGGTGGCAAGGATGCCGTCTCCGGCTTCAAGCGTTATTACAAGGGTGTGGTGGCCGAAGAGGTTTATACCAAGCTCGGTCAACTTGATTACGCCGCCGAACTGGCGCAGATCCGCAGCCTCAAGCCGGATGCGCTGTTCTTCTTCCTGCCCGGCGGCATGGGCATCAATTTCGTCAAACAATTCGTTTCTGCCGGTCTGTCGCGTGACACGCAACTGTTCGCCCCCGGCTTCTCGGCCGATGAGGACGTGATCAAGGCGGTTGGCGCACCGATGATGGGGATGTTCAACTCCTCGCACTGGGCGCACGACATGGAAAACGCCGAGAACAAGCGCTTCGTCGCCGATTTCCAGAAAGAATATGGTCGCCTCCCCTCACTCTATGCATCTCAGGGTTACGATGCAGCGTTGATGATGGATGGCGCCGTACGCGACGTGAAGGGCAAGATCGAAGACAAGGCTGCGTTGCAGAAGGCGCTGGAAGCCAAGCGTTTCAAGTCGGTGCGTGGTGACTTCAAGTTCAACAGCAATCATTACCCGGTACAGAACTATTACTTGCGCGCCATTGGCAAGGACGCCCAGGGTCGGGTAACAAACAAGACCATGGGTACCATTTTCACGAATCATGCTGACGCCTACGTGGCGCAGTGCAAGATGAAGTGACCCAGCTGGTTCTTGAGCAGGCCCTCAACGGCCTGCAGTTTGGCCTCATGCTGTTTCTGCTCGCCGCCGGCCTGACGCTGGTTTTTGGCATCATGGACTGCATCAATCTGGCCCATGGGTCGCTCTACATGGTGGGGGCTTACTTGGTTGCGGCGGCGACGCAGGCGGCGGATTCGTTCTGGATCGGGCTTGGGGCGGGGGTTGCCGGTGCTGCGCTACTCGGCCTCTTGCTCGAGTTGTCACTGTTCCGTCAGTTGTACAAACGCGATCACCTGTCGCAGGTGCTGGCCACCTTTGCCTTGATCCTGATCGCCAATGAAGCGGTGCGCATGATCTGGGGCGCGCAGCCAGTGCTGCTGAACCCGCCCGATGCGCTTTCTGGCCCGGTCGAAATGGGTGGTTTTTTCTACCCGGCTTATCGGCTGGTGATCATTGCTTTCGGGCTGGCGGTGGCCGGGCTGCTTTACCTGCTGGTGGCGAAAAGCCGGATCGGCATGTGGGTCAGGGCCGGTGCGGCCAACCGCGAAATGACCGAGGCATTGGGCATCAATGTTCAACGCTTGTTCACCGCTGTCTTTGTTTTCGGCGCGGCGCTTTGTGCGCTGGCCGGTGGGCTGCTTGGGCCATTGCTCGCGGTCCAGGTCGGCATGGGTGAGAGCGTGCTGATTCTGGCTTTCGTCGTCATCATTATTGGCGGCATCGGCTCGATTCGCGGGGCGCTGGTCGGCAGCCTGATCGTTGGTACGGTCGACACGCTGGGCCGGGCACTTTTGCCGACTCTTTTGCGTGTGCTTTTGCCGGCGGATGCCGCATCAACGCTGGGTCCGGCGCTGGCTTCCATCCTGATTTACCTGTTGATGGCGGTGATCTTGTTTTTCAAGCCGCAAGGCTTGTTTCCGGCGCGTGCCTGATGGCCTTTTACCGCCCTGCCCCCTATCAAAAGTCTGTCGCCATCGTTTTAATGTTGGCACTTCTCGCCCTGCCCTCGGCGCTCAGCGCCCTCGGCCAGGAGTTCTATATCGGCTTTGCGACGCGCGTGCTGATTTTTGCCCTGGCTGCTTCCAGTCTCAATCTGGTGCTCGGTTTTGGCGGCATGTTCTCGCTCGGTCATGCCGCCTTCTTTGGCGCCGGGGCTTACGTTGCGGCGATCTGCATGAGTAACGGGATCAGCGATGGGTTGCTCGCTTTTCCTCTGGCCATGCTGGTGGCCGGCTTGTTGGCGCTGCTGGTGGGTGCCATCAGCCTGCGTACGCGTGGCGTCTATTTCATCATGATCACCCTGGCTTTTGCCCAGATGGCCTATTACCTCTTTGTTTCGGCGCGCGCCTGGGGCGGTGACGATGGCTTGCCCCTGGTCGGCCGCATGAGTCTCGCTGGCCTTAGTCTGGCGAGCGATAGCGCGCTGTTTTATGCGGCGCTCGCTTGCCTCGCGCTGAGTATCATTTTTCTCGGACGACTGGCCGATGCCCGCTTTGGGCGAGTTATTCAGGCCATACGCGAAAACGAAACGCGCATGGAGGCGCTGGGTTATCCGGTCTTCCGTTATCGACTTGCCTGCTTTGTGCTCGGTGGGGCGCTGGCTGGCCTGGCCGGCGCCCTGCTCGCCAACCTGACTGGGCTGGCCAGCCCCAATCTGCTGCAATGGATGCAATCCGGCACGCTCCTGGTCATGGTCATCATTGGCGGCGTGGGTTATCTCTATGGTGGCGTGGTGGGTGCCGTGGTGTTGCTGATGCTGGAAGAAGTGCTCGCCGGCTTCACGCTGCATTGGCATATCGGCCTCGGCCTGTTGCTGCTGGGCATTGTTCTCTTTGCACCAAAAGGGGTGGCGGCCTTGTTCGGGAAATCGCATGGCTGAGGCTTTACTCGAAGTGCGCAATCTGTCGCGGCGCTTTGCTGCGGTCGACGCCTTAAAAGCCGTCAATTTTTGCGTTACGGCGGGCGAGGTTCATGCGCTGATCGGGCCAAATGGGGCGGGCAAGACAACCTTCATTCACCATGTTTCGGGTGCGCTGCAGCCGGATAGTGGCAGCGTGCATTTTGCCGGGCGGGATGTGACCGGGCTGGCGATGCATCAGCGCGTGAGCGCTGGTATGGCGCGCTCCTATCAGATTACCAATCTCTTTCCCGGCCTCTCGCTGCTCGACAATGTCGCGTTGGCGGTGCAGGGGCGTCGTGATGCCGGTTCCAGCTTCCGTTTCTGGAGGCCGGTAAGGAGCGAGCAAGGCTTGTTCGATGAGGCGCAAGGCTTTCTTGAGCAGGTCGGGTTGCAAATGAAAAGTGGCAATACGGCCGGCAATCTCGCCCACGGCGAGCAACGCGCGCTGGAACTGGCGATGGCGTTGGCCACCAAACCCAAAATGTTGCTGCTTGACGAGCCGATGGCCGGTGCCGGGCCGGAGGAATCGGCACGCATGGTCGAGCTGATAGAACATCTCGCCCGTCACGTCACCATCCTGCTGGTCGAGCACGACATGGCGGCGGTCTTTCGTCTGGCTGACCGGGTTTCGGTGCTGGTCAATGGCAGCCTGATCTGTACCGGTACGGCGGACGAGGTTCGCGCTGATCCGGAGGTGCGCCGTGCCTATCTTGGAGACACTGCATGAGCGCCCTGCTCGAAGTCAACGGGCTGGAAGTGGCCTATGGCGTCAGTCAGGTGCTGTTCGGCATTGATCTGACAATGGCCGAAGGCGAAGCGGCGACGTTGCTCGGTCGTAACGGCATGGGCAAGACGACGACTTTACGCGCTATCTGTGGCTTGCAGCCGATCAAGGGCGGCAGCATCCGTTTTGCCGGCGAGCGGATTGACGGCTGGCGGCCGGATCGCATTGGACGCGCCGGGATTGCGCTGGTCCCCGAGGGGCGCCAGTGTTTCCCGAATCTTACGGTCGACGAGCATTTGGTCGCCTTTTTTGCCAACCGGCGCGGTCTCAGTGAGCCGTGGACGCCCGCCCGTGTTTATGAGCTCTTCCCGCGCCTCAAGGAGCGCAGCCGTAACCTCGGAAACCAGCTTTCCGGCGGTGAGCAGCAAATGCTGGCGATTGGCCGGGCGTTGGTCACCAATCCACGTTTGCTTATTCTCGATGAAGCCAGCGAAGGACTGGCGCCGCTGGTGCGCGACGAAATCTGGGCCTGCCTGGCACGCTTGCGGGCAGCGGGGCAAAGCATTTTGGTGATCGACAAGTACGTCGAAAAACTGATTGCCCTGGCCGATCATCACACCATTATTGAGCGTGGCCAGGTGGTCTGGTACGGCAGGTCAGCCGAACTGAATGCTGATCACGCAATCTGGCAGCGTTATCTCGGAATTTAGTCTGCGGCCACATCGAGATCAAGCATGCTGGCCTCGAATTGGGTGAATGTCATCGGCCGACCAAACAGATAACCCTGGAATAAACAGCAGCCGTGTGCCACCAGAAAGTCGTGCTGGGCATCTTCCTCGACGCCTTCGGCGACAACGTTCAGGCGTAAGGCGTGGCCCATGGCCAGGATGGCATGGACGATTGCCGCATCATCCGGGTCGCTCGTCACATCGCGGATGAAGGAGCGGTCGACCTTGAGTTGCTCGAAGGGGTAGCGCTTCAGATAGGCGAGCGACGCATAGCCGGTGCCAAAGTCATCCAGCGAAAAGCGGACGCCGATATCCTGTAGCGCCCGCATCTTGCCAACAACGCTGTCGACCTCGTCGAGCAGGAGGCTCTCGGTCAGTTCCAGCTTGAGCCGCCGTGGATCGGCGCCGTGTTTATTGAGTGCCGCCTGAATCTGCGCGACGAAGTCCGCTTGGCGGAACTGGCAGGCACTGACATTGATCGCCAGGTAGAGGTCGCGGGTTTGCCGCTGCTCGCTCCAGCGGCGCAATTGGGCGCAGGCCATATCGAGGACCCACAAACCAATCGGCAAAATCAGACCGGTTTGCTCGGCGAGCGGGATGAAATCGTCCGGTGGCACCATGGTGCGCCCCGCAGGTTGCCAGCGCAACAGGCATTCAGCGCCAATCAACTTGCGGGCGGTATTGACCTGAGGTTGGACATAGAGCAGGAATTCGTCGCGCGACAAAGCATGGCGCAAGCCGGCCTCAAGGCTCGCCCGCCGGTCAAGGGCGGTTTGCATGGCGTTGTCGAAGAAACGTACTGCATTACGCCCTGCATCCTTGGCTTTATAAAGGGCGATGTCCGCTTGTTTGAGCAGCACCTCGGTGCTCTTGTCATGGCCGCAAAACAGGCTGACGCCGATGCTTGCCGAGTGAAAGTGCTCGTGACCGGCAATCAGAGTGTAGGGTTCGCAGAGCGTACCCCGGATTTTCTCGGCGACGGTCTCTGCCAGCACGCTGGCGGATGCCATATCGCCGCCAAGCTCTTCGAGCATGACGACAAATTCGTCGCCGCCCTGGCGTGCTGCCGTATCACCTTCACGAATGCAATGTTTTAAACGGCAGGCCACTTCGATCAACAGGCGGTCGCCCGTGTCATGGCCAAGGGTGTCGTTCAAGGTTTTGAAGTTATCGAGATCAATGATCAGCAAGGCACCGATTTGCCCGCTGCGCTTGCCTGTGGCGCGCGCCTTTTCAAGGCGATCAAGCAGCAGGCGCCGATTGGGCAAGGTGGTGAGCGGGTCGTAGAAGGCCAAATGGTGAATTTCGGATTCGGCCATCTTGAGATTGCTGATATCCGAGAAGGTGCTGACATAGTGGGTCACGCATCCACGATCATTGTTGACGGCAGAAATGGTCAGCCACTCCGGATAGATTTCTCCGCATTTGCGCCGATTCCATATCTCGCCCTGCCAGTGCCCGGACTCTTTCAACGACTTCCACATCTCCCGATAAAACTGAGCATCCTGACGACCCGAACTGAGCAGGGTGGGCTTCTGGCCAATGGCCTCTTCGGCACTATAGCCAGTCAGTTTGGTAAAGGCCGGATTGATACGCAGAATGTGTTGCTTGGCATCGGTCACCAGAATTGCGGCTTGCGATTCAAAGGCAATCGCCGCGATTCGTAATTCCTGTTCAAGGCGACCACGCTCGGTAATATCCGAGGCGATACCGAGATAACCGAGCAAACCGCCTTGTGTATCTGGTAGCGCGGTGATTGCCAGGCGCACCGGAAAGCGTGCGCCATTCTTGCCGATGTAAGTCCAGTCTTCCTCGGTATGTCCTTTATGGCCAACGCGGGCGACAAAAACGTCGAATCCCGGCGCAATATTGCGGCCAAGTTCGACTGACAGCGTCTCGGCTCTGTTGGCTACTTCGACTGGATCATGAAAAAGAGCTGGTGTTGAGTGGCCGACGACCTCATCCCAGCCATAACCGAGCAATTTTTGTGCGGTCCGGTTGAAATAGAGAATGGTGCCGAGTACGTTGGTGGCAATGATCGCGTGATCAGCATTTTCGAGAATGGCATGCTGCAATTCGCAGATATCGGATAACCGGGTTCTGGGTGCCAGCAGAATCTTGTTTGCAGGGCAAGCGGTGGTTTCCATGGCGACGTCTACTCGACGAGCAGGTGACTCAGTTCGCGTTCCAGTAGTTTTTCATCGCCGAGATTGAGTTCAACCAGACGGCGCAAGTGAGTGATGCTGTCGAGATCGATCTCCCGGCATTTCAGGCCAAAGGCTGCTCCTTCTTGGTGGGCAACCGTGATTTCCATGTGGATGATGGTACCCATGTCGTCGAGCCGAACGATCAGGGTGCCGTGGCTGCCAATCTCGCTGGTTAGCAAGCGCTCGCTGCGCACGAGGGCGCCTTTGAGCGACAGATCAAGGACTTCAACGCCACTTTCGCCTGCGGGTAAACTCAGACGAGCTTCTGTTTGAAAGTGGATTCGTGAGAACTGGCGGCGATTTTCGGTCATGGCGGTCTCCC
>CAXYZX010000122.1:0-8279 GCA_964293845.1 uncultured Dechloromonas sp.
CGTGAAACAGGGCACCGATACCAAGTACGCCAACCGCCTGCTGCGGTAAACCGATCTCGCGGGCCACCATCATCGACAGCATGGTGACGTTCAGTGAGTGGAAATACAATTCTTCGCCACCCATTTTGTCGCCCATGACATGAATGGCGAGTTCTTGAGCACAAAGTATCGAATCAGCGATCTGTTTTACCAGTTGTGTTGCATGTTGCACGGTTTCTGCTGGATGCGAAAAAATGTTCTTGTCGATCTCGCGAACCGTTTTTGCAGTATTGATGAAAGCGTTTTCAATACGTGTTGCCGCTTCCCTCTGCACTTTGATCCGCTCAATGAGCGCACGCTTGGCGGCCAGGCCTTGAGCGATAACATCGCTGATTTCTTGTACAGGCTGCTGAGTGGTTTTGTGTGGTTCTGTTTGCTGTTGCGGGCTATCACTTTGTGCCGGATCGTAGCGAACGCTTTTCAACCCCAGACCACGAATTGTCCTGATCTGCTCTTCGGTCTTGATTTTGAAGTGACCGAAGGGGAAAGGGTGCTCAAACCATGTGAGATCAAGAAAGACATACAACCCGATCCGAAGTTGATCCATGGTAACGCGGGATTGGTCGGATATCTGCATGGAGAAGGACCGATCAGAAGTGGGCGAAAAGCTGGAAGATGAGAAACAACTTTACTCCCGGTCCATTCTAAGTCTCAGCAGCGCGATAGTGTCGGCATGACACAACAAATATCGCCAGAGCTTAGGTGTTTGGCTGGCGAAAAGTGGGTAGGGTGAGGTTGTAGCGCATGGCCAGCAAGCGCAACAGTAAAACGATCGCCATTGCGATCCAGGCGCTGATAATTCCGGAGACACCCATTTCCTGCATGGCGATCAGCGCCAGTGCACCTGTCCAGGCAGCGGTGGCATAAAGCTCACCCTTTAGAAAGACGAGAGGTACATCGTTGCACAGGATATCGCGCAAGACGCCGCCAACGATGCCGGTGGTTACTCCCATCAGACTGGCGACCAGCCACGGCGCATGCCATTGCAGAGCAACCTGGGTGCCAATGATGGTGAATAAAGCGAGACCTAGCGCGTCAGGGATCAGAAACAGGCGTGGTGGCAGAGGCAGTTTGCGTACGGCAAAGAATGTCATCAGGCCAGCAAGAAGCGCCACCAGCAAATAGGTTTGATCGACGACCCAGAACACATTACGGTCAAGCAGCAGGTCGCGTATGGTGCCCCCGCCCAGCGCTGTGGCGACACCAACCATTACCGCACCGATCAGGTCCATTTGCTTGCGCCCGGCATCAAGCACACCGGTCAGTGCATTGACGGCTACGGCAACGAGGCCAACCCAGTAGAGCAGAGCGTCCATGGCGGATTAGCGCTGCTTTTCCTTCATGATCTGCTCTTTTTCGCGCTTCCAGTCTTTTTCCTGCTCGTCGTTACGCTTGTCGTGCTGTCTTTTGCCCTTGGCCAAGCCAACTTCAAGTTTAATGCGGCCGCCCTTGTAATGCAGGTCAAGCGGGATCAGTGCATAACCGGCGCGTTCCACCTTGCCGATCAGTTTCATGATCTCGTTGGCGTGTAGCAACAGCTTGCGCGTGCGCGTCGGATCGGGATTGACGTGGGTGGAGGCGGCGAGCAACGGAGTGATGTGCATGCCGATCAGGAAAATTTCACCGCCTTTGATAATGACGTAGGATTCCTTGATATTCATCCGGCCTGCGCGAATGGCTTTGACCTCCCAACCCTGGAGGGCAAGACCAGCCTCGTACTTTTCTTCGACAAAGTAGTCGTGAAAGGCTTTTTTATTGACCGTGATGCTCATGCTGCCGGTGTTCCATTAAAATTGGCGATTCTACAGGAAACAGGAACGCTGACGCCGCATGGCTCTGGTCGAAAAAACCGTACTGATTGAGCAATCTGCCGATCGCATGTTTGGCCTGGTGGATCGTTGCGAGGATTACCCGACCTTCCTTCCCTGGTGCAGTGAAACAGAGGTGAAGTATCGCGACGAGCACAAAACGGTCGCGACGCTGCATATCAACTATCACAGCGTCAAATCAAGTTTCACGACTCAGAACGACAAGGTGCATCCGACTTCGATGTCAATTCGTCTGGTAGATGGCCCGTTCCGCCGACTGGAAGGCTCGTGGCGCTTCAAGCCTTTGGCCGAGAACGCCTGCAAAATCGAATTCCAGTTGCACTACGAGTTTTCGAGCAAATTATTCGAAAAAGTGATCGGCCCAGTGTTCAATCATATTGCCAATACTTTCGTCGACGCATTTGTGCGCCGCGCCTCTCAGGTTTATGGAGCCGATCATGGCTGAAATGATTAATGTTGACGTTTGTTATGCCCTGCCTGAGAAACAGTTACTGATCAAGGTCAAGTTGCCGGAAGGTTCGACGCTGCAACAGGCGCTGGAGGCTTCCGGTGTTTTGGTCAAACACCCGGAAATTGATCTCAAGAAGAACAAGTTTGGAGTTTTTGCCAAACTATCCAAAGTTGATACCGTATTGCGCGACCGTGATCGCGTCGAGATCTACCGACCGTTGATCGCTGACCCAAAAGAGGTGCGCAAGCAACGCGCGGCAGAAGGCAAAGTCATGAAAAAAGGCGCCGGGGATGCCGAAGCAGAGACGTGATTCAGGAGAGTCTGCCTATTTGCATGACTCACTGACAAAGCGCCGTGCTCGTTCCATTTCTTTATCCCGCTCGGCATCCTCCATGATTTGCCGTTCGCCTTTGTCGTCAGTCGTGGCAATACGCTGACCAGACTCGAGCAGGGCAAGTTGTTTCTGTGCGCGGTCACAGTTCTCACGTTTGTCAGCCGCCGCAGCTTTTTCCTTCTCTGACTTTTCAGCTTTTTCCGACGTTTCCTGCTGGCGTTTCTTGAAGTCCATGTCTTTTTCAGCAAAGGTCTTCGGCGTCTCTGGGGCTTTACCCGCTGCCGGCGCTGCGTTGGCGCCCGGCACCTTACTGCCTATGGTGCGTGTGCTTTCCTTGGCAGCACCCGGCGGCGGTGTGTCGGAAATCACCGTGCGGCCGCTGCTGTCCTTCCATTGATAGGTTTGAGCGGTGGCGCTGAGGACTGTTGCGGTCGACGCGATTATTAGGGCAAAAAATTTGAGGTTCTTCATGGCTATCGGGAGTTCTCAGTGTTTTCTGTATAATACGATTTTGTGACCTTGGATCAAAGGCCGTGCGACTTCTGCAAAAAGCCCTTACTTTCGACGACGTACTACTCGTCCCTGCTCATTCCCAGATTCTGCCGCGCGACGTCGGTCTGTCAACACGACTGACTCGTAACATTACCTTAAATCTGCCTTTGCTTTCGGCCGCCATGGATACGGTAACCGAAGGTCGCCTCGCTATCGCGCTGGCACAGGAAGGTGGTATCGGCATCATTCACAAGAACTTTACTTCCAAGGCCCAGGCGGCCGAGGTGGCAAAGGTCAAGCGTTTTGAATCCGGCATTCTTAAAGACCCGATCACCATCTCGCCGACCATGACGGTGCGCGACGTATTGGAGATCACCCGTCAATACCGTATTTCCGGCTTGCCGGTGATCGACAAGGCGGGCAAGGTGGTTGGTATTGTGACCAACCGCGACCTGCGTTTTGAAACCAATCTCGACCAGCCGGTCAAAGCCATCATGACGCCGCGCAAGCGCCTCGTAACGGTGCGCGAAGGCGCCAGCGTCGAAGATGCCAAGGAACTCATCCGCAAGCACCGCCTCGAGCGCGTGCTGGTCATTGATGATGAATGGCACATGCGCGGCCTGATTACGGTCAAGGATATTCTCAAGTCCACCGAACATCCGCTGGCCAACAAGGATGCCTCTGGCCACTTGCGTGCTGGTGCGGCGGTTGGCGTTGGTCCGGGCACCGAAGAGCGCGTTGAATTGCTGGCCGAAGCCGGCGTTGACGTGATCGTCGTTGATACGGCGCACGGCCACTCGCAGGGCGTGCTTGATCGCGTCAATTGGGTGAAGAAGAACTTCCCGCATATTGAAGTCATCGGCGGCAATATCGCGACGGCTGATGCTGCCCGGGCGCTGGTTGACAACGGTGCCGATGCGGTCAAGGTCGGTATTGGCCCCGGCTCCATCTGTACGACGCGGATCGTCGCAGGCGTTGGGGTGCCGCAGATTACGGCCATTCAAAACGTTTCCGACGCGCTCAAGGGTTCTGGCGTGCCGATGATTGCTGACGGCGGCGTGCGTTACTCCGGCGATATTGCCAAGGCGATTGCCGCTGGTGCCGATACGGTCATGCTCGGCGGTCTGTTTGCCGGTACCGAAGAGGCGCCGGGTGAAGTTGAACTATTCCAGGGCCGTTCCTACAAGTCCTATCGTGGCATGGGTTCGCTGGGGGCGATGCAGGCTGGTTCTTCGGATCGTTACTTCCAGGAAAACACCTCCAATGTCGAGAAATTTGTCCCGGAAGGCATCGAAGGTCGTGTGCCCTACAAAGGCCCGGTGCTGGCGGTGATTCATCAGCTCATCGGTGGTTTGCGTTCATCCATGGGCTACCTCGGTTGTGCCAGCATTGCCGAGATGCATGAGCATGCCTGTTTCGTCGAAATCACTTCCGCCGGTATCCGTGAATCGCACGTCCATGATGTGCAGATCACCAAGGAAGCGCCCAACTACCACGTCGAGTAATCGACCCTGCGTTCCTGAGGGCGGCTCTGCAGTTTCGTGCACGGGCCGCCCTTATTCATTCAAGGCATAGCAATGGCTCACCAGAAAATCCTCATCCTCGATTTCGGTTCTCAAGTTACCCAGCTGATCGCCCGCCGTGTGCGCGAAGCCAAGGTCTTCTGCGAAATTCATCCGTACGACGTTTCGGACGAATTTATTCGTAGCTACAGTGCCCAGGGCATCATCCTTTCAGGTGGGCCGAGTTCGGTGACCGAAGGCGATACGCCGCGTGCCCCGGAAATCGTTTTCCAGCTGGGTGTTCCGGTACTCGGTATTTGCTACGGCATGCAGACTATGGCCCAGCAACTGGGCGGCCAAGTGATGACCGCTGAAGCGGCTGGCAAGGCTCGTGAATTCGGCTACTCCGAAGTCCGCGCCCACGGTCATACGGCGCTGCTAAATGACATCGCCGACTTCACGACGGCCGAAGGTCACGGCATGCTCAAGGTCTGGATGAGCCACGGCGATTCGGTAATGGAATTGCCGGCCGGCTTCAAGAAAATGGCGTCGACGCAGTCATGCCCGATTGCTGCGATGGCCGACGAGGATCGCAAGTTCTACGCTGTCCAGTTTCACCCGGAAGTGACCCACACGTTGCAGGGTCGCGCGATTCTTGAGCGCTTTGTGCATGGTATCTGCGGTTGCGGTACCGACTGGGTGATGGGCGATTACATTGCCGAGGCAGTGGCTTCCATCCGTGCTCAGGTTGGTTCCGATGACGTCATCCTCGGCCTGTCTGGTGGCGTCGATTCGAGCGTTGCGGCTGCACTGATTTACCGCGCCATCGGCGACCAGCTAACCTGCGTTTTCGTCGATCACGGCCTGCTGCGCCTGAACGAAGGCGACATGGTCATGGAAATGTTCGCCCGTAACCTTGGTGTCAAGGTCATCCGCGTCGATGCGGTCGATGACTTCATGGGCAAGCTGGCGGGCGTTTCAGACCCGGAACAGAAGCGCAAGATCATCGGCAAGGAATTCGTTGAAGTATTCCAAGCTGAATCGAAGAAACTGGTTGCTGCCAAATGGCTGGCCCAGGGCACGATTTATCCGGACGTGATCGAATCGGCGGGCAAGAACAAGAAGGGCGCGCATACCATCAAGAGCCACCACAATGTCGGTGGCTTGCCAGAAGACATGCACCTCAAGCTGCTTGAGCCGTTGCGCGAACTGTTCAAGGATGAAGTCCGCGAACTCGGTGTGGCGCTTGGCCTGCCGCGCGAGATGGTCTATCGCCACCCGTTTCCGGGACCGGGTCTGGGCGTGCGTATTCTTGGTGAGGTCAAGCTGGAATCAGCCCACCTGCTGCAACGGGCCGATGCCATTTTTATCGATGAATTGCGGTCGACCGTGGCAACCGAGCGCGATGTGGCTGCCGGCGCCTGCACTGAAGCGGACATCGGCAAGACATGGTACGACCTGACCAGCCAGGCCTTTGCCGTCTTCCTGCCGGTCAAGAGCGTGGGCGTGATGGGCGATGGCCGTACCTACGAAAACGTCGTTGCCTTGCGCGCTGTCGTGACCAGCGACTTCATGACGGCGCATTGGGCGCATTTGCCGTATGAGCTGCTTGGCCGTGTTTCCAACCGGATCATCAACGAAGTCCGAGGTTTGAACCGGGTTGTTTATGACGTTTCGGGAAAGCCGCCGGCAACGATTGAGTGGGAATGATTCGATAGCGTTTCACACTGTCCCATAGCGGTTCATTTCCGATAAAGACCCTTTATAAAACAAGGGTCTTTTCTTTTATATCGTCTCATGTAGTATCTAGACATCCCATCATTTTTGTCGGTAGATGTGACGGTAGAATTATTGGTATATAGAACGGTGAACTGTCTACCGTCTTGATGATCTGACGGTAGACGTGAGTAATGGAGGTGAACGCAATGGCACTGACTGATGCGAAGCTCAAGAACCTCAAGCCACAGGAAAAGATCTATAAGGTTGCAGATCGTGACGGCATGTATGTGGTGGTGTGGCCAAAGGGGGTCATCGCCTTCCGTTATGACTACCGTTTAGCCAGTCGGCGCGAAACTCTTACCCTGGGCCAGTACGACGAGTTCCAAGCCAGCCGGCCCAAGCGTGATCCCGAGACCATCAAGTACGGGGATCCACTCTCGCTGGCCGATGCCCGCGAACTGCTGATGCGGGCCAAGAATGCTGTCAGCCGTGGTGAGTCACCGGCACGTGATAAGGCTGACGGTAAAAAGGGGCTTCGGGAATCGGGAACTTTTCAGACCTTTGCCGAAATCTGGTTGCGCGACGCCGGTTTGGCAGACAGTACAGCAGCGATGCGTAAGAGCATCCTTGATCGCGACGTGTTGCCTAAGTTAGGCAAACGCAAGCTGGAAGAAATTACGCCAAGCCAAGTGCTAGCTCTGTGCGAGAAGATCAAAGAACGTGGGGCGCCGGCCACGGCGGTACACGCCCGCGAAATCATCCAGCAAGTCTACCGTCACGCCATGTCCCGCGGCCTCAAGATTGAAAACCCAGCCGAGAGTGTCAAGGCTTCAGCCATTGCTACATTCAAGCCGCGTGAGCGGGCTTTGACGCCGGGGGAGATACAGACGTTTTTTTTCGTACTCGATACCGTCGGGACTTTGCCCACACTTAAACTCGGCATCAAGTTGGTCCTGCTAACCATGTGTCGCAAGGGTGAATTGTTGCAGGCGACCTGGAAGGAAGTTGATTTCGAGGCAGCCACCTGGACGGTTCCGGCCGAGCGCATGAAGGCTCGTCGGCCGCACGTCGTCTATTTGAGCCAACAAGCCCTTGATTTGCTCGTAGGGCTCAAGACTTGTGCCGGCAGTAGCCCATACCTGCTCCCCGGTCGATATGAGACGGATAAACCGATGAGCGATGCAACGCTCAATCGTGTGATTACTGCGGTAGTCGAGAAGGCACAAAAGGAGGGCCTTGATCTACCACACTTCTGCGTCCATGACCTACGCCGGACAGCTTCGACACTGTTGCATGAGGCCGGTTTTAATACCGACTGGATCGAGAAGTGCTTGGCGCACGAGCAGCGAGGCGTACGCGCCGTCTATAACAAGGCTGAGTACGCTGCTCAGCGCAGAGAAATGCTGCAAAATTGGGCCGATATGGTTGATGAATGGGTTGCTGGTGGTGCCAAATCGGTGCCATTGCGCACAGGTAGGAGCACGTAGCTTTTTAGCTGCCTTGCAGTGGCAAATGCATCGGCAGGGGGCTTTTCCATGTCCGAATAAGATCCACAATTTTCGGACACAGAGTCCCGTTGAGCGGCCCATCTACCCTTGGTGCTTCTTTGCGAGGGCCATAGCTTCGAGGCGAAGAGCCGTACGACCAGAGCGATTTCGTCTATCGGTTATCCACCGAAGAATATTCGGCCAGTCCTTTTCCCTGAAAGGAACGGAGTGAAATTTTTCTAGTTCGACTGCACGAAGAAGGTCAATTCCATACTCTTTGAAAACGAAAAGACCTGCGCGGCTCCAGGCCATATCCTTGATCTGGTGTACGGCGTTGATGGCATCCCGCTCTGTGGGTTGAGAAAGTAGGGCTCCGATGTACTTCCGAGCGACCTCAACGGCAACTTGAGCTTGTGAAATTCCATT
>CAXYZX010000123.1:0-8221 GCA_964293845.1 uncultured Dechloromonas sp.
AGCACAAGGACGTGCACAGCATGGTGTATGACATCATGAACGACGGCCAGCGCAAAATTTATGAAGAAACCCTGGAGTGCGACTTCTCCTTTGAAATTCCCAATCTGGCGCGTTTCCGGGTCAATGCCTTTAATCAGCATCGCGGCGCGGGGGCGGTTTTCCGGACCATTCCGTCCAAGGTACTGACGCTTGAAGAGTTGAATTGCCCGAAAATTTTCAAGGATATTTCCGAGTATCCGCGCGGGATTGTGCTGTGTACCGGGCCGACCGGTTCCGGCAAGTCGACAACGCTGGCCGCCATGGTCAACCACGTTAACGAAAACGATTATGGCCACATTCTGACGGTCGAAGACCCGATCGAATTCGTTCATGAATCCAAAAAATGCCTGATCAACCAGCGTGAAGTCGGGCCGCATACCCTGTCCTTCTCCAACGCCCTGCGCTCGGCGCTGCGTGAAGACCCGGACGTGGTACTGGTCGGAGAAATGCGCGACCTGGAAACTATCCGCCTGGCGCTGACGGCGGCTGAAACCGGTCACTTGGTATTCGGTACCTTGCACACTTCGTCGGCGGCCAAGACCGTTGACCGTATCGTCGACGTTTTCCCGGCGGCCGAGAAGGAGATGGTGCGTTCGATGTTGTCCGAGTCGCTGCGCGCGGTTATTTCGCAAACGCTGCTCAAGACCAAGGATGGCACCGGCCGGATTGCTGCGCACGAGATCATGATCGGCACCCCGGCGATCCGTAATTTGATCCGCGAAAACAAGGTGGCGCAGATGTATTCGGCGATTCAGACCGGCCAGAACGTCGGCATGCAGACCCTGGACCAGAATCTGCTTGATCTGGTGCGGCGCAATTTGGTGTCGAGCAACGAGGCACGTAACAAGGCAGCCAACAAGGATGCGTTCCCCGGCTAGGCCGGCAACTCACAGGTAGGGCGAGGAAAAATATGGAACGCGATCAGGCGATGAAATTCATGCACGATCTTTTGCGTTTGATGGCGCAGAAGAAAGGCTCGGATCTCTTTATTACCACCGGTTTTCCGCCAGCAATCAAGATCGATGGCAAGGTGACCCCGGTTTCCAATCAGGTGCTGTCGTCGCAGCACACGGCAGAACTGGCGCGTTCGATCATGAACGACCGTCAGGCGGCGGAGTTTGAGGCGACCAAGGAATGTAACTTCGCCATCTCGCCGGCCAGCATCGGTCGTTTCCGGGTGAATGCCTTCGTCCAGCAGGGGCGCATTGGTGTCATCTGCCGAACGATCAACATGAGCATCCCGAAGATTGAGGAGCTCGGCTTGCCGGCGGTCCTCAAGGATCTGGCGATGAGCAAGCGTGGTCTGGTCATTTTTGTCGGCGGTACCGGGACCGGTAAGACGACTTCGCTGGCTGCCGTGGTCGATTACCGCAATGAAAACAGTTACGGGCACATCATCACGATTGAAGACCCGATCGAATATGTCCATGAACACAAGAACTGCATCGTCACCCAGCGCGAAGTCGGCGTTGACACCGATGACTGGGGTCCGGCACTGAAGAACACTCTGCGTCAGGCGCCTGATGTCATCCTGATGGGCGAAATCCGTGATCGCGCGACCATGGATTACGCTGTTGCTTTCGCTGAAACCGGCCACCTTTGTCTGGCGACGCTGCACGCCAATAGCGCCAATCAAGCCATCGACCGCATCATCAACTTCTTCCCGGAAGAGCGTCGCCAGCAATTGTTGATGGACCTTTCGCTCAATTTGCGGGCGCTGGTTTCGCAGCGTCTGATCCCGAAGAAGGATGGCAAGGGGCGCATGGCAGCCATTGAAATCATGCTCAATTCACCGCTGATCTCCGACCTCATCTTCAAGGGTGAAGTGCACGAGATCAAGGAGATCATGAAGAAGTCACGCGAACTTGGCATGCAGACCTTTGACCAGGCGTTGTTCGATCTTTTCGAGGCGGGCAAGATCAGTTACGAAGATGCCTTGCGCAACGCCGACTCGCTCAATGACCTGCGTTTGCAGATCAAGCTGCACGGTAAGGAATCGAAGGATAGAGATTTGACTAGCGGTATCGGCCATCTCGATATCGTGTAATTGCCCATTGCCATTTCAGGAGATAGCGACGTGTTGAAACTGCGCCCGACAATTTTTGCCCTGTTTTTATCGTTGACCGCAACATTTGCCCAGGCGGCCGGTATTGATGCCATTTCGACCGGTGACGCCAGTGCCGGCGTCAAGGAAGCCTTGGCCAAGGGAGCGGACTATGCGGTAGCTTCGCTGGGCAAAGACGGCGGCTTCCTCGGCAACAGCAAGGTCAAGATTCCGCTGCCCGGCTATCTGCAAAAAGCTGAATCCGGCCTGCGCATGTTCGGTATGGGCAAACAGGCGGATGAACTGGTCAACACCATGAATCACGCTGCCGAACAGGCGGTGGCACAAGCCAAGCCAATTTTGACCGAGTCGATCAAGAAGATGAGCGTCCAGGACGCCAAAGGCATTTTGACCGGCGGCGAAGATAGCGTCACGCAATACTTCAAGCGCACCTCGACCGAGCAACTGACGCAGAAATTCACCCCCATCGTTCAGGCTTCAACCAAAAAGCTGCAATTGGCCGAGCAATACAACAGTTTTGCCGGCAAAGCAGCCAGCGCGGGTTTGATTGATGCCAAGGATGCCAACCTCGATGGCTATGTCACGCAAAAGGCGATGGACGGCCTGTTTCTGATGATTGCTGAAGAAGAGAAAAAGCTGCGCTCCAATCCGGTTGAAGCCGGCAGTGCGCTGTTGAAGAAGGTCTTCGGCGCGCTCTAAAGTAACTACGGCGTAATGCCGTAGTTGAGGTCAGGAGCGCATGAGATGAAACTTGACCGCCTGACCTCGACTACCCAGCAGATTTCGCCAAATGCGCGCGAGCATGCGCGCTTGGTGGCTGCCGGGAGCATTGCCCAAGTTGCGGCAATGGAAGGTATTGAGGGTGATCGGCAGCGCAGCCTGCAACAGGAAGTAGCTGAATTCGATCAACGGGCTGTTGGCCCGTTTGCCGGTGGAGAGCAGATTCAGCAGGCGGCACACGAGATCGCTGTGCAGCTTTCATCACTCGGCAGTAATGCCCAGCACCTGCTCAAGGCAGCGAGTGCTGATTCATCACATCACGCTGTCGATGCCAAGGTTTGATCTTCAACCTTGAAGCTGAGCGAGACGCCAAGGCCGCCGGGTGATATCCCGTCACCGAGTTCAAGCGTTGCATCATGCAACTCGGCGACACGCGAGACGATGGACAGGCCAAGCCCGCTTCCCGGTTGATCTTCGTGGTTGAGTCGGTGGAAGCGGCGTAGCGCAGCAGCGCGTTCATCGGGTGGAATCCCCGGGCCGTTGTCACGCACCGTCAAACGGCAGTAACTGCCATCCCGCGTCAGGCTGACTATGATTTGGCCGCCGGCGGGGGTGTAGCGGATGGCATTGTCCACCAGATTACGGATCAGCACGCGCAGCCATTCGGCTTGGCCGATGATGGTGCAGCCAGCCGCTGCCTGCAGGTCAAAATCCTGTTGCTTGTCGAGAATGGCGCTGCCCAGCTCTCCACACACTGCTTCGGCCAGCGCCGCAAGATTCACCGGCCGCGCGTCGGGTAGGCCGGATTCAGGGTCGAGGCGGGTCAATTGCAGCATCTGCTCGACCAGATGCGAGGCGTGGGTCAGGCCGCTTTGCAACTGCCCGAGGGAGCGCTCGCGCTCGTCGTTGTCACGGGCGCGCCGGGCAACCTGCAGTTGGGCCTGCAAGGCAGCAAGTGGCGTACGTAACTCGTGGGCGGCATCGGCAGTAAAACGGCGTTCGGTTTCCAGGGTGCCTGCGACGCGCTGAAAGAGGCCGTTCAGGGCTTCCAGCATGGTGCGGATTTCTTCTGGGGCGGAAGCCGGGTTGAGCGCTTGCAGTTGTTGCGGTTCGCGACTGGCAATCTGCCGTGCAATGCCATCCAGTGAGGACAAGCCCTGGCGGGTGGCGAGCCAGACCCAGAGGCCAATCAGCGGCAGGCCAAAGAGCGCGGGCAGGAGCAGACGCCAGGCAATGTGGCCGATCAGGTCATCACGAATGTGATGATTTTCGCTGACCTGCACCTGCAGGGAGCGGTCACTATTCCATTGACTGAAATGTCGCCAGTGGCCTTCCTCTCGGTTGCTGACTTCGGAAAAGCCATTGTTTGCGGTCAACGGGATTTCCGGCGCATTTTTTGAGCGCATCAACAACTTGCCACTGCTACTCCAGATCTGAAAGCGCAGGCGGCGCTGGTATTTGTGGGCGATGTCACCGAGTTCCTCAATGTCGTCGCCTTCGTCATGGCCGGCCAGCGCGAGCAGGGTTTGGGCGGCCTGGGCGAGTTGGGCATCGAACAGTTCATCTACTTCATGGTGGGCGTCGATGTAGCTGAAAACCATGGTCACCAGCCAGGCTGCGGCGACGCCGCCGAGCAGCAGGCCAAGCAGGCGACGGCGCAGGGAAAACCAGACGGTGGTCATTTGGCGATGGTGTAACCGACGCCGCGCAGGGTGCGGATCAGATCACTGCCCAGCTTTTTGCGCAGGTGGTGAATATGGACCTCAAGCGCATTGCTGTCCGGTTCGTCACGCCAGCCGTACATGGATTGCTCAAGCTGGGTGCGGGTCAGGACGCGGCCGGCGCCTTCAAGCAACATTTGCAGCAATGAAAACTCGCGGCTGGAAAGCTCGACCGGCTGGCCGGCCAGAGTGACGGTATGGGCTGCCGGGTCGAGCGCCAGGTCGCCGTGCGTCAGCAAAGGAGCCGCACGACCGGCACTGCGCCGGGTCAGAGCGCGGATGCGGGCGCTCAGTTCGTCAAGATCGATGGGTTTGACCAGATAATCGTCTGCCCCGGCATCAAGGCCGGAAACCTTGTCGTCGGTGGCGTCGCGGGCCGTCAGGATAAGGATGGGCAGAGTCTGGCCGCGCGCACGGGCACGGGTCAGAACTTCCATGCCGGAGAGGCGCGGCAGGCCGAGATCGAGCACGACAAAATCAAACGTTTCTGATTGCAGCGCATGGTCGGCAGCTTGGCCATCACGTACCCAATCAACGGCAAAGCCCCCTTGGCGCAAGCCTACCGTGAGGCCATCGCCAAGCTGGGGGTTGTCTTCGACAAGCAGGATGCGCATGTTTCGATTCTATCAGTTGGCAATCAGCCAGCCGGCGGCGGCAACCCAGACCAGAAGCAATATGGCGGCAAACGGACGAGCCGAGGGAATCGCTTCATCAGGCAAGCCGTTCTTGATCCCGGTGAGCATGGCGCGCACGAGATTTTCACCATGCAGCATGCTGCCGGAGAAGACCCCCGCGAGGTGAATAAAAACGATGATCAGCATGGTCGTCGCCAGGCCTTCATGCAAGTCCTCCAGCAAATTGCCGCCGATATCGTTGTAAATCGCCCAGCCAGCGAGGCTGGTCAGAATGCCAAAGCCGAGCAGGAAAACGATGGCCCAGCCGCCTGCCGGGTTGTGGCCGGCGTAGTGCGTCGGCTCAAGTTTGAGCAGGCTGCTCAGATAGTCTTTGACCGCCGTTGGCCCACGGACGAATTCAACAAAGCGGGCATAGCGTGAGCCAATGAAACCCCAGGGCAGGCGGAAAGTGGCGACGCCGAGCACGATAGCGCCGGAAATCACGTGCACCAGACGGAAGGTTTCGCTTTCTGCCGTCAGCCAGGCGAGACAAAAACCGCCGACCATCAACCAGTGGCCGAGGCGCACCGGCCAGTCCCAGACGAGAATTTTTTGCATGATTACTTCAATCCTGATGGCATGGTGATTTCGCGTTCGCTAAAACTGCCATTGGCAGCGCCACGATGACAGGCTTCGCAATTGGCTGGCGATTTGACACGCGGGTCGCTCCAGGTTTTGGCCGACACTTCGCGGTGCTTGCGGACAAAACGTGCGGTTTGCGTAATACGTGGCGGCTCGCCGGCACTGCCTAGCTTGTCAGGGTTGCCAGCGTTACGTTCGAGAAAGGCCGCAATTTCCTGCCCGGTTTTGGCGTCGACCGAAGCATCCGTCCCAAAGTGATCTTTCAACCCGGCCATTGTGCGCTGCCAGTCCTTGGCGGTGAGCAAAGCCGGCGGGTAGGCGAGGTGGCAACTGCCGCATTCGGCCTTGAAACTGGCTGGCGTGTTGGTCGGCAAAGGCATGCGGTCGGCGAAAGCCGGCAAGGCAAAGCCAAGGAGTGCAATCAGGGCTAAACGTTTCATTTCAGCGTACCTCGTTCATGTAGGCAACAAAATCGGCCTTTTCAGCCGGCGTGCAGGCGCGGCCGACGACTTCCTTGCAGTTGCGACCAAACCATTTCTCAACCTTGGCCGGGTCGGCAAAACGTTCGGCATTGGCGGCCACCGCCAGTGGTTTAACTGATTTGCCGGTCACGGCATGCTGGCCGGCATTCAGCGGGCTATCGGTATGGCAACTGGTGCACGCCGGCATTTTGTCGTTGAGTGCGAAGCGCTGGCGAAACAGCGTTTCACCACGTTTGGCCGATGGAGCAAAAGCGGCTTGCTGGGCGCTGGCTTCGCTGGTGTATATCTGGCGAATCTGTTGCGGCGTTTCGGCGTGGCCGGCGATGCTGATCAGCAGCAGGCTGAGTGTGGCGAGGATGCGCATTGTTTTCTCCTTGGCGTGTGTATGAAGGAGAGTTTAGGCGGCCATTCTTAAGGCCAGGTTAGGTGAAACTTAAGGGGGGCTTAACGCTGCTTAACTTCGGCGCTGCTCAAGGTAGCTTAGAATGCAGGCGATGACTTTTCCGGAAAAGCCTCTCGAATGGCGTGCTCTGGCTGTTGCCGTTGTGGTTTCTCTGGCAATCCACGGGTTGATTTTGTTCGTCAATTACCAAAAGCCGACCAGGCACGGTAACTCCTTGCCGCGTATTGAGGCGAGCCTGGCGCGTCAGCCAGCGCCGGTAGCGCTACCTCCGCCAGCTCCAGCGCCGACGCCACCCAAAAAACAAGCCAAGCCGCCAAACAAGCCGCAAGCCCGACCGCGAGTGATGGCGATTCAGCAACCGTCGCGGTCAACCGTCCAGAACGCGCCAAAATGGACGGTCGCCGAAAAGGCGGAAATGAATGATTTCCTGAATGAGCTGGCCAGTGAAGCCAAGGCTAAGCCGAAGCCAACGCTGGCGCAGCGTTCGCTGGCGATGGCCCGCGAGGATACCCGGCAGATGGCGCGACAGGAAAAATCCGAGTTGCTGACCATAGAACGGCGCCCCAATTCGCCAGAACCCGACCCGTTCAGTCTTGAGCTTTACTTTGAAGGGCTGCTCAAAAACCTCAATCGCAGCTCGGCCTACGTCAAAAATGATCCAAGGAGCCGGGGAGTACGTACTGCCGCCGTACAGTTTCGGGTCAATCCGGATGGCACGCTGAAATCCTTTGTCGTACTCAATGCCGCCGACCAGGGCGAGGAAATTGCCTTCATCAAGGCAGTCGTCGAGCGCGCTGCGCCATTCAGCCCTTTCCCGCCGGATCTCAACCGCTCGGCACGCTCCATGGCGGTGCGCATCTGCATCATGCCGGCGCGTGGCGGCGGGTTCGGGTTTTCGAAGGCGGGCGATGGACAGGGTTGTTGAGTCAGCGCAGCTGACTGGCCGTTAGCGAGATAAATCGGGATTTGATCTGATAACGATTGTGTTCTAGTTTTGTCTAGGACAAAATGGTTGCTATCACGTTTTGGAAATTTTTCCGAAATGTCTTCCGAAAGCCTGCCCATGTTCGCCATCCGCTCCGCCATCATCGCCCTGTTTTTCGCACTGACGCTGGCTGCCTGTTCGACGGCACCTCCTGAAGGTCTGCGTCCGGTCACCTCCTTCGACATCAATCGCTACCTCGGGCAGTGGTATGAAATTGCCCGGCTCGACCATTCTTTCGAGCGCGGCATGAGCGACGTCAATGCCACCTACCAGTTGCAGGGCGACGGTAGCGTCAAGGTCATCAACCGGGGATACGACACGCAGCGTCAGGCGTGGAAGGAGGCCATCGGCCGCGCCTTGTTTGTCGGCGATAGCAGTACCGCTTCGCTCAAGGTCTCCTTCTTTGGCCCATTCTACGGCGGCTATCACGTGATAGCGCTCGATCAGCAGAACTATCGCTGGTCGCTCGTCGCCGGGCCGGATCGCGATTATTTGTGGATTCTCTCCCGCGACAAGACGCTGCCGGCCGAGGTTCGCGAGCAACTTCTCA
>CAXYZX010000124.1:0-8209 GCA_964293845.1 uncultured Dechloromonas sp.
TTCCGGGTAGCTCGACAGACTTTGCGCGACTTTCACTAATTTTCAACCCAACGGAAATGCTGGCTTCCAGAAGCATGGCTCCGACGGACTTTATTCTTCGCGATCAGGACGCGGGGCTGCCGTATGCTGTTGCGGATACATACCCTGCCCATCCTTCGAGGCCTCCTCTCGGGGCAGCTTTCTAGCCACCGTTACGGCTAAACTGCACCTTTCGGCGACTGGCGTGCCAGCGCCTCCCACCGCCCGCGTCGTCGTCAGACCGGCCGGGGCCTCAGCCAGGACCAGCGCGTGAGTTTCTTCTCGACAGCCATCAACTTTCTTGCATTGCCCTTTGCCAGAGTCAGTTACCGCAATGACCTGCGGCGAACGCTCCTGGCGCTGAGCGCCGATGCCGCCCTGGTGGTGGTTATGCTGGTCGGCGTCATGCTTGCCACCGTCCTGCCCAATCTACCGGCATTCGATATCGTGACCGACTATCGTCCGAAGATTCCCTTGCGGATCTATACGGCCGATGGCGCGTTGCTCGGGGAGTTCGGCGAGGAACGCCGGGACTTCACGCCGATCAAGGAGGTTCCCCCGGTCTTGAAGGATGCGCTGTTGGCGATCGAGGATGCGCGGTTCTACGAGCACAGTGGTGTCGATTTCCGCGGGATGGTGCGGGCGGTGGTGGCCGGCCTGACCGGCGGCATGCGCCAAGGGGCCTCGACGATCACCATGCAGGTGGCGCGTAATTTCTTCCTTTCGCCGGAAAAAACGCTGAAGCGCAAATTGACCGAGGTGGTGGTGGCCTACCGCATCGAATCGGCCTTGAGCAAGGACCAGATCCTCGAGCTCTACATGAATCAGATCTACCTCGGCCAGCGCACGTATGGCTTTACCAGCGCCGCCCGCACCTATTTCAAGAAGCCACTCCAGGAACTGAGCCTGGCGGAAGCGGCCATGCTGGCCGGCATCCCGCAGAACCCGGGCAAACACAATCCGGCGGTTAATCCGGTGCGGGCCAAGGCCCGCCAGGAACTTGTTTTGAAGCGCATGCTGCACTTGGGAAAAATCACACAGGCGCAATTTGACGAGGCCGTAGGCGAGTCGCTCAAGATCGGGCACAGCCTGCAGTTCGAAGCCCATGCCGACCATGTTGCCGAGTTGGTGCGCCAGGAGCTCTTTGCGCAATACCAGGGCGATACCTATACTCAGGGCTTCAACGTCTACACCACGCTCGACAAGGCCGAGCAGAACGCAGCCTACGACTCGGTCCGGCGCAATGTGCTGGCCTACGACCAGCGCCATGGCTACCGCGGGCCGGAAGGTTTTGTCGAGCTGCCGAACGACGCGGACGAGCAGGAAGATGCCATCGACCGGGTCCTGGCTAAACATCCCGGCAGCGACAACCTGATCGCGGCCGTTGTCACTGAAGCCGCCACCAAGCGCGTGCGTGCCGAACCGGCCTCGGGCGACACGCTGGAAATCAAGGGCGACGGGCTGCGTTTCGCTGCCCGTGCCCTGCAGCCGAACGCCAAAATGGATATCAAAATTCGGGTCGGTTCGGTGATCCGCGTCAGCGAAGACGGCAAGGGCCGGTGGTCGATCGCTCAGATGCCGGAAGTCGATGCCGCTTTCGTCGCACTGAATGCCGAGGACGGTTCTTACCGGGCCATGGTTGGCGGATTCGATTTTTCCCGCAATCAGTTCAACCACGTCACCAGCGCCTGGCGCCAGCCCGGGTCGAGCATCAAGCCCTTCGTCTATTCGGCGGCGCTGGAAAAGGGCTTCTCGCCGGCCACCTTGATGAACGACGCGCCGCTCTCGCTGCCCGGCGGCAAAGGCGGCCAGCCCTGGGAACCCCGCAATGACGACGGTTTCGATGGCCCGATCAGCCTGCGCCAAGCCTTGGCCCGCTCGAAGAACGTCGTCGCAGTCCGCTTGCTGCAAGCCATCTCGCCGCAATATGCGCGCGACTATCTGCAACGTTTCGGTTTCGATGCCGCCAAACATCCGGCCAATCTGACCATGGTCCTGGGTAGCGGCTCGGTCACTCCGCTGCAGATGGCCGGCGCCTATGCGGTATTCGCCAATGGCGGGTTCACCGTCACCCCCCGGTTGGTCCAGAAGATCACCGATGCCCGTGGTAATGTGCTGTGGGAGGCGCCACCGCCACCTGCCAGGCTGGAGGAGCAACGGGCCATCGACCCCCGCAACGCCTTCATCATCGACAGCATGCTGCGCGAGGTGGCCAGAAGCGGTACCGGCGCCCAGGCGAGCCAGCGCCTGGGACGCAACGACCTGGCCGGCAAGACCGGCACCACCAGCGACGCGGTTGATGGCTGGTTTGCCGGCTATTCCGGAAACGTCGTGGCCGTCTCGTGGATGGGCTACGACCAGCCCAAATCGCTGGGTGGCCGGGAGTTCGGCGCAACCCTGGCGCTGCCGATCTGGATCGATTACATGCGCCAGGCTTTGTCCGGCAAGCCGCCCAACGAAAGAAAGCCGCCGCCGGGCGTCTCCTACGTCGATGGTGACTGGCTCTACGATGAGTTCAAGGGCGATGACGGGGTCAAGACTCTGGACGTGGAGGAGTCACCGCTCAAATCCATCTTCGACACGATACGGAAGGCGTTTGGCGGCTGAAGCTGGAAAAGTTTCAGTCGCCGCGCGGCTGACCGGATTTTTCGGTCTCGTCGGCGCCCTTTCGCCAGACGCTGGCTAGCCAGGGCTGTTGCGCGAGTGGCAGGCCGGCGGGGCGATAGTAGTGCTCCAATTCCAGAAAACCGGCCGTTTCAAGAAACTTGCGCCATGCCGCGAGGTCATGAAAGACCCCGTAGCGCCCTTGATTCCAGCCTTCCTCGTTATTCCCCCGCGGGTTCGAGGTGAAGAGGACGCCCTCGGGGCGGAGCGTCGCATGCAATTCGCTCAACACGTGCGGCAGCACTTGGCGTGGTACATGGAATAGCGAAGCGTTGGCGAAGATGCCGTCAAATTGGCCGACGGGAAGCTGCAGTGCGAGGAAATCCTGCTCCCATACGGCGCAGCCGCTGTGCTTACGCGCCATGGCGACCAGCGGCGGTGAGCCGTCGAGGCCGACCGCCTCATGCCCCAAGGCGCGAAATGCCGCCAGATCACGCCCCGGTCCGCACCCGAAATCGAGTATGCGCCACGGCGGGGCACTGCCCATGTGGCGGAGCAGCGCCTCGATGTTCTGCTTCACATCGTGGTCGCGCGTCCCTTCCCAGAACTCCGCGGCTCGCTCGTTGTAATGCGCGAGCGTTTTCGCGCTGATCCCACTCAAGTGTTCAGGATGTGATGCCATTGCGTTCCTTCGCTGTCCGGTTGCAGGCAAATGGCGTGCGCTTTGCGGCACCTCCAGGTGCCGTTTGACCGGGATGCTGGCGATTCGTTTTGAGCCTCGATTTGGCGCGGCGGCAGCACTCGGAGACCAGCCGTTGGGGCTACACGAATACACCAGGGGCGGCACTCGTGTAGAACAGAATAAATTGCCCCGAATTCGGTAGCCAGATGACGACTGCTCCGTGGCGCATAGCAGACCTAGACTGTTGCGCCTAGCAATGACCGTTCAGGCCGATCAGTTACCGTCGAAGGTTGTGAAACATAAAAAAGGGAGCTATCCGCTCCCTTTCGTTCTTCAGCAATTAAGTCTCGTTATTACGAGCTTTTCATCCTGAAATTTCGGTCAAAACTCAGGCGAAATTGGCTTCAGCAAATGACCAATTAACCAGCGAAGCCAGGTAGGTTTCGACGAATTTCGGACGCATGTTGCGGTAGTCGATGTAGTAGGCGTGTTCCCAGACGTCGACGCAGAGCAGTGCCTTGTCGCCGGTGGTCAGCGGGGTGCCGGCGGCGCCCATGTTGACGATGTCGACGGAGCCGTCGGCCTTCTTGACCAGCCAGGTCCAGCCGGAACCGAAGTTGCCGACGGCGGATGTCTGGAAGGCGGTCTTGAAGGCGTCGAGCGAACCCCACTTGGCGTCGATGGCAGCAGCCAGGGCGCCTTTAGGAGCACCGCCGCCGTTCGGGGTCAGGCAGTTCCAGAAGAAGGTGTGGTTCCAGACCTGGGCTGCGTTGTTGTACACGCCGCCGGCCGGGGCCTTCTTGACGATGGCTTCGAGGTCGAGGTTTTCGTACTCGGTGCCCTTGATCAGGTTGTTCAGGTTGGTGACATAGGCCTGATGGTGCTTGCTGTAGTGGTAGTCAAAGGTCTCGGCCGACATGTGCGGGGCGAGTGCGTCTTTGGCGAACGGCAGTGCGGGTAGTTGATGTTCCATTGTTTTCTCCGTTTTCTATCTGAGGGGGTAAAGCGAAAATTCTAGTCAGCTTCGGGCGTTGGGACAACCTGATTCACCGTCGCTGTTGCATGGCCGCGAGCAAAAGTGAGCTGGATTTCGTTGCCGGTACTTAATTTCGCTGCATCGCGAATTGTACGGCCATCCGGGCCAATGGCAATTGCATAGCCTCGGGCAAGCACTGCATGCGGGTCAAGTTGATTGAGACTGCTCGCCAGCGAATTTAGTTTCACGCCCGCCGCTGAAATTTGCCAGCGCGTCGTATTTTCCAGGCGAAAAGCCATGAGACGCAGGCTTTCCTTGGCTATTTCTGTTCGTGGGCGGGCGTTGTGCAGTGCTTGTGCTGCGCCAGTGAGCCGATAGCGCCATTGATCCTGTTGGCGAAGCTGGGCTTGAGTCAGGCGCCCGGCGAGTCGATCCACCGTGTCGCGCCGGCGCTGCAGTCGTTCGGCCGGGTGGGTCAGGCGGCTGCTTAGCCAGTCCAGTTGCTGGCCGCGCTCGGCAAGGTATCGTGTGGTTTGGCCGGCTAGTTGGCGCTTGAGTTGTGCCAGTTGGGCGAGCAAAGCATCGCGATCCGGGCTGAGCAACTCGGCAGCTGCGGTCGGGGTGGGGGCGCGTAGATCGGCGGCGAAGTCGGCGATGGTGAAATCGGTTTCGTGGCCGACGCCACTGATTACGGGAATCCGGCTGGCGCGGATGGCGCGGGCTACGGCCTCGTCATTGAAGGCCCAAAGGTCTTCAATGCTGCCACCGCCACGACACAGGATGATGGCATCGCACTGACTTTGTGCGGCCTGGGCAATGGCGGCAGCGATTTTGCCACCGGCCCCTTCACCTTGAACTGGGGTCGGGTAAATCTCAATTGGTAGGTGCGGGGCGCGCCGTTGCAAGGTCTTTAATACATCCTGCAGGGCGGCGGCTTGCGGGCTGGTGACGATGGCGATGGCGCGTGGATGGCTCGGCAGGGGGCGGCGGGTTGTCGGGTCGAACAGCCCTTCGGCTTCCAGTTTGGCCTTGAGGCGGAGAAATTGCTCGTAAAGGTCACCCTGGCCGGCGCGACGGATTGCTTCAACGTTGAGCTGGAACTCGCCGCGTGGTTCGTAAAAGGAAACCAGCGTCCTGGCCTCTATTTTTTGCCCGTTTTCCAGGCGCCAGCCGAGCAATTGCGCGCGGTTGCGCCACATGACGCAGCGCACTTGGGCGTTGGCATCCTTGAGCGAAAAATAGACGTGGCCTGAAGCGGCGTAGGTCAGGTTGGAAATTTCGCCACCAACCCAGGTCAGCGGGAAGGTGCTTTCCAGACATTCGCGCACCATCCGATTAAGGAGGGCGATGCTGATGACTGCCGATTGGGATATGGGGCTTGCTGACATAGCCATCAATTGTAGCGCTTCGCTCACCCTTCGTTGGCGAGGGGCTCTTGTAGAGCTTGTTAAGCAATTGATTTTTATCGAGTTAAACAATATGCCTTGTTTTGATGCGGTGTAGAGAAAAGCCTTATTCTGTAAGGGCTTAGCGAAGTTGGTGACATGCGATTCACAGACTTATCCACAGATTTTGGGGATAAACGGCGGAGCGCCCGGTTTACGGGGCTTGCCGGGAAGCGGGGCGAAGGGCAAAATCGTGGGTTGTTATTCAGCGAGGATTCTCCGTGTTCGCGATTGTTCAGGCCGCTGGTTGGCCAATCTGGCCGCTACTTCTGGCCTCCATTATTTCCGTTGCCCTGATTATTGAGCGTCTGGTCGCCCTGCGTCGGGCTAAGGTTGTGCCAAACGGACTGCTGCAACGTGCAGTCGGCGAGTTCAAGCGCGGCGCCAATAACGACAAGCTGCTGGAAGATTTGGAGCGCCATTCACCATTGGGCCGCGTTCTCTCTGCTGGCCTGCGCAATGTCAATTCGACCCGAGAAATCATGAAGGAGTCGATCGAAGAGGCCGGCGCTGCAGTGGCGCATGATCTGAATCGTTATCTGACGACGCTCGGTACGATTGCTTCGATCAGCCCACTGATGGGGCTGTTTGGTACGGTCATCGGGATGATCGATATTTTCGGTTCCCAGACACCGGGTACGGGCAACCCGCAGCAGTTGGCGCAGGGTATTTCGATTGCGCTTTACAACACTGGCTTCGGTATTTTCATCGCCATCCCGAGCATTATTTTCTGGCGTCATTTCCGGGCACTTGTCGATAGTTTTGTAGTCGATATGGAGCAGCAGGCAGTTCGTCTTGTCGAATACATGCACGGTGATCGGAAGTAAGCGATGAGGTTTCAGCGTGGCCGCACCAATGAAGAGCCGGAAATCAACCTGATTCCGATGATTGACGTTTTGCTGGTCATCATCATCTTCCTGATGCTGAGCACTACCTATTCCAAGTTCTCCGGGCTGGAAATCAACTTGCCGACGGCGGATGCCAGCAAGCAGGTTGAACAGCCTAACGAAATTGATGTAGCGGTGACGTCGGCAGGGCAGGTTTTGATCAACAAATCGCCGTTGACCGTAACCGATGTGAAAAGCATTGCCGATGGCTTGCGTCGCGCGGCTGGTACGCGTCCTGATCCGGTGATTGTGATCAATGCCGATGCCAAGGCAACGCATCAGAGCGTGGTCGATGTAATGCAGGCAGCGCAGACTGCCGGTTACCCGCATATTTCGTTCGCGACCCAGACGACGCACTGATGTTGGCTCGCTGGTTACAGCGTCAGTGGTTCGAGCAACGCCGGCTTTCGCCGGCGTTGTGGCTTTTGCTGCCGCTAAGCGGGCTGTTTGCGCTGCTCGCCAAGCTTAAACAGTTATTAACTCGTCCGGAGCGTTTGCCGGTGCCGGTGATCGTTGTCGGTAACATTACGGTTGGCGGCGCCGGCAAGACGCCGCTGACGCTATGGTTGGCGCAGGGCTTGCGCCAACGGGGGCTGCGGCCGGGGATCGTCAGTCGCGGCTACGGCGGCGAAAATGCCGCGCCGCGCGCCGTGGCTGTGGATGCAGATCCGAGTATCGTCGGGGATGAACCGATCTTGCTCGCACGACGTAGTGGTGTTCCGGTCTGGGTAGCGCGCGATCGCGCTGCTGCGGGGCGCGCGCTGTTGGCAGCGCACCCTGAAGTTAATGTCATTCTTTGCGATGATGGTCTGCAGCACTACCGGCTGGCGCGCGATGTCGAACTGGCGGTTTTTGATGGGCGTGGCCCCGGTAACGGCTGGCGTTTGCCGCTCGGCCCTTTGCGCGAGCCCTTGCGCCGACTTGTTGCGGTCGACGCGATTGTTTGCAACGGTTTTCCCGATAGCCGCCTGCCGGTGCAGGTTCCAAGCTTTGACATGACTTTGCAGCCGGGCAATTTTTATCGCCTTGATGACCCTCGACAAACTTGTCCAGCGGCTGCATTAAAGGGTAAAAAACTTCATGCACTTGCGGGCATCGGTGATCCGGCTCGCTTCTTTCGCACACTCGAATCGCTTGGCCTGCTTTTTGAGGCTCATCCATTTCCTGATCATCACGCCTATTCCGCTGCTGATCTGACTTTTTCCGACCCTGGCATTTTGCTGATGACCGAGAAGGATGCAGTAAAATGCGCCGGTCTGACGGCTGGTGAAACCTGGGTTTTACCGGTCGAAGCCGAGCTTGCGCCGGCCCTTATTGATCTTATTCTGGAGAAACTCCGTGGACGCCAGGCTGCTTGATATCCTCGTCTGCCCGATTTGCAAGGGCAACCTCGAACACCGAAAAACTGAAAAAGAACTGGTCTGCAAGCCTTGCAAACTGGCTTATCCGATCCGTGACGACATCCCCATCATGCTCGAAGATGAGGCGCGCCAGTTGACGGCGGAAGAGTAATCATGACCGCGCTGGCCTTCAAAGTCGTTATTCCGGCGCGCTATGCTTCAACACGCTTGCCCGGCAAGCCGCTGCTTGATCTCGG